>NZ_JAKUHD010000004.1:0-378721 GCF_022664325.1 Bacillus cereus group sp. BfR-BA-01310 | reverse complement strand
GCTTACAATATAGGCGCACGTTATTTCTTACGTGAGCATCTTAAAGCTTTTTCTGAAAAGAAAAAGTTGAAACTCGAGGCAAAAGTACCTCGAGTTTCAGCCAGAACACAGCAATCCTTATCTACATTCATTAGTTTTCTTCAGGCGGTCGCACCAACGGTGTGAAAATGCTCGAGTTAACCGTATTTATGATGAAGGATGCTCCATCAAAATCTATGATTTAGGTGGAGAGGTTCACTAGTTATTGTTGATAATATGAAACTTTTGAAATATAGAAAGGATCGTTATTTGTGAAACAAGTGAAGTTTATACATGCGGCTGATTTGCATTTGGATAGTCCGTTTAAAGGGATGGAAATGAATGTACCACCGTCTGTTTGGGAGAGAATGAAGCAAAGTACGTTTGAATCGTTCGAGCGTATTGTTGATAAAGCGATTCAAGAGCGCGTTGATTTCGTATTACTAGCTGGGGATTTGTATGATGCGGAGACGAGAAGTTTGAGAGCGCAAGTGTTTGTGCGTGAGCAAATGAAGAGACTTTCGCAGTACGATATTCCCATTTTTATTATTCACGGTAACCACGATCATTTAGGCGGAAGCTGGGCAGCGATTGAGTTTCCTGAAAATGTTCATGTGTTTACGGAGCCTTATGTAGAAGAGAAATCATTTTATAAAAATGGTGAGCTTGTAGCTTCTATTTATGGGTTTAGTTATTTGCAGCAAGCGGTAACGGATAATATGACAGCGCAGTATATGAAAATGAGTGATGCGCCTTTTCATATTGGAATGCTTCACGGTAGTGTGGAAGGGGATGCGGAGCATAATCGCTATGCACCGTTTCAAATTCGTGAGCTGAAGGAAAAGCAGTTTGATTATTGGGCTCTTGGCCATATACATAAACGAGAAGTTTTATCGGAAGAGCCGTACATTATTTATCCAGGTAATATACAAGGGCGCCATCGTAAGGAAACAGGGGAAAAGGGTGCGTACCTTATCGAATTAACGAAACAAGGATCGCATTGTTCGTTTTTCCATACTGCGGATGTTGTATGGGATGAGATAGAAGTTAATATTGATGGACTTGAAACTGTTGATGATCTTATGACAGTAGCGGCAGAAATAATGAATGAGTGCCGAAGAGAAGAGGAAGGTATGCTTTTAACCGTCGTATTTACAGGGCAGGGGCCGCTTTCTCCTTATTTGCGTGATGAAAAGCGTGTGGAAGAGATTTTTCATATTTTAGCAGCGGGAGAAGAGCGAAAAGACTTTGTGCATGCGATGAAGTGGAAAAATGAGACGGTTTCTTTTGCGGAAATTGAACGTTTGAAAGCGGAAAATCATTTCGTCGGTAGTGTACTGCAAGAGCTAGAAGGTTTTACAAATATGGACGGAGTGTTGCGCACGATTTGGACATCTCCTGTGGCACGTAATAGTATTGAATCTTTTACGGAAGAAGAGAAGAAAGAGATTCAAAAGGAAGCGGAAAATATTATTTTAGAGCAATTATTCCAGCAAGAGAGGGATAAAAAATGAGAATTGAAAAACTCCATATTTATGGCTATGGAAAACTAGAAAATGTGGAAATGGATCTTTCATTGCTGACGGTGTTGTACGGTGAAAATGAAGCGGGGAAATCGACAATTCGCTCATTTATGAAAAGTATTTTATTCGGTTTTCCGACGAGAGGGCAGCGCCGTTATGAACCGAAAGAAGGCGGGAAGTATGGCGGTGCGATTACTGTGCAAACAGAGAAGTACGGCCATTTGAAAATTGAGCGTTTGCCAAAGACGGCATCTGGTGAAGTGACCGTTTATTTTGAAGACGGGAAAACTGGCGGCGAAGATATTTTAAATGATATATTAAGCGGAATGAATGAAAGCTTATTTGATTCTGTCTTTTCATTTGATATGCATGGCCTTCAAAATATTCATCAGCTTGGCGAGGCGGATATCGGCAATTATTTATTTTCTGCAAGCGCAGTCGGAAGCGATGCGTTATTGCAGTTAGATAAAAAGCTAGAAAAAGAAATGGATCAGCGCTTTAAGCCGAGTGGTCGTAAGCCTGAAATTAACGTGTCATTGCAAGAAATGAAGAAGCTTGAAGAGAAGCTGAAAGAGTGGCAAGGGAAAATTGGCACGTATGAAAAACAGGTTGAGCAGTTAAAAGAAAGTGAAGAGAAACTCGCTTACGTTCGCACTGAAAAAGAGTGTGCGGAAAAACGAAAGCAAGATTATGAAATATTGTCAGCGCTTGAGCCTCTCGTTATTGAAAAACGTACGCACGAGAAAGTGTTAGAAAACGAAAAAGGACAGTTTCCTGTAAATGGTACGGCGCGCTATGAGGCGATAAAGGCTAAGATGGAGCCTCTTCAAGTGCAAGTAGATTCACTTCAGAAAAAGATAGAAACTGTGCAATTAGAAATTGATGCGACAGAAATAGATGAAGCATTTTTACAAAAAGAAAGTTATGTAGAAGAGCTTCGTATGCAGCATATGTCTTATGAAAATGCACGCCAAGAAATGCGTGATATTACAGGGAATATTGCGAATATAAAAGAAGAAATCGCAGAACTAGAGCAACAAATTGGCGCTACTTTTGAAAAAGAGACTGTTCTTTCATTTGATATAAGTTTAGCGACGAAAGAATTAATTACACAAACGGTGCAAAAAGCGAGAGAGTTAGAAACGCAAAAAACGCAGCTAGATGAACGTTTTAAAACGGCTCAAGAGCACTTAGAAGAACAAGAAGAAAATATAAGACAAATAAGCCAGCAAATGTTAGCTGATGAAGAGAGAAATACGTTAGTTGAGAAAGAAAAATCATTTCAAGATGCGGCGTTTCTAGGTATGGGCGCAGAGAGAATGAAGCGTAAGTATGAAGAGAAAGCAGGGGCAGTAAAGCAAAAGAAAAAGCAGTGGCAAAGAGTTTGTCTTCTGTTACTTCTTATTAATACGGGCGTTTTAGTAACGAGTTTATTTATAGATAACCGCGCGATGTTATTTATTAGTGTTATTGTTTTTGTAGGGATTGTTCTTGCTCTCGTTTTATATAAAGATCCTTCAGGTGGATTACAAGAAGAACTCCTTACTCTTCAGCAAAGCGCTGGAGGGCGTCAAAGTGAAGAGGCGATGTCAGTTCGTTATCAATTAGAAAAAGATGAAGAGATTCGAAAGTTATTTGAGCGAGAGTCTTATAAATTGCAGCAAATGGAACGTGCGTATGATAAAGTCGTTTCATCGTATGAGGAATGGGAAAGAGAAACTTTCCATGCAGGAGAACAAGTAGGTGCTTATAAAACGCGTTATATGTTCCCGGAATTTTATACGTATGCGCACCTATTGCCGGCGTTTGAGCGTATTGAAAAAATGCAGCAATTATATCGTGAGCTAGAGAAACAAGGTGAGCGAAAATCTTCATTATATGAAATGATTTCTCGTTTTGAACATAAACTAGAAACTGTTATCGGTAGCACAGAGTATAGTAAGTTGCATGAGGCGCAAAGTCGTATGCAAAATGAGAAAGAGAAGAGGCAGACTTGTAAGCAAAAGGAAGAGAAGTTTGCGGAGTGGCAAGAGGAATATGAATTGTTGCAGCAGCAATTAAAGCAACTTCTAGTAGAACGAGATGGTTTATGGCATATTGCAGAATCTACAAATGAAGAGATGTTTTTAGAAGCAGGAAGATTGGCGGAAAAACGTGAAGATGCGGAGAAGCAAGTGGGGCGTCTATTGCCTCAAATTGATCTTTTAGAACAGCGCTTAACGAGTTTATCATTAGCTGAAAATTATGAGGCTGAAGGATATGAAGAAAAGTTAAAGCAAGAAATAGTAACGATGCAAAACTGTCTTGCGAAAGAGAAAGAATTAACAGAGCGTATTGCGAAGCATCGAATAGAAATTGCGAATTTAGAAGAAGGTAGTACGTACGGTGATTTACTACATGAGTGGGAAATGAAAAAATCACAAGTGCGTGAACAAGTGAAGAAGTGGGCTGCATATGCGGCCGCGAAGACAGTACTAACGAAAACGAAGCAATATTATCATGAAGTGCATCTTCCGCGTATTTTACAAAAATCCGAAGAGTATTTCGTTTATTTAACAGGCGGACGATATAGTAAAATATTCTCACCGTCAGAAACGGAATCGTTTATTGTGGAACGTAATGATGGTATGCGTTTTTACAGTCATGAACTGAGCCAGGCGACAGCAGAGCAGTTATATTTATCGTTACGATTTGCGCTAGCGAAAACATTTGAGCATGATTATCCATTTATTATTGATGATAGCTTCGTGCATTTTGATGCGGTAAGGACGAATCGAACGATTGAACTTATAAAGGAAATTGCGAATGATAGACAAGTTATCTTCTTTACATGTCATGAGCATTTATTAACATATTTTAAAGAAAATCAGATTATAAAATTAACACGTAAGCGTAAAGAAAATGAGTTGTAGTATGCTATACTAAAAGTAATTGATTTGGTGGAGGAATTCGAATGAAAAAGAAAATTGCAGAGTATGAAGTTGGTGAACAAGTCGATATTTTCTTGTTAATTAAAACAGCGACAAAAGGTATCGCAAGCAATGGAAAGCCGTTTTTAACAGTGATCTTGCAAGACCAAACTGGAGATATTGAAGCGAAGCTATGGGATGTATCACCAGAAGTTGAGAAACAATATGTAGCAGAAACAATCGTCAAAGTAGCAGGAGATATTCAAAACTATAAAGGACGTATTCAATTACGTGTGAAACAAATTCGCGTTGCTAATGAAAATGAAGTAACCGACATCTCGGAATTTGTAGAAAAAGCCCCAGTGAAAAAAGAAGATATGGTTGAAAAAATTACGCAGTACATATTTGAAATGAGAAATCCGAACATTCAGCGTCTAACAAGACATTTATTAAATAAGCATCAAAACGAATTTTTAGAATATCCAGCAGCGACGAAAAACCATCACGAGTTCGTATCTGGACTAGCTTACCATGTCGTATCAATGTTAGATTTAGCGAAAGCAATTTCTACACTATACCCATCGTTAGATAAAGATTTACTTTATGCGGGCGTTATTTTACACGACCTTGGTAAAGTAATTGAGCTATCTGGCCCGATTTCTACGACGTATACGTTAGAAGGAAATTTACTTGGCCACATTTCAATTATGGTGAGCGAAATTGGTAAAGCAGCAGATGAACTACAAATCGATGCAGAAGAAGTATTAATCCTTCAGCACATCGTCCTTTCCCACCACGGAAAAGCAGAATGGGGTAGCCCAAAACCACCATTAGTAAAAGAAGCAGAAATTCTGCACTACATCGATAACTTAGATGCAAAAATGAACATGATGGACCGCGCATTAGGACGCACAAAACCAGGCGAATACACAGAGCGTGTCTTTGCCCTTGATAACCGTTCGTTCTATAAGCCGACGTTCCATAATTAAGATTGTAAATAGGATGGCCTCATTAAGTGTTAAAAAGCTTAGTGAGGCTGTTTTTTTATTAAAAATCAAATTTAATAACAGATAGAAATTAACTATTCTCCAGCTAAAATGTTATTTAACCAAAGAAATATCTTGAATTTGAGATTTTTTACTTGCTTTTTAATCACTTGAGATGTAAAGTGATAGTAACGAAAGTGATTGAGTCATATGAAAAACATACACTCAGTTACTTTCGGTTTACACAGTAAAGTAATTTATGAATGAATTTTTAAAACAGTTTTCTATCAATGCAACTTATTCAGTAAAAAACTAAGATTAAGCTACAAAAACATAATGAGAATATAGTGAAAAGTTAAGAAGCATATTATTTTTTTAGTCATCACTTGACTAGTAAAATGAAACGGAGGAATCACCGATGTATGAAATTAAAGGACATCATCACATTTCAATGATTACAAAGAACGCAAATGAAAATAATCATTTTTATAAAAACGTGCTTGGTTTACGTCGTGTGAAAATGACGGTAAACCAAGATGATCCGTCAATGTATCACTTATTTTACGGAGATAAAACAGGAAGCCCAGGTACGGAGCTATCGTTTTTTGAAATTCCTTTAGTAGGAAAAACATATCGCGGTACGAATACGATTACTCGAATTGGATTACTCGTTCCTTCAGAGGACAGCCTGCATTACTGGAAAGAACGATTTGAGAAATTTGGTGTGAAACATAGTGAAATTACAACATATGCAAATCGTCCTGCTTTGAAATTTGAGGATTCTGAAGGTCTTCGTTTAGTGCTAATCGTTTCAAACGGAGAAAAAGTGAAACACTGGGAAACATGGGAGAAATCCGAAGTTCCGGCCGAACATCAAATTCAAGGAATGGGTTCTGTGGAAATGACGGTGCGTAGGCTTGATAAAATGGCGAGTACACTTACAGATATGTTTGGTTATACAGAGGTTAGCCGAAGTGACGAGGAAGCAATTTTTCAGTCTATTAAGGGAGAAGCCTTTGGAGAAATAGTTGTGAAATATTTGGATGGTCCTTCTGAAAAGCCGGGCCGCGGTAGCATTCACCATTTAGCAATTCGTGTGAAAAACGATACAGAGCTTGCCTATTGGGAGGAACAGGTGAAACAAAGAGGGTTTCATTCTTCAGGAATTATCGACCGTTTCTACTTTAAAAGCTTATATTTCCGTGAATCAAACGGAATCCTTTTTGAAATTGCGACAGATGGACCAGGATTTACAGTTGATGGAGATGTGGAACATTTAGGAGAAAAACTTGATTTACCGCCGTTCTTAGAGAATCAGCGAGCAGAAATTGAAGCAAATTTAGCTCCGGTTGAAGAGAAGTAATAGAAGAAAAAATACAACTTTAACATATAAATTAAAATTATTGGAGGAATATAAAATGAACCAATTAAAAGGGATACACCACGTTACAGCGATTACAAGTAGTGCAGAAAAGAACTATGAATTTTTCACTTACGTTTTAGGAATGCGTCTCGTTAAAAAAACGGTAAACCAAGATGATATTCAAACGTATCACTTATTCTTTGCAGATGATAAAGGTAGTGCAGGAACAGATATGACATTCTTTGACTTCCCAGGTGTTCCAAAAGGAGTACACGGTACAAATGAAATTTCAAAAACTTCGTTCCGAGTTCCAAGTGATGCAGCATTAGCGTATTGGGTGAAACGTTTTGACCGTCTTGAAGTGGAACATACAGGAATTAAAGAGCAATTTGGTAAGAAAACTCTTTCTTTCGTTGATTTTGATGATCAACACTATCAATTAATCTCAGATGAATTTGATAAAGGTGTGGAATCAGGTACACCTTGGCAAGATGGGCCAGTTCCATTGGAATATGCAATTACTGGTTTAGGACCTGTATTTATTCGTATCGCGAACTTTAGTTTCTTCAAAGAAGTGTTAGAAAAAGTTCTATTATTTAAAGAGATTGCTCAAGAGGGAGAATTCTATTTATTTGAAGTTAACGAAGGTGGAAACGGTGCCTCTGTCATTGTAGAACATAATACGGTTCTTCCTGAAGCACAACAAGGCTTTGGTACAGTGCACCATGCCGCATTCCGCGTAGAAGATCGTGCTGTATTAGAAGAATGGATTGAGAGAATAGGTAGCGTTGGACTCCCTTCATCTGGTTATGTAAATCGTCACTTCTTTGAGTCATTATACGCAAGAGTTGCACCACAAATTTTATTTGAATTTGCAACAGATGGCCCTGGTTTTATGGGAGATGAGCCATATGAAACACTTGGAGAAAAATTATCTTTACCTCCATTCCTAGAGCCCAAACGTGCAGAAATTGAAAAATTAGTTCGTCCAATTGATACAGTGAGAAGTACAAAGGAATTTATCAAAGAGTAAAGATGTACGATTTAGAATTTGATAACCCGATGTATCATTCATAAGTAGAAGAGCAAGTGGTTTTAGCTGATAGCTGGAATTGCTTGCTTTTTTATTTGCTTGATAAATATTCTGACAAATGTTTCTCAAGTTTTTGAAAAAGAAATATTTGGTATAATTCATTTAAATCATAATTTTCTGATAATTATTTTTCAATATATAGAAAAGGGGTGGTAGTATACAATTTGGATAATTGTATAAATATCCTAATTTTGTAAGCTGGGAGAAAAGGGGATGCGAAGGTATGGGAACAGATATAGTAACACGGGAGCAAATGAAACATTCTTTAGATGATTGGTATCGTGTAATGTTGCAGCAGCATATAGAGAAAGCTACGGAAATGAAAGAGGAGATTGATAGTAAGATTCGTGGTTTGGAAGTGGATCAGGATGTATTGCTTTATCATGCGTTATTGAATTTCAGGTATGATGCATTAGTTGATTGGATTTCAGTTAGAGAAGATAGTTTTGATAAAGTGGAATCTTTCGAAATTCCGACAGAAGGCTTTCTAGCGTATTACTATCACTTTTTTAAAGGATTTCATTGCACATTAATTTCAAATTATAACGAAGCGAAAGAACAGTATGAACAAGCTGAGAGGTTATTGAAATATATTGCAGATCCGATAGAACATGCGGAGTTTAATTACCGGATGGGGAATTTCTACTATCACTCCTATCAACAAATTAATGCGATTGATTATTTGAAAAAGGCAAAAGAAGATTTTACGAAGCAATCAGGATATGATATTAATTTCGCTTTATGTGAGAATATATTGGGTTTATGTTGTATAGACTTAAGACAATTTGAATTAGCTGAGGAAAATTTTAATACTGCATTAAATGTTTTCCAACAAGTGAATCATGAAAAGTATGTTTTAATGGTTAGAAATAATTTAGGGTGGCTATATGGCAGTCAGGATTTATCTGATTTAGCGATTAGACATCTAAGTGAAGTTACTCAAAAAATGCCTAGAAATTTTAAAGCAATTTTCACTGAAGCTGAGGAAAATTATAAATTAGGTAGAATAGAAACTGCTAATGAGTTAATAGAGTTAGGTTTAAGGATTTGTAACGAATTACAAAATAAAGAATTCCAATATCGTTTTATGATTTTAAAAGAACTTAATATTAAATCCAGTGCTAGTGACTTAGAGAAAGTAACTTTAGAAAGTATCTTATATTTTGAAGAACATTCTCTTTTAGAGTGCGTTAAGGAATATATGGAAATATTAGCTTGTAAGTTTTATCAGGAAGAAAATCATGAAAAAGCTAGTAAGTACTTTTTTGTTAGTAGTCAAGCTCAAAAGAGAATTTTAAAAAAGGGAGCGTTAAAATAAATGAAAAAGACTAGTTTGTTCATTACGGGTTTAGTAGTTACATTGTCAATTGGATTGAATTCCTTTGCTGGATCTCAAAATCAATATTTAAATAGAGGAGATACAGGCGGAGCGCCAGCAAGACCAGACTATGTTAGTTTTAATAAGGGGGATACAGGCGGAGCGCCAGCAAGACCAGATTATGCTGGTTTCAATAGAGGGGACACGGGTGGAGCACCAGCAAGACCAGACTACGTTAATATAGGAGAGACTGGCGGGGCTCCAGCAAACTTCAATAAAGGTGACGGCGGAGTAAGCCAACTATAATAAAATAGAAAAAGGGACTTCAACATGGAAGTCCCTTTTTCTATTTTTAGGTCATGTAGAGAAAAGAATTGACTTACTTTAAATATGTAACTATAATAGTTACAGAATGATGATGGTAATAGAAATAAGTCATATTTTTTTAATATGATTGTAACCGATATAGTTACAATTAAAAAGAAAACATAAAACAACCAAAAACTGTAAAAACTTTAAATAGCAACTTGAGAAAGGAGACGGGAACTTTGAAACGGTTTAAGTTTTATATCATTAGCGGTATTGTTCTTGTTTTATTAGTAGTTTGTAACTTCGTTGATAAGCCGATTGCGAAGGTTGAAGAAGTGAAAGATACTGTGATGATGAAGATAAATACGAAAGAGAGTATGGCGCAAATTGATGGACAGACGATCTATTTTAAGCAAATTGGCGTGGGTAAGCCGCCTTTACTTATGCTTCACGGGTTTGGTGGTTCTTCAGATGGGTTTAGTGATATTTATCCGGAACTCGTGAAGGATCATACGATTATTGCGGTTGATATTTTAGGATTTGGGCGTTCTTCTAAGCCGATTGATTTTCAGTATTCGTTTCCTGCGCAAGTTAATTTATATTATAAGTTAATGAAGAAGCTTGGATACGATCAGTTTGCGGTACTTGGTCATTCGATGGGGGGAGAGATGTCCCTTAATTTAGCATATTTATACCCGGACGCAGTTACGCATCTTATTTTAGCGGATTCTACAGGGATTGAATCTTTCCAGCAAAAAGAAGGTTATGAAATGCCGCAGTTATCAACAGATCTGCAAACTGTGACTGCGATTACAGATTATAATAAAAGTGAAGTGAAGAATAGTCGAGATGATAAAAAGCATTATGATGAGCTTACGAAAATGAAAGAGCGCCGCATTGCGATGGAAGCAGATAAAATTAAGGTGCCAACTTTAATTATATGGGGTAGGCACGATAAGAGTGTTTCTTGGGAAAATGGTGAACTGTATCATCAGTTATTTACAAATAGTACGTTTCATATCATTGAAAAAGGATACCACGCACCGTTCCGTCAGGAGCCAATCGAGTTTATGGAATATGTACAAGCATTCTTCGCGAAGAATCCACAATGAAAAATTTAAGCATAAATCCACTTCTTTCCTCATACAGTGAAACTAATAAGGCTTGTCTAAGGAAAGGAATGAACGAAAGTGGAAACTTTACCATGGTGGATTTATCTTGTGATCATTGGGATTGTATTGAGTGGCTACATGGTTTTATATACTTCGAAAAAAGAGCAAGAGATGGATAATGAGTTTATCGAAAAAGAAGGCGAAGTTTATATGAAGCGCTTAGAAGAAGAGCGCGAGAAACGCAATCAGGATAGTGATAAAGATTCGGTACTGCTTTAATAGAAAATGTTTGAAGAAGAGAAAAATATTTCTCTTCTTTTTTATATGCTAGTGTGTTGGCTGCACGTTTTTTAAACTGCGAAAGCATCAAGGGTTTGCAGATTGTTAAGGCAGAAATCATTGTGCCAATAGGCACAGGAACCATTTAAAGCCCAATTCATACGCTATGATAAAGGTTTTTTACTTAATAATCCGATGAAAGAGGAGCGTAATGATGAAAAAACGTACTGTTAATGAAACGGGAGGGAATATACCACAACCAATTCGCAGCGATGGAGCCGGTGCGATAGATTCTGGTCCACGTAATATTATGCGGGATATTCAAAATCCGAATATGCTCGTTCCACCTATTACAGATGCTGGCTTGGTTCCTAACTTGAAATTTTCATTCTCAGACACTTCTATGATTTTAAAACAAGGTGGGTGGTCTCGGGAGATTACTGTTAGAGAACTTCCGGTTTCGACTACAATTGCTGGTGTAAATATGAGTTTAACGGCCGGAGGAGTACGTGAGCTTCATTGGCATAAAGAAGCAGAATGGGCGTATATGCTTTTAGGACGGGCACGAATAACTGCCGTTGACCAAGATGGACGAAACTTCATTGTCGATGTTGGTCCAGGAGACATTTGGTATTTCCCCCCTGGTATCCCGCATTCCATTCAAGGGCTGGAACATTGCGAATTCCTGCTCGTCTTCGATGATGGACACTTTTCTGATCTTTCCACCTTATCTATCTCTGATTGGTTTGCGCGTACGCCAAAAGAGGTTCTATCGGTTAACTTCGGGGTACCAGAAAGTGCTTTTAACTCTATACCTTCAGCACAGGTTTATATTTATCAAGGAGAGGTACCGGGTTCGCTTGAAAGTCAGGAAGTCCAGTCACCAGACGGGGCAGTTCCTTTAACCTTCAAGCACGAACTGTTAAAACAGACACCAATTAAGACCCCTGGTGGTAGCGTTCGAATTGTCGACTCTACTAACTTTCCTATTTCAAAAACAATCGCAGCGGCGCTCGTTGAAATTGAGCCTGGTGGAATGAGAGAACTTCATTGGCATCCTACTAATGATGAGTGGCAGTATTATTTGACAGGGCAAGGAAGAATGACTGTATTTCTTGGAAATGGTACAGCTCGTACATTTGATTATAGAGCTGGTGATGTTGGATATGTACCTTTTGCTACTGGACATTATATTCAAAACACTGGTACCGAAACATTATGGTTTTTAGAGATATTCAAAAGTAACCGCTTTGAAGATGTATCGTTAAATCAATGGATGGCATTGACTCCTGCAGAAATAGTTAAAAGTAATTTACATGTTGGATCAGAATTGATGGATTCCTTGCGTAAGGAGAAATGGCCTGTTGTGAAGTATCCGGGGTTTTCATATAATCCGAAAAACAGATAGGTGAAAATGAATCGACTATTTTTATGAGGAATTTTCTCTGAAATGAAGAATAGCGTTTTTGTCTGTTATTCGTAAATCGAAAGAAATTCCCTACACTAGCTGTTCTTTTCACTCAAATTGTGTACTATAAAGGATAGGATGACATAAAGAAGGGGACAGTTAGAATGGAATTTCATGAACAAAAGATTTTGCCGGCAGTGAGGCAAATTAAAGATTTGGAAAAGTTATTACATAGTTCGTATGAGTATATCGTTATTTTAGATATTCATGTCGGTCAATTAAAGAGTGTTGTGTCACTTGCGAAGCAATATTGTAAAAAGGTGTTTTTACATGTGGATTTAATCCATGGCTTGCAGAGTGATGGGCATGCGACGGAGTATTTATGTCAGGAGTTTAGACCGTACGGGTTATTGTCAACAAAGGCGAGCGTAATTATGAAGGCGAAGCAAAAAGGTGTTGTTGCAATTCAGCGCATCTTTTTAATTGATTCTAGCGCGATGGAAAAGAGCTGTAATTTGCTAGAAAAAACGAAGCCGAATTATATAGAGGTGCTTCCTGGTGCTTTAACAGATGTGATCGCTGAAGTGAAAGAGCGTACAGGTGTGCCAATTTTAGCAGGTGGTTTCATTCGTACTGTCGATGATGTGGAAAGAGCTTTAAATGCTGGTGCGACAGCAATTACGACATCGAAAAAAGAACTATGGAAACATTATCAAAAAAAGTGACGAAAATGTGAATATTTCCGTTGACACCGCTTTCATTTGGGGTTAACATTAGAGACAAGTTAATAAACGTGACGGAGAAAAGAAGAGATCCACATTTCATTGTTTCTATATACTTTTATATAGAAGCGTGCAAGCTGTGGGTCTTTTTCTTTTGAAAAAAACGAATGGCCATTCATTTTACCTCTATCACATTTGAAAGCGTTTAAATTGATTGTGGAGGGATACTATGTCAGCATTTTTAGGAGAGTTAATAGGGACAGCGTTGTTAATCGTACTTGGTGGCGGCGTTTGTGCGGGTGTAAGTTTAAAGAAGTCGTTTGCGAAAGATTCTGGTTGGATTGTTATTACAATGGGCTGGGGCTTAGCGGTAGCGGTTGCAGCGTATGCAGTTGGATCAATTAGTGGGGCACATTTGAATCCAGCTGTAACGATAGGACTTGCTTTTAAGGGAGCGTTCCCATGGAGTGACGTACCAGGTTATATTGCAGCACAAATGATTGGGGCAATTATCGGGGCAGTTATCGTATATTTACACTACTTACCACACTGGAAAGAAACAGAAGATCCAGGAACAAAGTTAGGTGTATTTGCAACAGGTCCAGCAATTCCGAACACATTTGCAAACCTTTTAAGTGAAATGATTGGAACATTCGTTTTAGTATTTGGTATATTAGCAATTGGAGCAAATAAATTTGCAGATGGATTAAATCCATTTATCGTAGGTTTCTTAATTGTAAGTATTGGTTTATCATTAGGTGGAACAACAGGATACGCAATCAACCCGGCTCGTGATTTAGGTCCGCGTATTGCACACTTCTTCCTTCCGATTGCAGGAAAGGGCGGTTCAAACTGGAAGTATGCATGGATTCCAGTAGTTGGTCCAATTTTAGGTGGATCACTTGCAGGATTATTCCATCAAGTTGTATTTGAAGGAAAACAAAATTCAGCACTTATTTATGTGATTATTGTAACTGTGATTGTACTAGCAATCTCTTATATGACAAGTAAAAAAAGTGGAAGCAATACAAATAATAGAAAAGTAGCATAAGGGGGAAACCGATATGAAAAAATATATTCTTTCATTAGACCAAGGGACAACTAGCTCACGCGCAATCCTTTTCAATAAAGAAGGAAAAATCGTTCATTCAGCTCAAAAAGAGTTTACACAACATTTTCCAAAGCCAGGTTGGGTAGAGCATAACGCGCAAGAAATTTGGGGATCTATTTTAGCGGTTATCGCAACTTGCTTAAGTGAAGCGGATGTAAAACCAGAACAAATCGCTGGTATCGGTATTACGAACCAACGTGAAACAGCGGTTGTATGGGATAAAACAACAGGAAAACCAGTTTATAACGCAATCGTATGGCAATCTCGTCAAACAGTTGAAATTTGTGATGATTTAAAAGAAAAAGGTTATAGCGATATGGTTCGCGAAAAAACAGGTCTTTTAATTGACGCATACTTCTCTGGTACGAAAGTAAAATGGATTTTAGATAACGTTGAAGGTGCAAGAGAAAAAGCGGAAAACGGCGAGCTGTTATTCGGAACAATTGATACGTGGCTTGTATGGAAATTGTCTGGTGGTAAAGCGCACGTAACAGATTACTCAAATGCATCACGTACATTAATGTTTAACATTCATGATTTACAGTGGGATGATGAGCTTCTAGATATGTTAACAGTTCCAAAGAGCATGCTTCCAGAAGTACGTCCATCATCTGAAATATATGGCGAAACAATTGATTATCACTTCTTCGGTCAAAATGTACCAATTGCAGGTGTAGCTGGTGACCAACAAGCAGCATTATTTGGACAAGCTTGTTTCGGTGAAGGTATGGCGAAAAATACTTACGGAACTGGTTGCTTCATGTTAATGAACACAGGTGAAAAAGCAGTAGCTTCTGAGCATGGCTTATTAACAACAATTGCATGGGGAATAGATGGTAAAGTAAACTACGCATTAGAAGGAAGTATTTTCGTAGCAGGTTCTGCAATTCAATGGCTACGTGACGGAATGCGCATGTTTAAAGATGCAAGTGAGAGTGAAGAGTACGCTTCACGCGTTGAATCAACTGAAGGTGTATACGTTGTACCAGCATTCGTAGGATTAGGTACACCGTACTGGGATAGTGAAGTACGCGGCGCTATGTTTGGTGTAACGCGCGGTACGACGAAAGAGCATTTCATTCGTGCAACGCTAGAATCTTTAGCGTACCAAACGAAAGATGTATTATGCGCAATGGAAGCAGATTCAGGTATTGAACTGAACACATTACGCGTTGATGGCGGGGCAGTTAAGAATAACTTCTTAATGAAGTTCCAAAGTGATATATTAGACGTTCCTGTAGAGCGCCCAGTGATCAATGAAACGACAGCTTTAGGTGCAGCATACTTAGCTGGTCTTGCGGTTGGATATTGGAAAAACAAAGATGAAATTAAAGCGCAGTGGCATATGGACAAACGCTTTGAACCAACGATGGAAGCGGAAACAAGCGAAGAGCTATATGCTGGATGGAAAAAAGCAATTGAAGCAACAAAAGCTTTCAAATAATCATAAACAGTGTTATAATGGTGACAAGTTAATAATTCGGTAGGAGATTTGGAGAGACCACAACGCGCTATAGAGGTGAAATCTATAGCGGAGTTTGTGGTCTCTTTTTTCGTTATCAAAGGGAGGAATTACCATGAAATTTTCAAGTAAACAACGTAAAGACGTATTAAACGGAGTAAATAAACAAGAGTTAGATGTGATCGTAATTGGTGGAGGTATTACTGGTTCTGGTATTGCATTAGATGGAGCAACACGCGGGTTATCAACGATTGTGTTTGAAATGCAGGACTTTGCAGCAGGTACATCAAGTCGTTCAACGAAACTTGTACACGGCGGTTTACGTTATTTAAAACAACTTGAAGTGAAAATGGTAGCAGAGGTGGGGAAAGAGCGTGCGATCGTATATGAGAACGGTCCCCATGTAACAACACCAGAGTGGATGTTACTTCCGTTCCATACAGGTGGTACGTTCGGATCATTCAGTACATCAATTGGTCTTCGTGTATACGACTTCTTAGCAGGTGTAAAACGAAGCGAGCGCAGAAAGATGTTTAACCGTGAAGAAACACTAAACAAAGAGCCTCTTGTAAAACAAGAAGGATTAAAAGGCGGCGGTTACTACGTAGAATATCGTACAGACGATGCGCGTCTTACAATTGAAGTGATGAAAGAAGCGATTGAGCATGGCGCAAAAGCTGTTAACTACGCAAAAGTAGACAGTTTCTTATATAAAGATGGAAAAGTATGTGGTGTTCGTGTAATCGATTTACTAGACGGAGAAGTGTACGAAGTTTACGGTAAGAAAATTGTAAACGCAGCTGGTCCTTGGGTAGATACACTTCGTGAAAAAGATAACTCGAAAAAAGGAAAAGTACTTCAGTTATCAAAAGGTGTTCACTTAGTAATTGACCAAAAACGTTTCCCATTAGGGCAAGCAATTTACTTCGATACACCAGATAAACGTATGGTGTTCGCGATTCCTCGCGGAGGAAAAACATACGTAGGCACAACAGATACGTTCTATGATAAAGACGCAGCTGTACCGCAAATGACAACAGAGGATCGCACATATATCATTAATGCGATTAACTACATGTTCCCAAGCGTGAAAATTACGGAAAAAGATATTGAATCAAGCTGGGCTGGTGTGCGTCCGTTAATTTATGAAGAAGGTAAGAATGCATCTGAAATTTCTCGTAAAGATGAAATTTGGACTTCTGAATCTGGCTTAATTACAATCGCAGGCGGAAAATTAACAGGATACCGCAAAATGGCTGAAATGGTAGTAGACTACGTAACGAATCTATTACAAAAAGAAGGTCATAGTGCATATCCGAAAAGTGATACGAAACATATGCCAATCTCTGGTGGTCATGTAAGTGGTTCACACGGATTCCCAGCATTTATCGCGAAAAAAGCAGGCGAAGGTACGAAGTACGGTTTAACAACAGCACAAGCTGAAGAATTCGCGAAATTCTATGGCTCTAACGTTGACGTACTATTCGACTTAGCGAAAAAACATAAAGATGAAGCGAAAGAATACAATATGCCGTTAGACGTTCTAATCCCGCTTGTATACGCGATGGATTACGAAATGACAGCGAAACCAGTTGACTTCTTCGTACGCCGCAGAGGCGCTGTATTCTTCAACATTCACTGGGTATATGAGTGGAAAGAAGCAGTAATCAATTACATGGCTGCAAAACTAGGCTGGAGCAAAGAAGAACAAATGAAATACACAGCTGAATTAGAAAAAGCATTAACAGACGCTGTAATTCCTGTCGATCAACAAGAGCAGGCAGCTGCGTTAGCATAAAATAGAGAAACACCTGAAGGAGAGCCCTTCAGGTGTTTTTTATCTTGACTACAAATAAATATAATGTGTTACAATGATGATAGAGTATTTAGTATGAATTTTGCATAAAATAAAGAAGACAGAAGCCTGAGAAACTTCTGCCTTGTGTAACCTAACTTGCTATTGTGGTGGTAGTAGGTGCGGTTATGAGACAATTACATTAACGTTTTAGCCGAGAACCGCCCTTACCTTTTCCACGAAGCAGGGTGGTTCTCGCTTTTTTGTATACAGAAATTAGCCACGGACCGACGTATCTTCTACCGATGACAACGCCAGCTCCGGTTAGGATACCATACACTAATTTGACTATAAACATCGCGATCATTATATCACCTCCCCCTTTTTTCGAAATGGAAGAGATGATTACCACACCTACTAGTTATAGCGTTATTAAGTTACTTTTTAATTGTATTATTTTTTAAAATAGGGGACAAGACATATGTATAAAAATCCCTGGTTTCAAATAGCTCATTAGCGTATTAAGTGTGGGGAGTTCAATGAGTAAGTCTTATGAAATGAACGTTAGTAAAAAATAAAAGCGGTATAGACATTGCCAACCGTTTTTATTTTTTTATGGATGTATAAAACTTTTCCATCGAGTGCGTCGTCTAATAAATGGGAAGGAGGAACTGATGTGGATGAATTAACAGCAGTGATGTTTGAAATAGAAGATAAGGATGACATTATCGATGAAATAATGAACAAGTATGGACAGGAGATCCTACAACTTGTTTATTCATATGTGAATAATAAAGAGGTCGCTGAGGACTTAACGCAAGATATATTTGTGAAATGTTATAAATCTCTTCATACATACAAAGGGAAATCGAATGTAAAAACATGGTTGTGGAGAATTGCCATTAATCATTGTAAAGACTATATAAAAAGTTGGTATAACAAAAAGGTAATCGTTACAGAGGATGAATTTACGTATATTGGGAGTCAAAAAGAAAGTGTTGAACAAACTGTTATTCAAAATGCTGAGGACCGTGGGCTGGCTTCTGCAGTAATGAATTTACCGATAAAATATCGAGAAGTCATTTATCTATTTTATTATGAAGAATTATCAATTAAAGATATTGCTATTGTAATAGAAGTGAAGGAAAACACGATAAAAACAAGACTGAAAAAAGCTAAGGAACTATTGAAGAAAGGATTGGAGGAATAATCAAATGGAAGAGCGATTAAAAGGCCTACGAAAATCAATGGAAAATACAACTTTTAAACATTTGAGTTTTTCTGATCAGCATCGGAAGCAGGTGCGCGAAAAAATCAATCAATCACAAGAAAATGAAGAAGACATCTCTTTAGCGGTTTTACAACTTCTCAGTAATGAAAAAACAGGGTACGAACTGGCAGGGCTATTGCGGGGGAGAGGAATTCAAAAATTCGAAGGAAATGAAGGGTTTTTATATACCGTATTACATCGTCTAGAACAGAATCGTTTTATCCAATCAAGTTGGGATCATTCAGGAGCTAAATATTATCAATTAAATGATAAAGGAAGAAAGATGCTGCGAAAGGCAGAGAAAAATTCTACAAAGGCACGATTTATATTAAAAGGATTAGTACAGGAGTGAGGCGGAATTGAATAAAAAAGGGGAGCGTTTTTTAAAAGAAGTTACCACTCATATTAAATCAAAAGAAGCAAAGAGCTTTGTGGCAACAGAACTAGATTTTCACTTAAAACAGGCGAAGGGCATGTGGATAGAGAAAGGGTTAAGTGAGGAAGTTGCCGAAGACAAAGCTGTTGAACAAATGGGAAGCCCGATCAAACTTGGCCAAGAACTTAACAAACTTCATAAGCCAAAGGTTGATTGGTTCCTTATTATTTTGTTAGTGACTGCTATGGGGCTAGGGTTTTTGCCGGTTATAGCTTTTGGGCATACGAATGATTTATTAATAAATAAGATAATTTTTGTTATTCTCGGCATTGCAACAGCTATTGGGATGATGCTACTTGATTATCGGAAGTTAGAGAGGCTCGGGTGGCTGTTTTATACAATCGGAGTATTTATCTTGTTAATGATAAAATGTTTTTCGAATGCTTCCAAGAATGGGGAATTGTTAATGAAAATTGGTCCCCTCACAATTGACTGTTTAATGACGATACCATTCTTTTTTCTAGCTTGGGCTTCATTTTTTAATAACGGTAGATTAAAGTTTGTACATCTTTTCATGTTGTATTTATTTTCTTTATATTTATTTTTAACGACATCAATTCTTTTACCAATTTTCATCTATATTACGATGGTATTTGTTATGCTTTGGTGGAGTAAGTTAGGAAAAAAAACGGCATGGCTCATTACAATTTTACCAATTTGTTTCTTTATTATTAGGGATTTATTTTCCTGGTCTTCAGTAAAAGAATACCGGATAGCTAGAATTTTAGGATTTTTAAACCCAGAGCATGATCTATGGGATTTACGTTTAAAATTGGCAATGTCATCGGCAGGTTGGTTTGGTACATATGGAAATATAAAGTCTATCCCTGCTACCCATACTGATTTTGTATTTGCAAGTTTGACTTACTATTATGGATATTTGCTTGCGCTAATTCTTGTCTTGATTCTTTCTCTTTTTGCAGTAAGAATAATGACTATATCTTATAAAATAAATGATCGGTATGGTAAATTGCTGCTCGTTGGTGGAGTGACTCTTTTTGTATTCCAGTTCATTTATAACGTAGGCATGATCTTGGGATTATTACCGCGTGCTTCTATATCATTACCTTTTATTAGCTACGGATTGATACCAACTCTATTTCATGCATTTATAATGGGAATTGTGTTAAGTGTATATCGACGTAAAGATATTTCATCTAGAATAACAAAAACACCTTGATAATCATCAAGGTGTTTTTGTTATAAGTTGTGTGTAAAAGAATTCACTATTATGATCAATTACAAACGTAAATATTAGATAGTATGTAGAGGGTTATGAAAAATAATCCTCTTGTTGTGTTTAAATAAGTGAACTTGCTTTAATAGAAGTACATAATTCAGAACGAGAAAGTGTTTCGGCTAATTGTCGTAAATATAAGTGTTCTTCCGCATCTTTTTCGGAAGTGTTAGGATCCAATGAATGAGAAGAAAGAAGTACATCAATTGTAAGTACATCTGAATCATGAGAAGAGATGTTATAACCTGCAAATACAGGGCGTTTTAAGTCCTTTACTTTTTGAATCATCTTATGGAATTTCGTAACACTTATATTGATTTTGGCTAATGGAAAGCATTTTTCGGTAGGATTATCGACGGTCTTTCTAATTTTATAATCGTATACGTAATAGTACTTCTCTTGTTCTTCTAGTTCTTGTAATTCTTTCGTTAATAAGTGGTATTTGTCTGTAAGTCCAGTTGTGAGTGCATCGTTTTCTTCTCCAACTAATAAGGTGAAAGGTCTTGGTGATGAGATTGAAATGGTGCGGAGGTTTAGTTCGGTAAAAGTGGGATTAGACTGTAAAATGGTATGTAATTTTTCGATAGGAAACTCACCGTCATAAATAGCAATGAAATATTGGTTCATCTTTTCACTCCTTAATTTTTTCTAAAATTATATATTCTACTTTAAAGGTGTAAGTCCTGCGTAAAAAGACACCTTGAATCATCAAGGTGTCTTAGTTATAAGCTCAAAACTCTCCGAATCAGCCCCAAGTACAAAAGGACTCACATCCCCAACGCTATAAAGCTGCAATTCATGCATCGCGCGCGTACAAGCAGTGTAGAACAATCTACGAACGCTCTCATCGCTATATACGTCATCATTTGCATTGTAAATGATGACGGCGTCAAATTCGATACCCTTCGCTAAGTAAGCAGGTATGATGACGATACCTTGTTCGTACTCAGCTGAGTTACTTTTCACGAGTTTAATATTCTCGATATGGCTGAGTGCATCGTACGCAGCGGCGCTTTCAGCTGCGGATTTACATATAATTGCGATCGTATTGTGCTTTTGTTTTTGTAATTCAGCGACTTTGGAAGTGATATGAGCATGCAGTTCGATGTAATCAGAAACCTTAGTCAATGTAGGTTTCTCGCCGCCTCGTTCAAAGGCGTTAATATTCTTGCCTTCCGGTACGAGATCACGTGTAAATTCAATAATTGGTTTTGTTGAGCGATAGCTACGAGTTAAGTTGATACCGTATGTTTCATCAGGTCCATATAAGCTAGTGAGTGTATGGAAATCAACTGTTTCACTAGCGTGAGCGAATATCGCTTGGTTAAAGTCTCCGAGTACCGTCATTTTTGCGGCAGGGAAGAGACGTTTTAAAAACTCGAACTGAAACGGAGAATAATCTTGTGCTTCATCTACGAGTATATGTTTAATGGATCTGTTTGTTTGGAACCCTTCAATTAATTCTTTTAAAAGTAAAAATGGAGTAGCATCCTCGTAATATAGTTTTCCTTCATCTAACATGTTCACCGTTAGAGAGCAAATGTCGTCCCATTCTTTCGGTTTTTCTCCCGTAACCCATGATGCATCTGTGAAGAGTTGTTTATATATTCCTGTGAAATTGATGAAGCGTAGCGTTTGAACACCTTTACGCAACGGCTTCAATTTTTTACGGACAATCATACGTCCGAGTACTTTCGTTTCTTTCTCATAATCAGTAAAGGAGTTTTCGTCAAACTCACCTTTTTTCTGTAAATACTTATAAGCTTTTTGATATTCATCTTTACTAAGTAATTCAATTTCTTCTTCTACCCAAGGTTTTTTCAGTTCTGTTTTTTCAATTTCATCTATTTGTTTATTTAGCCACTCCGTTAACTTTTCAATTCTATTATGGAAGCGGAGGGAGGTATCAGTATTATAAAATTGTTCTGCAATTTGTTTAGCAGAGACAATTGGTTTTCCTCTGAATTTCATTCCTTTAAATAACATACCGGACGTTTCGAGAGATTGTCTGTACGTTTGAATGGTCTCGAAAAAGTGAGTTGATGCTTTAAATCGAATGCTCGCATTTCGAGTTTTATAGATAGAGCTATTCGTTTCAGTGAGCATATATTCTAATTGCTCATAAGGATCTTCAACGTCAAATGACTTGCTTAGTCTGTGGTTTAAATATTCTTGGAATGTAACTTGCTGCATATTTTCTTCACCGAGTTCTGGCAATACGTTAGATACGTAGCTATTGAACATGGAGTTAGGGGAGAAGAGAATGATTTGATCAGCTTTTAGCCATTCGCGATATTTATATAGTAAGTAGGCGATTCGCTGTAAGGCAGCCGATGTTTTACCACTACCAGCAGCTCCTTGAACGATAAGTAGTCGCCCTTCGTCGTGACGGATAATTTCATTTTGCTCGCGCTGGATAGTAGCAACTATACTTTGCATATGTTTGTTTGTACCTTTTCCGAGCGCTTGTTGTAAAATTTCATCTCCAATCGTTAAGCTCGTATCGAACATTGAATCGATAACGCCGTCTTGAATAATATATTGTAATTTCTTTTCTACATTGCCGCGGATTACGCCTCCTGGTGTACTGTACTCGGCAGGGCCTGGCGGATAATCGTAGTAGACACTTGAAATTGGTGCGCGCCAATCGTATATAAGAAAGTTTTCTCCGCTTGCATCGGTAAGGGTAGCGACGCCGATATAAATTTGCTCTGCGCCTGTTTCTCCTTCTTCTTTGAAATCAATTCGCCCGAAGTAAGGTGCTTTATGCATACGTCGTAGTGCGGCAAGTCGGTTGAAGGTATGTTTATGGGTGATTTGTGTTACGGCTAGTGACTGAGCTTGTTGTCTTAAGTTGATAACTGTTTCGAGATAATCGTCAAAAGTATCAGTGTTAACTTTCACATCATCCCAGAAGTGTTTACGGATGTTGATTACTTCTGCTCGGCGTCTGCCAGTTTCGTTTTCAAGTTTATCAATTTGCTCCGTAATAGTTTCTATTACGCTATCCAATCGTTTTTGCTCTTGATCTAATTTTTTGTTCATACGTAAGCACTCCTTTAAAAGTGAAAAATAGAGGTTGACTGAAGATATGTTTTGGTGTACAATTAAGATACGGATAAATACATTCTTTTATTTTTGATGAATGCGTTTCTGTACTAATTTACCATAGTTTTTTAATTTAATCAATGATAATGAGATAAACCTTGGTTCCGTATGTGATGGAATCGAGGTTTTTTGTTTTTTAAGAGGGGATTGTAATCATATATTCGAAAAATCGCCGATATAATTTCAGTTACCGCACAGGTAATACAAAAAAGCTCGGGCTTAGCCCGAGCTTTTCATTATTTCTTTTCGTCTTTTTTAGCGTCAGCTTTTGGTTCTTCGAAAAGAGTTTTTAAATCTTTATCGTCAACTTTTACGTCAGCAGATTTGATTTCTTTCATCATAAGATCGTTCATAAATTGTCCATCTTGCATTTTCTTCTGAAGAAGCTCTTTTTTGATGTCAGCTTTTGATTGATCGAAAGGTTTTTCTGGTTCTTTAATATCTGTTACTTTAATGATGTGGTAACCGAATTGTGATTTTACAGGTTCGCTTACTTCATCTTTCTTCAGCTTATAAGCAGCATCTTCGAATTCTTTAACCATTTTACCTGGTCCGAAGAATCCTAAGTCTCCACCTTTTTCTTTTGAACCAGTATCTTCAGAGTATTGTTTCGCTAACTCTTCGAAAGATTTACCTTGTGCAAGCTCTTCTTTAACCTTTTTCGCAGTAGCTTCATCTTTTACAAGAATGTGGCTTGCTTTAATTTCAGGCTTGTAGTTGTCTTTTACTTCTTTATCAGTGATTGTTTTTTCAACAGCTTTTTCTTGAGCTAATTGAGCACGGATACTATTTTTTAATGTTTCCTCTTTAATACCTTGTTGTTTCATTAGTGCATCGAATTGATCACCGGCTTGTTTTTTCAATTCATCGTACTTTTTATCTACTTCTTTGTCGTCAACTTTGTAGTTTTTAATAAGTACTTTTTCCATAACCATGCCATTTAGTACTTGTTTACCAGCTTGTGTCTTCATTTGATTGTAAAACTCTTCTTTAGTGATGTCACCAGCTTTAGATGTAACAATTTTGTCTGATGATGATGTTCCACATGCTGATAATGCGATTACACTTGTTGCGGCTAAGGCAAGCATAGCTTTCTTCATTCAATAAACACTCCTACTATTATGTATTTTTAATTTATCCCGCACTAATGAAGAAACGCCTTATGATAGGTTATTTTCGTTCATAAGAGCCCGATTAAGTCTCACTGATGTCTTTGCTTTTTAATATGTAAAAGCACGCTTAACAGGGCTTACCGAGGCTTGGAGATAAAGTTTAGATGCGTGTCGTTTATTTCATAGTATAAGCAATATGTACAAAATTTAATATATCATATTTCGACTTGTTTTCCTATTGATAAAGAAAATTTAACCAGTTAGTGTCAGATTTTGAAAGGGTACCATATTGGGCGCATGTCGCATATACAGAAAAGAGGAGGGGATGGGGGATGAATTCAAAACTTATTTTATTACTTGTACTGTTTATTTTATTAGTTATTGTAGGTATAATTTGTTTATAGAGGAAAAAAATGAGGAAGGGGCTTTCCTTCCTCACTTTCCATGAAATATAATTTCTATATAACTAGAAATTAATAGAATGGTAATACATACATTAATAACTCGAAAGACACCGGGCTGGCGGCTCGCAGATATTTGTTTTCGCTCGCACAGTGTATGTGTCATGAAATTCGTGTAAAATATAACAAGAAGTGCAAATGCGACAAAAACAACGGTTATAAGAGTCATGAGGCGAGACCTCCTTTTGGCTAAAATACATATACTTTATATATTGTATCATACGATATTTTGTTCGTGTTACAAAATTCAGAAATAGAAGACTTTGTGTTAGAAAGTGAGGGAGAAAATGGACGTTGTAAGAAGACTAGAACAAGCTGAATATTACGTAGACCTACTATTTAAAATGATTGATGAAGAAAAGTGTCCATTTTATTCTTTAATCATAAAGAAAAAAGCTCGTAAAAAAGATATTGAACGTATACTAAATCTTTGTGAAAAGCTGAACGAACAATACGTAACGGAGAAAGCAGAAGGCCTTTTATTGTTCGATGCGCTGTTAGATCAATTTGAAAAAGCGCTTCCACATCAGCTCGAAGTAAACGAAACTGCGGAAGCGCTAGCAAAACAAGGCTTATTTGTGCCACTTATGAATGAATTCTTAGGCATGATTGCGAAAGGATAAATAGATTATTTCTTAACTAATTTTTGATCGGACTCCGTAAAGTTCTCCTCAATATTGTCTAATGATTTCTCAAAAATATCGATGAAGTCTTGTCCGTAAATATTGCGCAGGATCGCAATAAGTTCGATATTTTCTGGGAACTTACCGTAAAAATTACGAAGAGCAAGTGCCCCGTTAAATACAGAATTATTTTCAGGTTCATACTCCTCCATTAAGCGAAGTAGTAATTCTTCCCCTTTGTCTGTAATTTCAATGTACGTATTTCGTTTATCATCTTCTTTTTTAGAAAATACAAGATAGCCGCGTTCTTCTAGCTTTTTAGAGAAGTTAAACGCCGTTGATACGTGCATAACTCCAAACTTAGCAATTTCAGAAATAGAAGCCCCTTTTAAATGATAAGCGATTGATAAAATATGGTGTTCATTAATGTTTAAATCGTAAGGTTTAATCCACTGTTGCCAATCTTTCTCTACACATTTCCATAACGCTTTCGATAATTGAGCAATGCGTTGGCTGAAAATCATTGCTTCTTTTACCGAGTAATCTTTTTCTCCACTTTTCATTTACTCACCCACTTTAACATTCTTTTTCATTACTATCTATTATGCCAGTAAAATAAAAATTAATAAAGTCTTTTTGTGAGAATTGTGAAAATTTTTCGGAAAAATGACATTCTATACAAATCATGCATATCTATGGAAACGTTTTATGAGTCGAGAATACATGTGTTGTCTGTACATGTTAAGGGATAACATATATTGTAAATGCATAAAAACACGGCATATCTATGTGATATGCCGTGTTAAGGTCAATTCGTATGAAAAATATTTGTTATATGCAAAAAACTAAGCGTGAATATGTTTACGCTTTTTCTGGAACAGCATCTTGTAGTTTCTCAATTGACTTTTGAATGTCTAAAATTTCTTGTTCAATATGACGCTTATTTTGAGAAATATCTTGTTTCCAGTTAGAAAGAGTGTCGTGCATATCATCTTTTAGCTCTTGAAATACTTCTTTACCTTCTGAAGCAGTTTCAACGATTTGACGCTTTAATAACTTTGTATCAGCTGTAATATCAGCTAAAGTCTTTTTAATATCAGTTCCTTTTTCTTTCAGCTTACCGCGCATATCTTTACCAGAAGAAGGAGTTGAGAAAAGAACGGCTAGTCCAGCAACTGCTCCGCCGCAAATTACACCTGTAATAAAGGATTTAGCTTTTGACATAAAAGGAAACCTCCTTATTTTTCGTTCGTATTCATGATGTATAAAAGTGTGCATATGCTTAAGACAAGGAGGTTATTAGCGATAATTTATTTTTATCGTAATTCTTTTCTTCCTTGTACGTGCTATGCATTTACTTTTTTTCGTAAAACAGAAAAGGTTATATCCTCCGGCATTTTGGATGAAGAAACAAGCTATGCAATATATTTCTTTCGGAGGAATTAGCTTGTTATGTACAGTTATGTTTTACGTCTTTTTATAGTGGCACTATTTCACACTATTTGCAATTGTGCTTGCGATGTTTTGTAAATTTTCCATTGTGTATTCATTTTGGTGTGATTTCCAAACAGCACCGAAACCATCGTTTTCACCGTAGCGTGGAATTAAATGAAGGTGGAAGTGGAATACAGTTTGTCCAGCTTTTTCACCGTTATTGTTAAGTAGGTTAAAGCCAACTGGATTAAATTCTGCTTTCATTGCATTTGCGATTTTTGGAACGACAGCAAAAATATGTGATGCGATTTCTGGCGTTAACGCAAAAATGTCTTGTTTGTGTACTTTTGGAATAACAAGAGTATGTCCTTTTGTTACTTGACTAATATCTAAAAATGCAAGTACATGCTCATCTTCGTATACTTTTGAGCAAGGGATTTGCCCGTCAATGATTTTACAAAAAATACAATTGTCCGCTGTATGATTCATCGATCTCATCCTTTCAAATAGCCTTAGCCGTATTTTACCATAATTATATAGGAGAACAAACACGAAAAACAGGAAGCTGACTCAGCTTCCTGTTTTCTGAAGAGGGATTGAAAAAGCATTTTTTATAATTTACGGTTCGCAGACACCTCATTTATTTAAGAAATGCATGGTAAATCGGCTAAAGTTTCTGCCGTAGACACCCCATTTTCAAGTGAAATGATATTGCAATCTTTTTTAAAATGAAATTGTTTATTTTTTAAAACAGTATATGCTCTTTCGGAGACACCCCGTTTCGAAAATGAAACAAATGATCTGGTTATGTGTAAATTTCTTTGTCCAACATGGACACCCCATTTCATGATGACTTCACTATGTTGTTATACTCATCAATTGGTGGTAGCTTTTTCAATGTGTTCCTTCTTCACTAATTATGATGTCCGCTTTCGTAAAAATATATGCCAAGAAATTTAATTTTTTTTTGAAAACATCGATACTATGTAGTGCACGATGATTTTTGGTAAGATGAATATATACATTTCTTAGAAAAGAGAATGAATATAAATGAAGAAAGTGGTGTCGTATGAGCGAGTTATTGCGTGTAGAAAATGTTACAGGAGGATATACGAAACGACCTGTACTGCAAAATGTTTCGTTCTCTGTTAATAAAGGCGAACTTGTTGGCTTAATCGGTTTAAATGGAGCTGGTAAAAGTACGACAATTAAACATATCATCGGTTTAATGGAACCGAAAAAAGGAACTGTCACAATTAACGGGAAAACAATACGTGATGATATGACAGCGTACCGTTCTAGTTTCTCCTTCATTCCAGAAACGCCAGTATTATATGATGAGTTAACGTTAGAAGAACATTTGAAATTAACAGCGATGGCGTACGGTGTAGATGAAAAACAATATGAAGAACGCGTAGGACAACTATTACAAGAGTTTCGCATGAAAAATCGTTTGAAATGGTTTCCGTCTCATTTCTCAAAAGGGATGAAACAAAAAGTAATGATTATGAGTGCATTTCTCGTTGAACCATCTCTTTACATTGTGGACGAACCTTTCGTTGGGCTTGATCCTTTAGCGATTCAATCACTTCTTCAAATGATGGATCAAATGAAAAAGAGCGGTGCAGGCATATTAATGAGTACACATATTTTAGCGACAGCAGAGCGCTATTGTGATTCGTTCATTATTTTGCATCAAGGTGAAGTAAGAGCGAAGGGAACGTTATCTGAACTGCAATCACAATTTAACATGCCTGGTGCAACGTTAGATGATATTTACATTGCGTTAACAAAGGAAGAAGATTATGAATAGCACAGCGTTATGGAAAGAACGATTCCGGCACTTTCTAAAAGAAGTTCGTACATATAGTAAATACGTATTTAACGATCATTTGAAATTTATTTTCGTATTTATCATCGGTGCAGGAGCGTATTATTACCAGCAATGGTTACAAACGTTAACACCTTCGTTTCCTACGGCGATCGTTATGGCAGTCTTACTTGGCCTCGTATTAACAGCCGGATCCATACAAACGTTATTAAAAGAAGCGGATCTCGTTTATTTGCTGCCAGTTGAAGAAAAGTTAAAGCCTTATTTTACAAAGGCATTTCTCTTTACGTTTATGATTCAGTTATACATAATCGCAATCGTAGCAGCTGCGCTTGCCCCGTTATACTTCCAGCAAATGAAGCAAACAGGAGCGGCTTACATATGGATTGTAATCGCGTTTGTCATTGTAAAAGCGTGGAATTTATTCGTAGCGTGGGAAAAATCATTTTTAACAGATCAAACTGTTCAAAAAGCAGATTGGTTCGTTCGTTTTATCTTAAACGGCTTATTCGTGTATTTCCTTATAGAACGTACTTCAATCATTTTCATCGGCGTAATCGTCTTTTTAATGGTGCTATACCTTGCTGTTATGCATCAAAAGGTAAAAGGAAAGCCGCTGAACTGGGAGTATTTAATTTCTGAAGAAGGTAAAAAAATGATGCTATTATACCGCATCGCGAATATGTTCGTTGATGTACCAGCATTAAAAGAGAGAGTATCACGCCGAAAATGGCTTGATTTCATTCTTTCGATGATCGGTGAGAAACGTACATATTTATACTTATATACGAGAACGTTTTTAAGATCGGGTAACTATTTCGGATTATATATGCGCTTACTCGTTCTTGGAGGAGTCATTCTTTACTTTATCCCGTTTTTATATGGACGCTTTATCGTAAGTCTTGTTTTCTTATACTTAATCGGTTACCAGCTATTAACTCTTTGGAAACATCACCGCATGAAAATTTGGCTTGATTTATATCCAGTAGGGGTAGAGGAGAAGAAGAAAGATTTTCTTACTTTATTAAATGCGATTCTCATCATTGGTAGCGGTGTATTTACAATTACATTTGCACTTGCGACGAAAGATTTCATGATGACAGTCATTTTATTTGTCGTAAGCATATTATTTAGTATCGGTTTCGTTTACCGGTACGGGGCGAAACGCATTGAGCGTTTAAACTGAAAGGAATGAACCTATGATTACATATGAAGAGAAGGTTATAAAAGAATTGGAGCAGTGGAAAGCTACATTCATGAAAGATTCTTCTATGATGACACGGTTCTCTAAAAAAGTGCAGGTGAAAGTGCAACAGCTAGTGCCCGCGAAAGTACAAAAGGTACTAACAGAAACGATTCGGATGATGGTGCAAACGATTAGTGCTGGATCAAACTTCATAAAACCGAAGCTAAAAGAAACGAACTGGTCACTGCAAAGACGAGACGATGAAGTACGTAAAAAATTAGATGAATATAAAAAAGTCGCAGCGGCAGAAGGGGCAGGAACAGGAGCAGGTGGTATTCTCCTTGGCCTTGCTGATTTTCCGCTACTCCTCAGCATTAAAATTAAGTTTTTATTTGATGCGGCAACATTGTACGGATTTGATACGAGTAAAAAAGAAGAACGCCTTTTTATTCTTCACGTTTTCCAACTTGCTTTTTCTAGTGATGATCATAGAAAAGAAATATGGAAAGCTATTGAAACGTGGGATACAGAAGAAGAAAATCATATGGACTGGGAAAGGTTCCAAACAGAGTACCGAGACTATATTGATTTAGCAAAAATGCTCCAGCTCGTCCCAATCATCGGTGCCCCAGTCGGAGCATATGCAAATTATCAATTATTGCAAAGGCTTGGGGAAGTGACGGTGAATTGTTATCGTATGCGGTTGATTAATAAAAATTGATTTGCTTTACAAAAAGAAGGCACCTTACATGTGTAATTTAGGATGCCTTCTTTTTTGTTGTTATAACTAACTGAATTGTGTCTTTTCTTAGAAACCAAGTCCGCTATAGTTGGCTCCAATTATAATTAATCCGATAAAGAGCACAATGAGTAATATAAATCCGCTACCACCGCTCTTACTATCTTTGCCATCTTCACCGCCGCCACTACCACCTTTACCGCCATATCCCATATTAACGCTCCTTGTTTTTTATGGGTTTATTTTACTTTATGCTTTTTTAGAAGTAAATCGTTGATTTGTAATAGTGATTTCTTGTCTCTCCGTTGTAACTTCTTGAGATTTGTATTTAGTTTTGGGATCGCCAAATATTAGCATCATAACGCCAAAAGTTGCAATAGCTCCGACAATAACAATAGCCCCCCAGCCAACGTATTCCCAAATCTTTGATTTCGTTTCAGCTTCCACCTTTATTTCACCCCTTATATATTTAGATCTTAATAATAACATGCCATATATTCCCTTACTTTTATGTGAACTGTAAACTTTTCCTGATTTATTCATATTTTCCGTGTTTAGAGATTATTTTATTGCTTTTGAAATATTTATAGGTGTCCCCACGGTTTTTAATAGCTTGTATGTTTCTCGACTGTACTTAAGGATTGTAAAAAAACACTCGTAGATACAATCTACGAGTGTTTTTGACGGTATAGGTTTATTTGGGATTTTTATAAAGAAAAGATATTTCAACGAACCGTTAACTAATCATGTTTTAGTTCGAAATTTTTGGTGGTTGAAATGGTACTGATATGATAGTTATTAGCGTATTCAACTGCAACACTAAATTCTTTATTTTTGTCATTTGTTACATAACCAGATATAAAAATTGTTTGAAGATCATTTGGAGTGAATTTATGTTTAGTAATAGTTACATCTACGTTTTCCTTCTCCTTGAAGTATTTAATAGTTTCTTCGTTTGCTTTATTAATGATTTCTTCCTCTTTATTATTTTCCACATTACACCCTACTAAAATAGTAAATATTAAAGCGAAAAAATATGCCAATACTCTTCTTTTTTATTTCCATATATACCCTCTAATAATGGTATCTTTATTATATGACAAAAAATTTACAAACATCGCAGAGTATTGTAGATGCATCATTTAAACTAATGGCAGAGCACGGCATCGAGAAGATGAGCCTTTCAATGATTGCGAAAGAAGTTGGAATATCAAAGCCAGCTATTTATTATCATTTTTCATCTAAAGAGGCGTTAGTAGACTTTTTATTTGAAGAGATTTTTTCTGGGTATCATTTCGCCAATTACTTCGATAAAGAACAATATACGAAAGGGAAATTTGAAGAAAAGTTAATCGCAGATGGCTTACATATGTTGTCTGAGTATGAAGGGGAACAAGAAATACTCCGCGTTATAAATGAATTTATGGTAACTGCGACGCGAAATGAAAAGTATCAGAAACGCTTATTTGAAATACAAGAAGAGTTCTTAAATGGATTTCACGATTTATTGAAAAAAGGTGTGGAGCTGGGAGTTGTGTCACAACATGCAAAAGAAGAAAACGCTCATACGTTAGCGCTCGTTATCGATAATATGAACAACTACATGTTAATGGGATTCCAGTTAAAGTATAAAGAAATTTGGATTCAAAATGTGAAAAATGTAATGAAGGAGGAATAGAGATGAGAATGCAAAAAAATTGGTGGCTCGGTTTTCTTGGATTTATTGGGGTTTATAAAATCCCAAGTATGATTGATGCTTTTCAAGGTGATAAAGGTTGGTTTTCGTTAATTGGTTTCATTTGGCTACTTTGGTTCGGATATTTTATTCCTGAGAAAAAAGACAAGGAAGAAGGGAAATAATAGTATTCTCATTTTCTGTGAAATTATGTAAAATGTAACTTGAGAGAATTCATATATTAGATTACTAGATTTGGAGTGGTTACATGCAGCCATTGAGAAATGAAATTCACCCTGACATGGTCAAGGTGTGGAAAACGCGTTCCTTAATTGAGCTAGGAATTAGTATTATAGTCATTTTGGCATATCTTTTCCTTATGATTAAGTTTAATTGGTGGGCTTGGATTTTCTATGTGCTCATCGGATTAACAATCGTGTATACGCCGTTTGATTACTTTACGTTTCCGAAATTGCGTCAGCGTTATTATAGCTATCAATTAAATGAAGAAGAGCTTGAAATTCAACACGGTCTTTTCGTTGTAAAACGTGTATTAGTTCCGATGATTCGTGTACAGCACGTAACGATTGAGCAAGGGCCAATTATGAGACAATACGGATTAGCAGAACTGCATATTTCAACGGCGGCAACTTCTCATAGCATCCCAGGTTTAACGATGTATGAAGCAGAGATGCTAAAAACGAAAATCGCAGAATTAGCGAAGGTGAGTGATGAGGATGTATAAGAGGCAGCATCCCATCACGATGTTATTAGAATTAAAAGTAACAGACTTTTTACCATTAATTATTTTCATGTTTAGTTTAAACGGAAAGTTCCCATTTTGGTATTTAGTTCCCGCTGGATTCGCCTTAATTACGATTTTTTCAGTGATTGAAAAATGGTATTACACAGTATACTGGGTCGAAAATAACGTATTGCACATTAAGCAAGGTCTCTTTGTGAAAAAGGAGAGTTACTTAAATAAAGAACGTGTTCAAACGATTAATACAAGTTCGAGCGTTTTATATCAAATACTCGGTTTAAAGAAAATTAAAATCGAAACAGCTGGCGGAGGAAATGATCCGGAAGTTAGTTTAGCTGGTATTACGATAGAAGAGGCGACAGAGCTCATTGCGATGCTAAATGAGCCAGCTAAGGCAGTAAAAACAGAAGAAACAGAAGAAACATCAGAAGAAGTAGTAGAAAAAGAAATTATTACAGAGGAAAAACAAGCGACAGAATACAAATTAACTTGGAAAGAAATTTTGTTAGCATCTGTTACATCGGGCCAATTTGGATTACTATTCTCTTTAATACTTTTCGTTTATAACCAAGTGGATGAGTACATTCCGAAATGGATAAAAAATAGAGTAGAGTCGTATGTAATGGATCATGATATATATGGCTGGATTTACATGGTAGCCATTTTCCTCGTCGTTTCTTGGATTATATCCACAATCGGTTACGCGTTAAAACATGGGAATTTCACGGTGAATCGAAGAAATGATGAAGTCCGTATTTCTCAAGGTTTGCTTGAAAGGAAAGAACTTGTACTAAAGTTACACCGCATTCAAGGGATTACAATAAGAGAAGGTATTTTACGTCAACCGTTCGGTTACTGTGCTGTGCAAGTAGAAGTAATTCAAAGTGAGGGAAAAGAGGAAAAGGTTACGCTGCATCCGATCATTCGAAAAGATCGTGTGCAAGATTTACTTGCGCATTTACAATTACCATATGAACTGAATACAAACATTACATCATTACCAAAAGCAGCGTTGCGTCGTTATTTAATAGATAGTTTTCTACTCTTCGCCATGCTGGCAATTCCGATTACGGGAATAAGTATATACTTTGAAAAGTACGTCATTATGTGGGCTTTATTACCGCTCGCTATCCTCATCTTTACACTTGGATATGCAACATTTAAAACAAATGGTTACAGCGTCAACGGAGAGCAAATTACAATTGTGTATCGCAGTGTCGGGAAATATACAGGGCTTGTAAGAAGAAGACACGTTCAATCAATTGAGAAGACACAATCATATTTCCAGCGCCGAGCACATTTATGTACGTACAAGTTTTCTAGTGCATCATCGAGTTACAAATTAGAGCATATAAGAGTAAAAGATGCGGAGAGAATGCAAGATTGGTATAAGAAGAGAATAAGTGAGAGTTAATTGAATGGCTCGTCTTTCGTGGAAGACGGGTTATTTTTCTATGTAAAAATGGTAGAAAATAATGAATAATATATGTGAAGCAAAAAAGTGAGGTGAATGAGATTGAGAATGAGCAAATTTTTAATTCCGTATTCATTTTCTATATTAAGTTTATTCGTTTCAGTAATGGTACTTCAGTTATATGATAGAATGGAAAGATTTAATGAGGAGACTTCGACCATACTTGGAAATTTAATTCAAGCTACTTCGCAAATGGGAGTCCTTACATTGTATTTTGGAGCACCTATTATTTTAGGTGGATGTCTTCTTGGAGAGTTATTGTTTAGATTTATCATTTTACCATTTAAATTAAGCTATATTATATCTTTACTAGTATATCTTCTTTTAGCCTTTAGTATTGTTTTTATTTTTTGTTTCTTAACGATAGGAATTCCAACTGTATATGAAGATTCTCGTACTTTTCAAGTGATGTGTCTCATGGGGCTAACTATGATTTGCGCTGTTACATTTTTTGTGAGTCGGAATATATGGGAGAAAAAATAAGTTGATAATGGAGTGACCAAATGAAATACACTTGCCCATGCTGCGGATATAAAACATTAGAAGAAGAACCACCAGGTACATATGAAATTTGTAAAATATGTTATTGGGAAGATGATCCTGTTCAGTTTAAAGATCCTGACCTTGAAGGCGGCGCAAATGAAGCTTCGTTAAGACAAGCGCAGAAAAATTTCATTGTGTTTGGTGCTTGTGAAAAGCGATGTGCTGGATTAGTTAGAAAACCGACTAGTGAAGATATAAAGGATGCTAGTTGGAAGCAAATTTGTTAAGTAGTTTATAAATAAAAATGTTATTACTTAAATAAAGAGAAGTAATAACATTTTTTTATTTAGTGAATAAAGAATTACCGCCGTCTTATAAGGTAAAACATTCACAACGATAGAGAAAACTAGTAAGCATGTTAAATAACTAACGGCAAATTTTTTCAATGGGATCATCCTCTTACTATATAAGTTATGTAAAATGATATAAAAAAGGCATCTAGCAAAAGAACTAGATGCAAATAAAAAACACAAGGGAAGACAAAATTCTTCCCGTTTCCCGTATGTAATTATATCAAAAAATTTATAAAAAACTAGCTTTATTTTTAATATAATTTATGTGCGAGGCTATGATGTTGTAGGATTACACTATTTTTATAGTGTTTTTTATTAAAAGGAGTGAATTATAGTGCTCGAAGTAAAGTTTTATGATTGGAAAAAACAACGTCCTAAAAAACATTATTTGCGTGTGATAGAAGAAATGATTTGTAGAAAGAAGAGCTGCTATCAGCTCTTCTTTCTTTATAGATTACATCCGGCTTCAAGTGTATTCAATTAATGAAGGGAATTTTAAAGAAGTTCTTGATACGATGTAGAAAAGTATAAATTTACAAAAATGTATATAACAACTAATATGTAATTAATAAATTCATATAGTTGGAGTGATGTCATGCAACCGTTAGAAAGAGAGATTCATTCTAATATGCTTAAAGTGTGGAGAATTCACGCTTTAATTGGAGCAGCAGTTATACTAGCAGTCGTAATTGCATATTTCTTTTTTATGATTAATTTTCATTGGTGGGGCTGGTTGTTTGGATTGCTAGTAACGGGAGCCATTATATACATACCGCTTGATTATTTTGTATTTCCCAATTTACGTCAACGCTATTATAGTTATAGGTTAAATGAAGAAGAGATTGAAATTCAAAAGGGCATGTTCGTTGTAAAGCGAGTACTTATTCCAATGATTCGTGTGCAGCACGTTACGATTGAACAGGGGCCAATTATGAGAAAGTATAATTTAGCAGAATTACACATTTCAACAGCGGCAACTTCTCATAGTATTCCTGGTTTAACGAAAGAAGAAGCAGAACAGTTGAAAAGACAAATTGGAGAACTGGCGAAGGTGAGTGATGAGGTTGTATAAGAGGCAACATCCAATCACGATATTATTAGGTATTAGGGTTGCGAGTTTGTTGCCACTTATTATTCTTGTTTTATTTAAACCTGATGAACAAGTGGAACCTTGGTATTTATTTTATCTTTTCCTTTTGTTTATTTTATGCATTATGGCTATTTTTTCAGCAATTAAATGGTATTTTAAAGTGTACTGGATTGAGAATAATATTTTACATATAAAGCACGGTGTCTTTGTAAAGAAGGAAAGCTACTTAAATAAAGACCGTGTGCAAAATATCAGTACGTCTTCTAACATCATTTATCAAATACTTGGACTTACGAAGTTAAATATAGAAGTAGCGGGCGGCGGTAGTGAGCCAGAAGTGATGTTAGCGGGTATTAAGGAAGAGGAAGCAAAACATTTAATCTCTTTATTACATAAGAAAGAAATTACCGTAAATGAAGAAATAGAAGAGGAAGAAAGCAAGACGGTTTATCAGTTAACATCGAAAGAAGTTTTAGCAGCAGCGATTACATCTGGTCGGTTCGGACTAGTGTTTTCTGGACTAGTACTTCTTTACACAAAGTTTGATTATGTTCTTCCGGTAAGGTTCACAAATAAAATAGAAGCGTATGTGATGGGGAATGGTGTCTATAAACTAATTTTGATTGCAGTAATTTTAATGGCGATTTCATGGATTATTTCTACGGCTGGATATGTGTTAAAATATGCAAACTTTAAAATTGAGCGAAAAGGGGAAGAGATTTGTATCGTTCAAGGGTTATTTGAAAAGAAAGAGTTTGTCTTAAAATTGCACCGCATTCAAGCGATTACTGTGAAAGAAGGTATTCTTCGCCAGCCATTTGGTTATTGTGCTGTTGAAGTGGAAGCAATTCAAAGTATTGGAGCAGCAAGTAACGAAGTGATGCTACATCCTTTTATGAAGAAAAAATATGTACAGCACCTGCTCGCATATTTAGAGTTACCTTATGAAATCGAAGAGGAGATCGTTCATTTACCAAAAACAGCGTTGCGTCGTTATGTCATTATGGGCTGGTTAATAAGTATCATGCTCACTGTTCCAATTGTCGGCGTGAGTATATACTTTAAACAATATATTGCGTTATTCGTTATTTTACCGTTATTTATCGTGTTTTCGTTACTTGCGTATGCTAGATATAAAAGTGGCGGTTATGCAATAAGAGAAAATCAACTAACGGTCGTGTACCGTGATTTTTCGAAATATACAGGAATGATGCGACGAAGACATGTTCAAGCAGTAGGCTATAATCAATCGTATTTTCAAAGAAAAGATAAATTATGTACAACTCCCGTAGCGGTAGCTGGGCGCGGTTATGAAGTAAAGCATATGCGAAAAGAAGATGCACTTCGTATATATAATTGGTACAAAGAAAAAGGAAACACCGGTGTGTAATGGTGTTTCCTTTTTGTGTGTCGTGATTTGTTGATAAGTCGATATATTCGAAAAATCGCTAATATAATTTCATGTACCGCGGTCTCTGTACCCCAAATCACGTACTCAAAACCTAAACTAACACATCAAAAGTAGTCACGAAAGATGGGCGAGAGAAAATGCTTTTTTGCTGCTCGGCATGTGGATGCGTCTGTGCTTCTGCTTGTGCAGGGCGTTTTTTATGAGCATTTTCGAATGAACGTGATTCTGTCCAGTCTTTAAAGTTTTGCTCTGTTTCCCACATCGTTAAAATGACATATGTATCATTACTTAATGGGCGAAGAACGCGGATTGCTTGGAAACCAGGTTCGTTTTCGATAAGGCCTGCGCGATTTTTAAAACGGTTTTCAAATACAGGGCGACCTTCGTCTGTTACAGAAATGTTGTTACAAACGATAAAGCCAGGTTGTCCTTTAAATTCTCCAACAGCGTCTAATACGTCATACTTAAGTGAACCTTCTACAGATTCTTCTGTATTTTCTTTATAAAACATATCTTTTTCATTATTTTTTGCAGTGAAATGTGCTTGTTCTAGAGGTGTTTCGTATGAAATAATAGCCTTCATTTTAATGCCCCCTTTTTGGTTTGTCTCTATTATATCAATTCCCTTAAAAAACTTCGAAGATTATATACATAAAGATAGTCCTTTTTCAAATAATAAATGTACCATCATTTGGAAAGAAGGCCGATGTATGAAGAAAGTAAAGTGGACTTTATTAGGCGGGGTAGCAACGTTTGTAGTAGCAATTGTACTCTATAAACTTATTGTGTTAGCTGGTGGCTATATGATGGATGAAAAGCAGCTCGTTTTCCACTCTTCATCACGTATCGTTGACCAGAAAGGAAAAGAAATTACGAAATTATATGTAGAGAATAGAGAGCTCGTACCGATTGAACAAATTCCAAAGTACGTGCAGCAAGCATTTGTGGCTGTGGAAGATTCTCGTTTTTATGAGCATCAAGGAATTGACTATCCTTCTATATTTCGGGCGCTCTATAAAGACACGTTAGCTGGAGAGAAGGTAGAAGGCGGTAGTACGATTACGCAGCAACTAGCTAAAAATGTCTTTTTAACTCGAGAAAAAACATTTACGCGCAAATTGAAAGAGGTCGCAATATCTCTTCAATTAGAGCAAAAATATACGAAACAGCAACTTCTTGAAATGTATATGAACCATATTTATTTCGGCCATGGAGCTTACGGTATTCAAGCGGCGGCCAAATTGTATTTTAATAAAAATGTAGAGGATTTAACAGTAGAAGAAGGGGCGATGCTTGCTGGGCTTCCGAAAGCACCAAATGGCTATTCGCCGTACTTATCTCTGGAAAAGAGTAAAGAGCGCCGTGATCTTGTTTTGTCACTTATGCATAAACAAGGCTATTTAACAGCGGAAGATAGTGTTCGTTATCAAGGGAAGACAATCGCTCTTTATAAAAATGTAGATGAACGCGAACTTGCATATATGCCGTATATCGATATGGTTGTCGATGAAGCGGCACGTATATATGGTTTGTCTCATCAAGAAGTACTGCGCGGAGGATATACATTTGTTGTACCGATGGATGAAAAAGTTCAAAAGGTAGCATATAACCAGTTTCAAGATGTAAGCAATTTCCCTGGTAAAGAAAACGGGGCGCAAGGTGCATTTTTATTAATGGATAATCGGACTGGCGGAATTAAAGCGGCGATTGGAGGAAGAGAGTATGTTCCGAGAGGGTTTAATCGTGTCTTTGCAAAGCGGCAACCTGGTTCTGTTTTAAAGCCGCTTATCGTATATGGACCAGCTTTAGAGACGAAAAAATATAATCCGTATTCTTTATTAACGAATGAAAAAAATTCTTTCGAAGGCTATGAACCTCGAAACTATAATCATCAATATACGAAAGAAATGACGATGTATGATGCAGTGTTAGAATCGGCCAATGTACCAGCTGTATCTTTATTAAATGAGCTAGGGGTAGAAGAAGGAAAGCAATATTTAGAGAAAGGGAATGTTCATATTGCGGACTCTGGTTTAAGTACAGCACTTGGTGGATTGAAAAATGGCGTTTCTCCATTTGATCTTGTTAAAATGTACCGCTCTTTTTTAGCGAATGGGAATATAATCGAACCGCACGTTATTGATAAAGTGCTAAATAGACACGGTGCAGTCATTGGTGAATCATCAAAATCTGAAACGAAAGTCTTTTCAAAGCAAACGGCATGGTATATGACAAAGATGCTTGAAGGAGTTGTGAAAGAAGGTACAGCGAAAGCAGGTGTATATAACGGAGCGCTAGCAGGAAAGACGGGTACAACTTCGCTTCCGAATGACGATCATGGCGCAAGGGATATGTGGTTTGTTGGATATACGCCGAATTTAGTTGGAGCGGTTTGGATTGGCTATGATCGCACTGATAAAGAGCATCAATTACAAGATGGAAATGCATCTGCAACGATTTTATTTAAGAAGATTTTAACGAAAGCCAACATACAAGATACAGCAAGTTTTCAAAGGCCAACAGGCGTTGAAACAATCGGACTACCGATTCGCTTACATAAGATTAAAAACGTGGAAGCAAAACTATCATTTAGTCCTTTCGGTTTATTTGCGATGAAACTAAGCTGGACACCGCTTCCTGATGAGCGAATTATGTATCGAATTTATAAAGTGGAAAAAGGAATTCATACTCATGTTGGAACAGTAAAAGGAGCGGGGAAATATGAGGAAAAGTTTATTAATATATTCTCAAAACCGAGTTTTTACGTTGTGCCATATAACACACAAACGAATCGTGAAGGAGAAAAGTCAAAAGTAGCTAAACCGTAGTTTTTCTCTGTGCTATAATAAGAATGTTGTGAAAATAGTAAGCGGTTTTACGAACGTTTGTGTCAATTTAATGAACAACGTACATAATATTATGCATTTTGTTTTTACAAGCTGTATAGTAAAAAAAGATAAATATCGGAATAGAACATATTTAAAGTAAAAGTATCGGTAAGGAAGGGAGCAAGGGTCTTGGTAAGAAATATAAATGAGACATTTTTAAAAGCATGTAGGGGGGAACGCACAGAGTATGTACCAGCATGGTATATGCGTCAAGCAGGTCGTTCACAGCCGGAATATAGAAAGATAAAAGAGAAATATTCTTTATTTGAAATTACACATAATCCAGAGTTGTGCGCTTATGTTACAAAATTGCCAGTTGATCAATATAACGTAGACGCAGCAATTCTATATAAAGATATTATGTCACCACTACCTGCAATTGGTGTTGATGTTGAAATTAAATCTGGTATTGGCCCAGTAATCGATAAGCCAATTCGCTCTTTACAAGATGTAGAAAAATTAGGGGAAATCAATCCAGAAGATGACGTACCGTACATACTAGATACAATTCGTTTATTAACGACAGAAATGTTAGATGTTCCGTTAATCGGTTTCTCAGGAGCTCCATTTACGTTAGCGAGCTATATGATTGAAGGTGGTCCTTCACGTAACTATCATAATACGAAAGCGTTCATGTATGCAGAGCCGAAAGCTTGGTTCGCTTTAATGGATAAGCTTGCAGATATGGTTATTACATATTTAAAAGCGCAAATTAATGCAGGAGCAAAAGCTGTTCAAATTTTCGATTCTTGGGTTGGAACAGTAAATGTAGCAGATTATCGCGTATTTATTAAACCAGCGATGGAGCGTATTTTTGCGGAAGTTCGCACGATGGGTGTTCCAATGATTATGCACGGTGTTGGTGCAGGACACTTAGTGAATGAATGGCACGACTTACCTCTTGATGTAGTAGGTTTAGATTGGCGTTTACCGATCGAAGAAGCACGCGCACGCGGTGTTCATAAGGCGGTACAAGGAAATATGGACCCTTCGTTCTTACTAGCACCTTGGTCTGTCATTGAAGAACATGTAAAAGGTATTTTAGACCAGGGGATGAAACAACCAGGTTACGTATTTAACTTAGGTCATGGTGTATTCCCAGAAGTAAATCCAGATACATTAAAACGTTTAACTACATTTATTCATGAATACTCTAAAGAACAGTTAGCGAAGTAAAGGAGAATAGCTGTATGAAAAAGAAAATTGGTTTGCTTGTAATGGCATACGGAACGCCATATAAAGAAGAAGATATTGAGCGTTACTATACACATATTCGTAGAGGAAGAAAGCCAAGTCCTGAAATGCTAGAAGATTTAACAGAGCGTTACCGTGCAATTGGTGGTATTTCTCCTTTAGCTACTATTACATTAGAGCAAGCTAAGAAGTTAGAGACGCGTTTAAATGAAGTGCAGGATGAAGTGGAATTCCATATGTATCTTGGTTTGAAACATATTGAGCCGTTCATTGAAGATGCAGTACAAGCTATGCATAATGATGGAATAGAAGATGCAATCGCATTAGTTCTTGCGCCTCACTATTCTACTTTTAGCGTGAAATCGTATGTAGGACGAGCGCAAGAAGAAGCAGAAAAACTTGGAAACTTAACAATTCACGGCATTGATAGCTGGTATAAAGAACCGAAATTCATTCAGTATTGGGTCGATGCAGTGAAGGGTATATATAACGGTATGTCAGAAGCAGAACGTGAAAAAGCAGTGTTAATCGTATCTGCACATAGCTTACCAGAAAAGATTATCGCACTCGGCGATCCATATCCAGATCAATTAAATGAAACAGCTGACTATATTGCACGTGGTGCAGAAATAGCAAATTATGCAGTGGGATGGCAAAGTGCCGGAAATACACCAGACCCTTGGATTGGTCCAGATGTACAAGATTTAACGAGAGAACTAAATGAAAAGTACGGCTACAATTCATTCGTATATGCACCAGTTGGATTTGTTGCTGAACATTTAGAAGTTTTATATGACAATGACTTCGAGTGTAAAGTTGTAACAGACGAAATTGGCGCGAAATATTATCGTCCAGAAATGCCAAACGCATCAGCAGCATTTATTGATTGCTTAACAGATGTTGTATTAAAGAAAAAAGAAGAAGTATTGTAATACTAAAAGGGAAGGGGAAACTATTTTGAGGAAAAAAGTTGTGATCGTCGGCGGTGGCATTACAGGCCTATCGACAGCGTATTACTTACAAAAAGAAATTCGCGAAAAAAACTTGCCGTTCGATACATTGCTTATAGAAGCATCGGGTAAACTTGGCGGAAAAATTCAAACCGTTCGAAAAGATGGATTTACAATTGAACGTGGACCGGATTCTTTCTTAGCGAGAAAAGAGAGCGCAGCTAGGTTAGTGAAAGAATTAGGACTAGGCGATGAACTTGTAAATAATGCGACCGGTCAATCGTTCGTTCTCGTAAACAATCGGTTACATAAAATGCCGAGCGGATCAATGATGGGAATTCCAACGCAAATTACTCCGTTTCTATTTTCCGGATTGTTCTCCCCAATTGGTAAATTAAGAGCTGGTTTTGACTTATTAATGCCTAGATCAAAACCAGTTTCTGATCAATCACTCGGGCAATTTTTCAGACACCGTCTAGGAAATGAAGTGGTTGAAAATTTAATTGAGCCATTATTATCTGGTATTTATGCAGGGGATATTGATGAAATGAGTTTAATGTCAACATTCCCTCAAATTTATCAAATTGAACAGGAGCACCGTAGTATTTCACTCGGTATGCGTACGCTCGCTCCGAAAGAAGAGAAGGCTGAGCTGAAAAAAGGAATCTTCCAAACTGTAAAAACCGGTTTAGAATCTTTAGTAGAATCTCTTGAAGGGAAGATTCATGAAAGTACGATAATGAAGGGAACGCGTATTGAGAAAGTTGCAAAACTTGGTGATGGCTATACGATTACTCTTAGTAACGGAAAAGAAATGGAAGCAGATGCGATTGTAGTCGCAGCTCCGCATAAAGTATTGCCGTCTATGTTTGCGCAGTACAAGCAGTTTCGTTTCTTCCGTAACATTCCGTCTACATCAGTTGCGAATGTGGCATTAGCCTTTCCAAAGTCTGCAATTCAGCGTGATATTAACGGAACGGGATTTGTCGTATCACGTAATAGTGACTTCTCCATTACAGCATGTACGTGGACTCATAAAAAGTGGCCGCATACAACACCAGAAGGAAAAGCACTCCTTCGCTGTTACGTCGGACGCCCTGGTGATGAAGCAATCGTCGAACAAACGGATGAGGAAATTGTGCAGCTCGTATTAGAGGACTTACAAAAGACGATGGATATTACAGCAAATCCAGAATTCACAATTGTGAGCCGCTGGAAAGAAGCGATGCCTCAGTATACAGTAGGCCATAAAGAGCGAATGAAAAAGCTCACAACATTTATGGAGAAAGAATTACCAGGTGTATACTTAGCCGGAAGTTCTTATGCTGGTTCTGGTCTTCCTGCGTGTATTAATCAAGGAGAATTAGCGGCAAAGCATGTATTATCTCATTTGGAGAAAGTAATGGAGACTGAATTAGTCGCACAGTGAAATATTTCAAACAAAACGCCTTCAATTATATTGAAGGCGTTTTGTTTATTGAATAAAATACCTGTTAGCCAATAAACATATATAAGTTATTTGGTTTTATAACTGCATCTCCAGCATATATAACCCACTCAGTTAAATTTTCAAAATCTAAATGATAAGAATTACCTTCGTTCATATCTTCAATAAAATACGGTTCATTAATGAGTATTCCTTGAATCATATCTTCCGTAATGTCTTGTATGTCAAACCACATATGTTCACTTTTTCCCTCTTCGTAGGAGACACCAAACTTAGCGAGAAAACGAAAATCTTCATTCGATTGCTCAATGTGAAAAATGTTGCTGAAATACCCGAAAGTATTTTTCGCATTATAAGCCATACGATCCGTTTCACTATTTGTTTTATAGAACATGAGCCCTGTAGCTTCCTCGTGTTCTTTGAAAAAGCTTTCGATATATTCTTCGGTAGTATTACATTTAAACAAGAGAACAGATGGAGATTGATGGTATTCATCTCGGTCATCCATCCCCCCGAGAAATACGTTTTGTGCATCGATTGGCTGTAGCTTCACTTCTTCATCCTCAATTGAAGATAAGTGATCCATACTCGTTTTATGTCCAATGTAAGGTAAACCTTTTTCCCACGGAACGGCTACTGTATGTATGGAACCTTGCTGACTATGTGCGATAACGATAGGCTCATTCATTGGGACTTGGCCATTCTCAACGGCATTATTAGCAAATGTTTGAAAAAGATCGCCAATGCCGTAGTAGGAAGAAATGCGATTTGGAATAATTAATTCTATTTCTGTTACGCCTGCTCTTAAAAGGCCGTGTGTATGAAACCAATATTGCGTAGGCTCGCCTTCTGTATCGTCTTCATAAACAGAATGAATAACGTATAAGTCAGGAATGTCAGGTAATAATTCATTCTCAACGTGATATTCAATATAGTTTCTAGATATGACCTTCATGGCTGCACTAGAATCGATTACAAATAACAAGTCCGGTGCAAGGTGCCATAAAAATTGCAACTGATGGAAAAAGCAGCTGAGTACATCGCCTACAAATAGTGTACGTGTGAAAATCTCAGTGCCAAAAGCAGCATCTTCAAAAGTATGATCTACGATTGTGGAATCTTGTCTATTGTACATTTTATATTCTTCTGGATCATCCGTTTCATCTATGTGTAGCTCATATGGTATGACTTTTTCATTCAGATGTAACTCTACAATAAGGCTTGTCTCATCACTATAGACAATTTTTAACTCATCAACTTTAGTAGAGATAGTTTCTAGCCGTTGTTTTAACTGATCAATTGTAATTCTAGTTGGTATAACAGCAATCATATCTGAAAAATGACGTTCTAATGTTCCATTCATAGCTGCGCGGTATGTTTCGGTTTGTGCTTGCATCCAATCACTCCTCTTCAAATGAATCCATTTTACATGCCAATGAACTTTCGATATTTTCTGCTTTTTATCTCTTTAATATTATAAATCGCATTCGTGGAAGGTGTAAAATTATTATTTTGTATTATAGTTTGAAAACTTGTAAATTAAATAAATTTTTTGTAAAACTTGTCGAAATATCATTCTATATAACGAATCATTTGTTATGATAGAAATGCTGAGAAAATATGAATTAAGGAGAGGAAAATGGCTGTGAAGAAACTCTTAAGTGTCTTTTTATCATTGATACTATTGCTTTCATTTACTGGAACTTTAGCGCAAGCAGAAGAAAATACTTCTATGTCGGTAGAAAAAGCAATTCAAGTATTTAAGCAGCAAGGGAAAACGAAGGGGATAGTGGAAGGATATATTGTCGGATATACGCAAAGTCCTTCTAAATACACCAAGGACCCGGCTAAGTTTGACGACACAAATGTGGCAATTGCCGATTCGCCAAACGAAACGAATCCAGACAAGATAATGCCTGTTCAATTGCCAAAAGGCGATGTGAGATCGGCAGTAAATGTGAAAGATCACCCTGAAAATATCGGGAAGAAAGTTCAATTAACAGGGACTCTTGAATTATATTTTAGTAGTCCAGGTTTAAAATCAGTAACAGCTTATAAGTTTCAAGGGGAAGAACAAAACCGTGTTAGCGATGTAGTGGCTTCACCAAACGGCGGGGAAGTTGCAAAAGGAACAGCGGTAACATTAACAACGAATACAGAAGGAGCAACAATCTACTATACGTTAGATGGGGCTAATCCTACAAATAAAAGTGTTCGTTATAACGGACAAATTATAGTGAATGAAAATAGTGTAGTGAAAGCAATCGCAGAAAAAGAAGGGCTTACTTCTTCAGCGGTTTCGACATTTTCGTTTATTATCGTAAAAAATGAACCAGTTCGTATTCATGATATTCAAGGGAAATCACATATTTCTCCTTATAACGGGAAGAAAGTAAACAATGTGGAAGGCGTTGTCACAGCGCTTGATAAAAATGGTTTTTATATAGAAGATAATCAACCGGATAATGACCCAGCTACGTCAGAAGGTATTTATGTATACAAAAAAGATACGAATGTAGCGGTAGGAGATCTTATTCAAGTTGATGGAGAAGTAGAAGAATATGTTGGACCTGGATATGCAGAGCGATTTGAAACAGATTTAACGACGACAGAAATTAAGGCGAGTCGTATTTCAGTACTTGCAAATAATCAAGAACTACCAGCACCGATTGTACTAGGGGAAAATGGTGTGAAAATCCCTGATCAAATTATTGATAATGATGGATTTGGTTTATTTGATCCGAATGAAGATGCGATTGATTTTTATGAGAGCTTAGAAGGTATGCGTGTGACGATGCCAACACCAAAAATTATCGCTCCTCAGAAAAATGGTAACTTATACGTAACGGTTAAAAATGGTGGCAATAAGGTGGTAACACAATTTGGTACACCACTTTTAGATGAAGATCAATTAAACCCAGAACGTCTTTCTGTAAAGGTACCTCGTGATTATGTAGCGAAAGCAGGAGATACTTTCACTGGAGATATAACAGGAGTAGTAGGATATGACTACGGTTCATACCGCATTTCGCCAGTAACGGAATTACCATCTGCAACGGACGGTGGATTTAAGCAAGTAGGGGCAAATATTCAGCCACGTCTTGATAAGTTAACAGTTGCTACATATAATATTGAAAACTTCTCAGCGAATAAAAAAGAAACATCAGATGAGAAAGTAAAAGCGTTAGCTTATTCTATTAAATACAATTTAAAAATGCCAGATATTATCGGTGTAGAGGAAATGCAAGATAATAATGGAACAATAAATGACGGTACAACAGATGCTTCTTTAAGTGCAAAACGTATCATTGATGCCGTATTAGAAATTCGTGGACCGAAGTATGAGTATGTAGAAGTTGCGCCGAAAGACAATCAAGACGGAGGAGCACCTGGAGCGAACATTCGCGTCGGTTTCTTCTATAACCCATCACGTGTAAAATTAGCGACAGTACCGAAGTTATTAGATAAAAACGTAGTTCGCATCGGAGACGAAAATGCATTATTTGAAAGTACACGTAAACCATTAGCGGCAGAATTTACGTTCCAAGGACAAAACATCGTTGTAGTTGCAAATCACTTAAATTCAAAATTAGGAGATGCAACGCCATTTGGAAAAGTACAGCCGCTCGTATTAAAGAGTGAAGAGAAACGAGTACAATTAGCACAAGAAGTGAATCGTTTTGTAAAAGGTATTCAAGAAAAGAACACGAATGCGCCAGTTGTTGTCCTAGGTGATATGAATGATTTCGAATTCTCAAAACCACTAAAGGAACTGCAAGGAACGATATTAAAAGATATGTTAAATACAGTGCCGAAAGAGAACCGCTACACGTACATTCATGAGGGGAACGCACAAGTGCTAGATCATATTTTAGTAACGAATAATATCGCACCGCACACAATTATAGACCCTGTACACTTAAATTCAAACATTATGAAAGAACATGGACGTGTAAGTGACCACGATCCAGTACTTGCTCAAATTGATTTGAAGAAGGCTTCTTAAAGTGAGAGAACGCTTAGGTATCTAAGCGTTCTTTATTTTGTGGAAAGAGGCCCGAGCAATAGTATATAACTAATTTTTAGGATTATATATAGAAAATCCTTTTTTTGTAAGTTTTATGATAAAATTAATTGAATATTTATTTTTTTGTGGGGGGAGGGGACAAAAGATGTTAGCTCGATTAAATGGGAGATTAATGAATCAGCTTGGTATTTTTTTCAGTCTTGTTGTACTGTTTCAGTTTGTAGCAGATATAACAGGGCTTATGCAACATTTAGATACGTTGTATTTTGCAATAAACAACGCAATTTCTTATATAACCTTTGGTTTGGCAGTTATCTTTACTGTATTAGGTGCTAAAGAGGAATTAAGTAAATACGCAATTATTTTATTATGTTTAGTAGTAGGTGCTAGAGCAATTTATTATGCAGCTATTGTTATTCTGTGGAGTTTGGCTGGTACACCTTAAAAGTGCAGTATCGCATTTAGTTTTTTTAAAATAATAAAACCTAATTTCCTATGTAACATAAGGAAACTAGGTTTTTATAATGGCTGAAACGCCTTTCTACATCGATCGCGCCTTTGAAGTCTTCTCATATACCTTTTTTTGTCCCGTTGTAAACCTTTTATATACATGAATAAGCCGATAAGGAAGAAAAATGCACATTGCATAATTAAAATGTACGGTGACATTCCCTGTAATGGTTGTTTCGGATCATACAAATGAATAGGTGCTCCGCCAATTGTAGGGAATATTGTATTTATTAGGACGTAAGGAATGGAAGTAACTGCAAATGGAAACAGAATTGCCATGTAATCCTTTTGTGACCATGTGGACGCTGCTAAACCTAAGAGGGCCATTAAACCAGCGAATAAAAAATTAATCCCAATATATATAGAAATATAAGTAAGGGGAGAAGAATAATATAACTCTGCGAACATCCCGTTGTCGTTTATCATGCCAGTACCGGCGGTTGGTTCTCCATTTGGAATTGTTAATTTGCAAAATAATAAAGAAAGAATGAATGGTAAAGTATAAAGAAATCCCCCACAGAAAAATGTAGCGATATACTTTGTAAAGGAATACGAGAAGATGGAAACGTCGTTACTTATAAAAGCTTTGAAACCATCGGATTTATCGGAATTATAACTTGTACTAAATGGTAAACTTGCAATAACTGGCATTAATAATAAATAAACATCCATTTCATTATCCCTAAATCCAATCCATTTAACAGCTGTTGTTATCGACCCATTCGCTACATCTCCTAAATAACGAATAACATAATAATAATGATAAATAGAAATAAGAGCTAATCCACTAAACATAATAATTAAAGAAACACGATTACCAAAAGCTTGCTTTATATTTAAACGAAGCGCACGCACCATGACTGAAAAAGCCTCCACTATTTTTATAAATATGTCTATGTTCTATATTACTATTAATTGTAAAGATTTTCTTGTTTTTTTATTTGATTATTAGAAAAAGAGAAATTTATGTGCTGTTAAGTAAGGTTTCACCGTAGAAGAGGATTGTCAGAGTGAAAGGAAAAGAGAGGGCATATTGAATTCTAGTTTAGACAAACTAGAAAAAGCACTATTCGATCATATACATAAAGAAGAGTTAGAGAGAATTATGCTTTCTATGTTGAAATAGTAAAACGGTGATGTTGAGATTTATATCTTAAGATCACCTTTTCTTTTTCTCTTTTCTTCTGATACACTATGACAGTATTATATAAATTGACTGGAATTTTTTCATACTGGGAATAACTAAAAAAGAGAACTTGTATAGAATGTAAGCGTGTGGTAATATCAAATATGTACCGGTTGACTATATTATCCAATTGGTCATTTTTGGAGGTGACGATGTGGCTATAGATCGAAAACGTTCTATTATTGAAGCTGCAACAAAGTCTTTTTCAGCATTCGGTTATAAGGCGACGACGATGGATCAAGTTGCGAAGTTAGCGAATGTAGGAAAAGGAACAATTTATACTTTTTTCAAAAATAAAGAAGAACTATTTGGCGAAATTATTTCTAATTTAATTACAGAAATGAAGCAAGTTGCAAAAGACGCAATTCGTTCAGATATTTCATTTTTTGAAAATGTGCATAAGGCATTATATAGCATTTTAGAATTTAGAAAAGAACATCAGCTCATGATTAAACTAATTCAAGAAGAGCGTGATATGGGAACGAAAGAAGTACAAGAAGTGATGCAACAAGTAGATGTGGAAATCGTTTCTGTCATTCAATCTTATTTAGAGATTGCGATTGAAAAAGGTGAAATTAGCAAATGTGATCCAGAAATTACAGCATTTATTATGCTTCGCTTATACGTATCCCTTATTTTTGATTGGGAAAAGAATCATGAACCGTTAGAAAAAGAAAAAATCGCAGAATTATTTGAACTTTATTTACTAAAAGGATTGTCAAATTAAGATAATCCTTTTAATTTTATAAAAAATGACTAAATGAACAAATTGGTCATATGTTTAATTTAGGGGGATAATAGAAAATTTACAATTATATTGAGAAAAAGTTGCATAGTAATAAATTCGGGGATAAGGCATATGTATGAACAGAATATAGCCTTTTTGTTTGTGTAAAAATGACCGAATTAAGATTTTGGTCATTTTGAAAAGGGGGAGAAATTATGAGAGGGTATAAGTTGCTTAGTAAAGAATTTGCAGAGATTATAAAAAGTAAAAAAATATTAATCCCAATTATTGCGGTTTTATTTGTGCCGATTTTATATGCGGGTATGTTTTTATGGGCTTTTTGGGATCCGTATGAACAGTTAGGAGATTTACCGGTCGCGGTAGTCAATTTAGATAAAGGTGCAGTATTTGATGGGAAACCAATTGAAGTTGGGAAAGGGCTCGTTGATAACTTAAAAGATAATAAAAGTTTTAAATGGGAATTTGTAAGTGAAAAAGAAGCGAAAGAAGGAATGGAAAACAGGAAGTACTACATGTTAGTACGTATTCCTGATAACTTCTCTAGCAATGCTACAACGTTATTAAAAGACGATCCGAAACCATTAAACTTAGAATATATTCCAAATGAAAGTTTAAACTTCTTATCTTCACAAATTGGCGGAACAGCAATCGAAAAAATTAAAGGTGAAGTATCAAGTACGTTAACGAAAACGTATGCAGAGAAAATGTTTGATTCCATAAAAGATGTTTCAAAAGGATTAGCAGATGGAGCGGATGGAGCAAATAAGTTACATGACGGAGCAAGTGAATTGCATGACGGTTCAAGTAAAGTGACGGATGGACTCTATACACTTCAAGGGAAATCTGGTGAGATGAAGGATGGAGTTGGAAGGTTAGTAGATGGATCTAATAAATTAATAGATGGGTCTGGAAAAGTAACAAATGGTTTAAATACGTTAAATAGCAAAACGGGTGAGATGCAGACAGGTATAGGGAAATTAATAGATGGATCTGGAAAAGTAACAGCAGGTTTAAATACGTTAAATAGCAAAACAGGTGAGATGCAAAAAGGAATTGGCGAATTGCGAAATGGATCTGAGCAAGTAACCAACGGTTTGAACACATTGGTAAGTAAATCAGGTGAATTAAAAACGGGAACAACTGAACTATCAAATGGTATGGAAAAACTTGTTGGGGGACAAAGTCAATTAGAGAGAGGGTCCCAAGAGATTCAAAAGGGTTTGCAGGAGTTAAATAATAAAGTACAAAATTCTGTTGCAGGTCTAGAGGAAATGCAGTCGAAAGTTCCTTCTATATTAAATACAGTAAATCAGAAAATAGATGGAGCTGGAGAAAATGTAAATCAGTTAAATGAACTCACTCAATCCACAGCAGGGGATGCAAAAAATGCGGCACAAGATGTAGCTAATTTGCAAAAGCAAATTGAGAGTTTACCAAAAGAATATCAAGAGCAGTTACAACCATTTATAACAAGTGCGGCAAAAAGTACAGCGACAGTGCAACAGAAAGCCATTGGAGTAGCAGGTGGAACAAATAAATTAAATGAAGAAGTAAAACAATTAAAAGGTGAAATACATCAAACGACAAGTGGAATGCAAAATAAACTACCGAATCCAAAAGAGTTTAAAACTTTAACGGGTGGTATTGAGAAATTAAAGGATGCACAAAACGAATTTGTTAGTAAGTTTCATGGATTTGGTGAAGGGTTAAGTGATGCTAAAGTAGGTGTAGATAGGTTAAAGAATGGCTCAAGTCAATTAATTGATGGAGTAACTCAATTACAAAGTGGATCTGGAAAAGTAACAGCAGGATTAGGTCAATTATCTGTAGGAGCAAATCAACTGTCAGGTGGAGTAACTCAATTAGCAGAAGGCTCAAGCCAAGTAACAGGCGGTTTAGGAACGTTATCTGTAGGAGCAAACCAAATGTCAGGTGGAGTAACTCAATTAGCAGAAGGCTCAAATCAAGTAACAACTGGCTTAGGCACTCTAAATGGTGGTCTAAATACAATGTCAACTGGCTCAACCCAACTAATCGACGGAGTAAATAAACTAGCTGACGGATCAGGAAAAGTGACAGATGGACTCGTAAAAGTAAACGATGGATCTAGTGAACTTGCTGAGAAACTTGGTGAAGGGGCAGAAAAAACAGGTGCAGTAAAAGGAACGGATAAAACGTATGATATGTTTGCAAGCCCAGTAAAAGTGAAAACAGAGAAAATGGCGGAAGTACCAAACTACGGAACAGGATTTACACCGTACTTCTTATCGCTCGGTTTATTCGTTGGGGCACTACTATTATCTATCGTATATCCATTACGTGATACAGTAGGCGTTCCGAAATCAGGATTTAGCTGGTTTATTAGTAAGTTTGGGGTTTTACTATCAGTAGGGATTATTCAAGCAATAGTAGCAGATTTCATATTATTGTTCGGATTAGGTGTAGAAGTACAAAGTATTCCATACTTTATACTCTTTAGTATTGTTACGAGTTTAGCATTTATTTCATTAATTCAGTGTTTAGTAACAGCGTTTGGTGACGCAGGGCGTTTCATCGCTATCTTAACATTAATTATGCAGCTTACAACAAGTGCTGGAACATTCCCGCTAGAATTAATTCCGAAGTTTTTACAACACTTTAATGCCTGGTTACCGATGACATACTCTGTATCAGGCTTTAAAGCAGTAGTATCGAGCGGAGATTTTAACTTCATGTGGCAAAATATAGGGATATTAATGATCTTTATCGTTTTATTATCACTCGGTACAATCGCTTCGTTAACTTGGATGCATAAACGACAATTTAGAAATATTGCTGAAAATCAATCGGTTGAAGCTTAAATAAGGAAAATAAAAAAAGGCACCGAAATGGTGCCTTTTTTTATTTGTCTTGTTTTATTGGTTGAGAAAGTTCATTTGTTTTTCTATTTTTCCGGAACAAGTATATAACAATACTTATAAGAATAATTGTAGCTACAATCCAAATAAATGGGCCATATCTTTCAGCAAAAGTATATAGTTTCATGTTGCTGGCAATGTCCTCTTTTGTTTTTCCTATTAGAATTTCAGAGCCACTATAACCTTCAAGTGTATCTCCTTTTTTTATACCAAAAATAAGAGTGTCTGATTTGTTTTCTATTCCTGTGTATCGGTATCCTTTACCTTTAATTGTTAATTGAGTATCATCTTTTTTTAGTGTGTAGTCTTCGGCGGAAATATCTTTGCCTGACAGTGTAATTGGTTCCATTGAGAAGCGGATTTCTTTTAATGCAGGAAGAGCTTCATTGTTTAGTAAGAGCTGCTTTGCAATATGCTGCTCGGTATCAATGTTTTTCCAATTTGCCTTTCGTCGTTTATATGTATTAATTTCAAGAAGTGCGAATTCTTTATTTTGAAGTTTTTCCTCTGTAATAGGTTGTGTAGTAGTTAACGTGCCTTTTAATAAAATCACACCGTCTTTTGCAGATTGAAAGGAAGAGACTTCCTTCGTTTCTTTTAATGTATTGATAGCACCTCTATAATCTTCTTTTCCTAACAGAACAGCTCCTGTATGTACAGTTAAAATAAGATATAGGATGCTTAATACTATAATAGCTTTTTTCACTATTTCCCCTCCAAAATATGTATAAGTTAATTATAACATAATTTTCCATATGGGTTTTTTCAATTTGAATAATAGGTTACAGACATAAGAGTGATAAGTAAATTAAGAGAAGTGTGGATGAAAGGAGTAAAAATGAAAAAGAAATACAGTTGTAAGAAAGGTGAACTGTACTTCTCTTTTAGCTGAACAGTATTTTATTCCGTAAAAGCCCGAATGGTGTGGGCTAATAATCAGTGGGGGATGAATGAACCCCCACCGATGAAAGTTTCACTTTATTGAATTCTTTTTCTCTGTATTACATTTAAAAACCCTTCAATATTCGAGCTTAAAATTTGTCCCACCGTTATATAATCGTCTTCATAGTAAAATATTAGTTTTTTATCAAAGAATGTTTTTTTCGTCTCTATGGATAGGATTTTTTTATATTCAAATTCCGCAATCAATGCATTTTTACAATATTTGAATGATTGTCCATAAAAAATAACCCTCCTATTAGTGGCAAGTAACAATCCGGAACGAGGGACATTATGCGTAATAATATAGCCAGTAAGTGAACATCTTAAAGTGGATAAAATGTTTTCTTCATGATGTAATAGTTGTTTTGCATCCTCTAAAGTTTGATTCATTGCATATAATCCTTTTTTATTTAAAATACAATCTATATGGATATTATTATAGCAAGAAAGACCATACACCAAATATGCAACATTGCATATTTGGTGTATGGTCTTTTGAATATTACGCAGCATTGTTATTACTTTCCAAAGAATATCTTTTCCTTAATTTTACTATATTTTATGTGTAGACTAAACGAAAGAAAGGAATCACAACAATTTGGATAGAATCATATTACAGGGGAGTGGATATGATGAAAGGAAATCTTACGTATTATTTTATCCCGCATTAACGGGCAGTAAGACTCCCCCTCAAAATTCGGCTGAAGCAAAGAAGTTAGGTGGGAGATCAACTGCCCGTAAAAGCCCGATTGGTTCAACTAATAATCAGTGGGGGATGAACAAAACCCCCACTGATTAAAGTTTCACTTTATCTTATATCCACTGATCTTCTTTCTTGTTTTCGCCCTATCACCTATATTGTTTAATAAAAAAGAATATACAAGTATGAAAGATATATTTGGAATGCTTGCATTCTACTATGTGTTAATTAGTGGATATTACCTTATTGATATTTTAAGTGAAAGAATAAAGAAAAACGGTAAAGAAAAATAGTAAAGTTTTATTATATAAAAACTGATGGAGGGTAACAAAATGACCGAAAGCGAAATGAAATTTCGAGATACGACCATTCGTAACTTTTTTGATAAAGAGGATCGTTTAAAATCGATTCCAGGTCAAAAAAAGAAAAAGTTAGTGTTATTAGAGCATTTAGTTAGCAAATTAAATACAGAGAATCAATATACAGAGAAAGAAATGAATACATTCATTAAACAATATCATGAAGATTTTTGTACAATTAGACGAGAGTTTATCGTGCATGGGTTTATGGATCGCGAGGATAATATGTATCGTGTAAATGAGAGAGAAGTGTGGACGAAGTGGGAAGAGTTATAAATGTAATGAGGAAGGGGAATTTTCTTGCAAGCTAGTAGTCTTATGCATGAAAAGATTTCGGGAAAACCATCGGTTTTTGGGATATTCACTTCGCCAACACTGCAATTCGAAAGGATGAAGAATCAAAGAAATATGTTCTTTCCATTAGCTCTTTTAATTGTACTTATTATAATTTCAAGTGCCTTAATGTCTTGGAATTCTTTAAATAATCCCGTACTTAGTATGTTTCATGATAAAACGGGATTTACTGTTCCAAAATACATAACTTTCTTTACTACATTTGGAATTTCAGCAGTCAGCGGAATCGTAGCTATACTTTTTGCACCTATATTCTATAAGAACATTATGATTTTCTTTGGAGTTGATATTAACTATAAAGAAACATTCCCGATAATTATTTATGCTTCGTTTATATTAAGATTAGGGATGATTTTAAACGGATTAATTGCATTTTTTCTAAGTGGATATGAGATATCTTATACAGGTTTAGGTGCAATAGCAACAGATAATATGATTTTACATACAATCGCTCAAAGAATAGATATATTTAATATTTGGTATTACGTTTTATTAGGGATAGGTTTAAAAACGATAACTAATTTAAAAAAAGACAAACTGATTCCTCTTATTCTTGTACTTTTCGTTTTTACTAGCTTATTAGCGAGCATGGCTGGATTGATGCAGGAAATATCTAAACCGTAAAGATATGTGGGAAGTATAATTATACGCTTATATGAAAAAGGTGGTTTGGGTATGGACAAACCACCTTTTATCCCGCTATTTGTGGGCAGTAAGACTCCCACCTCAAAATTCGGCTGGAGCAAAGAAGTTAGGTGGGAGATCAACTGCCCGTAAAAGCCCGATTGGTGAAGGCTGATAATCAGTGGGGGATGAACAACCCCCCCACTGATTAAAGTTTCACTTTATAATTCTTTACACTAAAACTTTTGTCTCCAATCTTTCTTTCTGACGAAGATGATGTGCAAAATGCATAGAAATAAGCTGGAACCATTCTGCCGCATTTAAGTAACCAAGCCCGGGGTGCTCTACTTTACAATCATTTGGAATAGAAGTAAGTGTTGGCTCAATGTTTTTAACAACTGTAATTAATTCCAGAAAACGTTCTTGTACTTCCTCTTTGTTAGTTGGATTTTCGGGTGTATATCCCGGATGATCTGGTAATTTTATTTGTATGTCAGGGAAAGCACCCATTATATATACCTTTTCACCCATATCCGTTTTTTTGTTAGTTACAGATGGCGTTTCAGTTTTACATTTCGCGATTGCATCTAACTGCATATATGTAGCCGAAAGCAAATGATTATACATTTGACCAAGAGACCATTCTTCTGTAGAAGGTTTCATTCTAAATTGTTCGAGAGAGTACTTTTCTAATTCCTCAATGTAATACGTCGCTAAATCCTCAAATTTGTTCATATTGTTAGCTCCTTTTTATGAAAATGTATTTGTTGATACTTACTATAAAGGAGGGATACTGACAACATTATGTCAGTAGTGAAATAAAAAAATTAAAGTTTTAACATTTTTTTTGCTTCCTCATGTATTTTCTCAGAAAGAATTTTTGGCTCTAGTACTTGCACTTGGCTCCCCCAGCTTAATACCCATTGAAAGACTTCATCTATATTTCTTGATTTCAAAAAGACATGAAAACTATTATCTTGATGTTCGTATGAATCTATAAAAAAGTACCGTGATTCAATAATTTTATGTGCAATATGGGGTGGGAATAATAAATGAATCGTAACAGTTCGATTGTTTTCAGGTTGATAGTCTTGTAAGGAAAAGTCTTCAGGTTTTGTAAAGAAGGCTTGTTCTTGTTGCAATTCATCCATTCGATCTAAACGAAAATTACGTATTTGTTTTCGAAGTAAACAATGAGCAACGATGTACCAAATTCCTGAAATGTTGACTAAGCCATAAGGGTGAACAGTTCGTTTTATTTTCGTAGTTTCACGCGGCTTAAGATAAGAAAAAGAGATAGCTTGCTCTTTCTGAATAGATTCTTGCAATAAGAAAAGTAGGTTTTCTAGTTTTTCTCGCTCAGGTTGCTGATGTGAAAATATAGGAGAAAGGAAACGGAAAGTTTCTCTCAGCTCTTCAATTTTCTTTTGTTGATCAGTAGGGAGGACAACCTCAAGTTTTTCTTTTGCTGATTGCGCATGTACAGAAAAAGAAGAAGTGAAAGTTTTCACAATATAATCACCGCCTAATAAAAGAGTAACGGCTTCTTCGGGCGTAAGCTGAATGGGTGGTAAGAAATAACCATCCATTAAGGAATAACCGTGACCAGGCATTGAAAAAATGGGAACGCCGGATTCACTGAGTGCGTCCATATCTCGATAAATTGTTCTTTTACTTGTCTCAAATTTTTCGGCTAAACTATGTGCTGTAACAGTTTGTTTTCTTTGTAGTTCAATTAATATAGCTAATAAACGATCCATCCGATTCATGAAATATCATCCTTTATTTAATAAATATTTTAATTGTGAAATTCTAAAAGTAGTATATATCTTTCTGCAATTAACAGACTTTTTCCTATGTATAATATTAATATAGTAAAATCATAAGAACCCATATTGCAGTTTCCAATAATATACTATATAATCAGGATAAGAAAACGTTTTCATGCAAAGGGGGAGAATTTCGTGTCGACTATCGAGGACGTGGCGAAATTAGCGGGGTTATCAAGGACAACGGTTTCTAGGGTGATCAATAATCATCCATATGTTTCAGATGAGAAGAAAAAAAGGGTTCAATTAGCGATGAAGCATTTAGGCTTCGTTCCTAATTCTGCGGCGAGAAGGCTTCGTAAACAAAAAACGGAAACAATTGCGGTGCTAGTTCCAAGGATTACAAATCCTTTCTTCAGTAGATTTATTGAAGCAATCGAGATTGCTGCTTCTGAACATAAATATAAACTGATTATTTGTCAAACAAGATATTTACCGGAAAAAGAGATGGAGTATTTACAATTATTATCTACGAAACAAGTAGATGGGATTATTCTATGTTCACTAGAAAATCCGTGGGAGGATGTAGAGCCATACTTACAACACGGTCCAATCGTGTTATGTAATGAATATATTGAGGAAGCAAATATTCCAACAGTGAAATTTGATCATGCGCAAGGAGCATACATAGCGGCCAATCATGTGTTAGAACAAGGATATCGTAATCTTATTTTTTGCCGTGGTAACGAAACGAAAGTAGTGAGCCAACAGCGAAAAATGGGCTTTTTACGCGCTATTACTGAAAAGAGTAGAGAAGTGGAAGCGATTGATTTTCTTGAAAACGCTTTCTCTTGGGATGATGGAAAAAGAATATTCCATGAAGTATTAAAGGACAAAAAAAATCCTACCGCGATATTGGCAGGAGGCGACGAGGTTGCAGCTGGAATTATCTCAGAGGCGAAACGCCATAACTGGAGCATTCCAGAGGATCTCGCTGTTATCGGTTTTGATAATCAAATTTTATCACAGATTACAGAGCCAGGTATTACGACAATTGAACAGCCAATTGATGAAATGGCCCGAAAAGTTGTCGACTTAATGATGGATAAAATCCATACGAAAAATTATCGAAAAAAAGAATTGTATGAGTTTGAACTGGAGCTCTTGGTGAAAGGTTCAACGATGAAGGATAAGATGTTATTAGCCTAGTAGACTATGTCTGCTAGGTTTTTTTATGTTCACAAACTACTATTCTTCGTGAACGCAATCGTCACATTTGTTATGGTATGCTTCGTGTTGCTCATCAATTTCCTTCCCGCAATGAGCACAAGTTTTCGTCGGTAAATTTCTGAAAAACTCCATTGGTTGATCGATCATGTCAATCCCTCCATTTCCATTTCTTACTATCATTGTATTAGTACAAAAAATAAAAGTCAATAACTGTTTTATAACAAAATTGAAAATTAATGAAAAAGTTTAGGAAATGGATTATAGTTAACAATGTGGGATGTAAGTAAAAAACTTTCTCAAGTACGGAGAAAAACTGCATTGCTACTCGGTTTTAGAAAGGATGGATACATATGAAAATGACTGTTGTCGGCTTTTGGGGCGGCTTTCCAGAAGCGGGAGAAGCAACGTCGGGGTATTTGTTTGAACACGATGGTTTTCGTTTACTTGTTGACTGTGGTAGTGGTGTACTAGCACAGCTTCAAAAATATATAACACCATCTGATATAGATGCAGTTGTACTGTCGCACTATCATCACGATCATGTTGCAGACATTGGGGTGTTGCAATATGCGAGATTAATTACGAGTGCAACGAAAGGACAACTACCGGAATTACCAATTTACGGTCATCCGTTTGATGAGGATGGATTTAATTCTTTAACGCATGCACCGCATACGAAAGGAATCGCATACAATCCAGAAGAAACACTTCAAATTGGACCATTCTCCATTTCATTCTTAAAAACTGTTCATCCTGTTACATGCTTTGCGATGCGTATTACAGCTGGCGATGATGTCGTTGTATACAGCGCTGATTCAAGCTATATTCCTGAATTTATTCCGTTCACAAAAGATGCTGATCTTTTCATTTGTGAGTGTAATATGTATGCACATCAAGAAGCTGCGAAAGCAGGGCATATGAATAGTACAGAAGTAGCAAGTATTGCAAAAGATGCGAATGTAAAAGAACTTTTATTAACGCACTTGCCGCATACTGGCAATCCATCTGATTTAGTAACAGAAGCAAAACAAATTTTCAGTGGCCACATTACGCTTGCACATAGTGGTTACGTTTGGAATTCATGAGGTGATACGATGTTATTTATTGATAATAAAGGGATTACAGATCCTACTATAAATTTAGCTATTGAAGAATATTGTGTGAAGAATTTAGATATTAACGAAACATATTTACTGTTCTATATTAACGAACCTTCCATTATCATTGGTAAAAATCAAAATACGGTGGAAGAAATTAATGCTGATTACGTAAAAGAAAAAGGCATTCACGTCGTTCGTCGTCTATCAGGCGGAGGTGCAGTATATCACGATTTAGGAAACTTAAACTTCAGCTTTATTACGAAAGATGATGGAGATAGTTTCAGCAACTTCAAGAAATTCACAGAACCTGTAACGAAGGCGCTTGGTAAATTAGGTGTAAATGCAGAGCTAAGTGGTCGTAACGACATTCTAGCTGAAGGTAGAAAAATTTCAGGTAACGCGCAGTTCTCAACGAAAGGTCGTATGTTTAGTCACGGTACGCTACTATTTGACTCTGAAATCGATCACGTCGTATCAGCACTAAAAGTGAAGATGGATAAGATTCAATCAAAAGGAATTAAATCAATCCGTAGCCGCGTTGCGAATATTACAGAGTTCTTAAACGAAAAAATGACGACAGAAGAGTTTAGACAACTTCTATTAGAGACAATTTTCGAAGGTGAAACAGAAATTCCAACGTACGAATTAACAGAAGCTGATTGGAAAGAAATTCATAAAATTTCTGAAGAGCGTTATCGCAATTGGGATTGGAACTACGGAAAATCTCCGAAGTTCAACTTGCAACATTCACATCGTTTCCCAGTTGGACAAGTTGACGTTCGTCTTGAAGTAAAAAAAGGAACAGTAACAGAATGTAAAATTTACGGCGATTTCTTTGGCTCACTAGATGTTCATGATATTGAAGAACGTTTAACAGGCATACAATTTGATAAAGATGCATTCGCTGTAGCTTTAGAAGGTGTAGATATCGCACGCTATTTCGGTAATATAACAACAGAAGGTTTCCTACATTTATTCTTCTAAAAGTGAAGGGGCTGTCATAAAAGACAGCCTCTTTCTTTTTGTATAGATTGTCGTCTTTTGTCGGTAAATCGATATATTTAAGAAATCGCTGATAAAAATTGAGTTACGGTCGATATATCTGAAAAAGCGAGTGCATATTATCCTAAAATGATTTCAGCAATAGCTTAACTATATGCTTGCACCCTTTTCTTGTATAGATAATTCCCTTATCCTTCCAAAGTGTTCTGGGAAAAGTAGTCATTGTATATTCAGTTAATGGAATATCACTTGCTACTTTAATTTTCTTTTAATATAATTAATTTAGAATTTTTAAATATTCTAAATTTTATAAAGGTGGGATTTATGTGAATCTCGTTCAATCTTTGGCTGAAACGGCAAAAAAGAAGGGGGATAAACCGGCTTATATATTTATGGATCAGTCGGTCTCGTATGACCAATTAAACAAAATGGTCACAAGGTTTTCTAGCAATTTAGCAAAAATGGGCATTGGAAAAGGGGACAATGTCGCATTAGCTGTCGGCAATTCGCCACATTTTTTAGTAGGCTTATACGGAACGATGAAAGCTGGCGCAACTGTCATTCCGATTAATCCAATTTATACAGCAGATGAAATGCATTATATTTTACAAAATGGAGATGTAAAAACAATCATCGTACTCGACGTCCTTCTACCTGTTATACAATCTCTTACAACAAGACTTCCTTCACTTGAAAATATCATCATATGCGAAACCTCATCAGATTTTACTCATACAGAAACGGAAAAAATGAAAACGTTTACTAGTTTTATAGGAACTGGAGATTTAACTTACGAAGGCCCTCAACTAGATGAAGAAGATGTTGCCGTTATTTTATACACTTCAGGTACAACAGGAAAGCCAAAAGGTGCTATGTTAACGCATAAAAATTTATATAGTAACGCTAACGATGTTGCGTCATATTTACAATATACTGCGGATGATCGCATCGTTGCGGCACTGCCGATGTTCCATGTGTTCTGTTTAACTGTTGCGGTAAATGCGCCAATTGTGAACGGTGCGACCATTTTAATGTTACCAAAGTTTAGTCCGAAAGAAGTATTTCGCATTTGTCGTACGTATGGGCCGACGATTTTTGCGGGTGTACCGACAATGTATAATTACTTATTTTTATTTGAAGAAGCAAGTGCAGAAGATGTGAAGACGCTTCGTCTTTGTATTTCAGGTGGTGCATCTATGCCTGTTGCGCTTCTGAAAAACTTTGAAAAACGTTTTAACGTTATCGTTTCAGAAGGATACGGTTTATCAGAAGCATCACCTGTTACTTGTTTTAACCCGTTAGATCGTCCTCGTAAACCAGGATCAATTGGTACAAATATTTGGCACGTAGAGAATAAAATTGTGAATGAACTTGGTGAAGAAGTATCTGTCGGTGAAGTTGGTGAGTTAATTGTTCGCGGGCCTAACGTTATGAAGGGATATTATAATGCACCAGAAGATACAGCGGCGACACTTAGAGACGGCTGGCTTTATACAGGGGACTTAGCGAAAATGGATGAAGAAGGTTACTTCTATATTGTTGATCGTAAAAAAGATATCGTCCTCGTTGGCGGTTATAACGTATATCCTCGTGAGGTTGAGGAAGTGTTATATGGCCATGATTCGGTAGCTGAAGTTGTCGTAATCGGTGTTCCGGATGAGAACTTAGGAGAAGCAGTGCGAGCTTACGTCGTTCTGAAACAAACTAACGTAACAGAAGAGGAACTTATGCATTACTGTACGTTACATTTAGCGAAATATAAAGTACCAAAGAGTATTGAATTTTTAACAGAGCTGCCGAAGAATACAACTGGTAAGTTGTTAAGAAGAGCTTTGAGAGAGAAAGCATTGCAAGTATAAAAATAAAGATATCCATCTCTATGACTGTATGTTATAGAGATGGATATCTTTTTGTTTTTTAGTATTGGCTAAGCTATAAGTCCATATAAAAGAGTTTGCTGATTTAAAAGATCATTGGGGCACGAAGTATACGAATATTTTAATCCAAGAAAATATTTCAGTTGGAACAGATAATGGATGGGCTCCAGATAAATCGATAAGCCGCGCAGAAGCAGCTCAATCTATTGCGAAGACAGATAAGTTAAAGAAATAAATCGAAACTAAAATCAGTGGGACGCCATTCCCGCTGATTTTTAGCGTGTATGGCGTTTCTTATATAATAATTTTAAATTCCGAGTTGACACATGTGAATTGCGGAATTAAAATGAAAAGAAATCAAACAGAATACAATAGAAGCTAATCAGAGAAACTGAAGGCGCACAACGTTCACTTTTGTGAATGGATTGTGTGCCTTTTTCTATTGTACAAACTAAGGGGGCTTTATATATGAAACAGTGGAGTAAGGCATCATTAATGAAAAGTACAGGTGTTTTATTATCAGCATTTGTCCTTTTGGCGGGGTGTGGATCGGCAACATCCACTAACAATTCTGAAGGAAGTGCAGATAAGAAGACAGTTGAACTTTTAAATGTTTCATATGATCCAACGCGTGAGTTATATCAAGATTTCAATAAAGACTTTGCGAAGTATTGGAAAGAGAAACATGGGCAAACAGTGAATGTAAAACAATCACACGGCGGATCTGGAAGCCAGGCGCGTTCTGTTATTGACGGGTTAGAAGCAGATGTTGTAACGCTAGCACTCGCTTATGATATTGACGCAATTAGTAAGAAAAAACAGTTAGCAGAAGATTGGCAGAAAAGACTGGCCGATAATTCAACTCCTTACACATCGACAATTGTATTTCTCGTTCGAAAAGGAAATCCAAAAGGGATTAAAGATTGGGATGATTTAACGAAAAAAGGTGTGTCTGTCATTACACCGAATCCAAAAACATCTGGAGGAGCACGCTGGAACTATTTAGGAGCGTGGGGATATGCGCTGAAGAAGTATAACAATAGTGAAGATAAAGCGAAAGAGTTTGTGGGTCAAATTTATAAAAACGTAGAAGTACTTGATTCTGGTGCGCGCGGGGCAACGACAACTTTCGTTGAAAAAGGAATTGGTGATGTGTTAATTGCTTGGGAAAATGAAGCATTATTATCACAAAAAGAGCTTGGAAAAGATAAATTCGAAATTGTAACGCCTTCGATTAGTATACTTGCAGAACCACCAGTAGCTGTTGTAGATAAAGTAGTTGATAAAAAAGGAACGAAAAAAGTAGCTGAGGGGTATCTTGAATATTTGTATTCAGAAAAAGGGCAAGAAATTGCAGCGAAAAACTTTTATCGCCCTCGTAATGAAAAAGTAGCGGAAAAGTACGCATCACAATTTCCGAAAGTTCAATTATTTACAGTAGATGAACTATTTGGAGGCTGGAAAAAAGCGCAAGAAAAGCATTTTAATGATGGAGGCGTATTCGATAAAATTTATCAAAAATAAGGGGGGATGAGGTGAAGGATTGTGAGGAAGAAGAAGCGTGTTTTACCGGGGTTTGGATTATCTCTTGGATTTACAATGTTATATATGAGTTTATTCGTACTTATACCACTTTCTATCGTATTTATTCAAACTTCACAGCTAGGCTGGAAGAAGTTCGCACAAGTTATAACGAGTGAGCGCGTGTTGCATTCCTATCAAGTGAGTTTAACGACTTCACTTGTAGCAGCAGTTGTAAATGCTATTTTCGGTTTATTAATTGCATGGGTGCTCGTTCGCTACACCTTTCCAGGGAAACGATTATTAGACGGACTAATTGATTTACCATTCGCTCTTCCGACTGCTGTAGCTGGTATTACACTGACGACGCTTTATGCGGAAAATGGTTGGATCGGAAAAATATTTAGTGTGTTTCATAGAAAAGTAGCTTTTACACCGCTCGGAATTATTGTTGCACTTACGTTTATCGGCTTACCATTTGTCGTCCGAATGGTGCAACCAGTACTGCAAAGTATTGATAAAGAAGTAGAAGAAGCAGCTTCTAGTTTAGGAGCCTCACGCCTTCAAATATTTGTGAAAATCATTTTACCAGAAATATTCCCAGCTCTCCTTGCTGGTTTTTCACTCGCTTTTGCGCGGGCGTTAGGGGAATATGGATCTGTCGTTTTCATCGCTGGTAATATGCCGATGAAAACAGAAATCGCACCGCTGATGATTATGACGAAACTAGAACAATATGATTACGCCGGAGCAACAGCTGTAGCGGCTGTTATGCTTATTATTTCTCTCCTTTTTCTTCTCCTTATTAATATGATTCAAAATTGGAGTAGAAGGCATGAACTGAGAAATGAATAGGAGGGGAGAAAATGGAACCAACATTACTAGAGAAGAAAATAGTAAAAAGCATATCGGCTAAAAAAGAATCTAAATTTGTACCGGGTCTATTAATTACGATAACAGTTTTATTTTTATCTCTCTTTCTATTACTCCCGCTCGTGACAATTTTTATGAAAGCTTTTGAACGGGGGATTGATGTATACATTGCTGCCGTAACAGATCCAGAAGCATTTTCGGCGATTCGATTAACGCTTCTCGTTGCTTTAATCGTTGTACCGCTTAACACGATATTCGGAATAGCAGCAGCATGGCTTATTACGAAGTTTCAGTTTAAAGGAAAGCAGTTATTATTATCACTTATTGAACTGCCGTTTGCAGTGTCACCAGTTATCGCAGGGTTAGTGTTCGTTTTACTTTTCACACCGAGAGCCGCATTTGGCGGATGGCTATTGGAACATGGTGTGAAACTTATTTTCTCTGTCCCAGGCATTATCATTGCAACGATATTCGTAACGTTCCCGTTCGTTGCACGTGAATTAATCCCGGTTATGCAAGCACAAGGGAAAAGTGAAGAAGAGGCAGCTCTGTCACTTGGTGCAAGCGGATGGAAAATGTTTTGGCGTGTTACGCTTCCGAATATAAAATGGGGTCTTTTATACGGCATGATTTTATGTAATGCCCGTGCCATTGGTGAGTTCGGAGCTGTTTCCGTTGTGTCTGGTCACGTACGCGGCGTTACAAATACGATGCCGCTTCATATTGAAATCTTATACAATGAATATCAATTTTCAGCTGCGTTCGCTGTGGCGACTTTAATGTCATTCATCGCAGTTCTTACGCTCGTTATAAAAAACTGGATCGAATGGAGAATGGAAAAACGACAATAAGGGGGGATTGCGATGAGTATTCAAATTCACGGCGTATCAAAACAATATGGTACATTTCAAGCGTTAAAAGACATTCGTTTAGATATTCCAAAAGGAGAACTTGTTGCCTTATTAGGCCCGTCAGGTTCTGGAAAAACGACGTTATTACGAATTATTGCAGGGCTAGAAGAAGCGGATGGAGGTTCTATTTCATTTGATGGGGAAGATTTAACAGACATTCACGTGAAAAATCGGCAAGTCGGTTTCGTCTTCCAGCACTATGCGCTTTTTAAACATATGAATGTGTTTGAAAATGTCGCTTTCGGTTTAAAAGTAAGGAAGAAAAGCGTAAGGCCTTCAGCAGAAGCAATAGAAGAAAAGGTAACAGAATTATTAAAGCTTGTAAAAATGGATGGCTTTGCAAAACGTTACCCGGCGCAATTATCTGGCGGACAACGCCAACGTATTGCATTAGCCCGGGCACTTGCAGTAGAACCGAAAATTTTATTGCTAGATGAACCGTTTGGCGCACTTGATGCGAAAGTACGGAAAGAATTACGAAGATGGCTCCGGAAATTACATGACGAATTTCAAATTACGAGCGTATTCGTAACACATGATCAGGAGGAAGCGTTAGACGTTGCGGACCGCATCGTTGTGATGAATGAAGGACGAATTGAACAAATGGGAACGCCAGAAGAAGTGTATGAAAATCCAGCAAGCCCGTTTGTATATGACTTTTTAGGAAACGTAAACTTATTTCATGGCCGTGTTCATAAAGGAAAACTAGATTTAGGCTCTGTAGAACTAGAAGCACCAGAGCATACACACGTTTCTAACGTAGACGGAGTAGCGTATGTAAGGCCACATCATTTATCGATTTCTCGTACGGAGCAAAGTGTAGAGGCAATCCCGGCGAAAGTAACATATTCTCATGTAGTTGGCCCTGTCGTATATGTAGAATTAAAACGAGAGGGAACAGAGGAATATTTAGAAGCAGAAATTAGTAAAGAACGGTTTAGACAACTGAACATTCAAACGGGTGAGTCTGTATACGTACATCCGAAAGAAGTAAAGGTGTTTATTCCGGAGGATTTTGTGATTTAAATAAAAGCCGAACCGTCATAGAGTGGTGGTTCGGCTTTCCTTATTACGGTTATAAAAACTATATATTCCTCTTCATCAATTCCCCAACCTGCGTCGCAACATATTCAACATCACTATCAATTTCTTCTAACACGTAAGATTCTAAAATCCCCATTACAGCGGCCCCTAAAAATTAAAAAACAATGTGTTTATCAATAATCTGTAAAAATAATTGTGTTTTGAATTGCACCTCTAATTGTTAGGTTTGCATCTAGCAATTAGGGGTTTTTATTGTGAAGATTGATGTGCTTAATATTTACGTTAAACGTGCATAACAAGATATAATAGAAGAAATCAATAAGGAGGCTGGCTGTGAAGAATCTTCGTTATTTCAATATATTTACTATGTTAATTGTTTACACACTACTTATGTTTTACATCGGCTGGAACGGATGGGTTTGGCTTAGTACAGTATTCGGCTGGGAGTCTTGGGGCTATTACGCTTTCGTAGTCGGGTTTATCTCATATGCGTATATTCTCGTGCAAGTATTTAAGTTTCTTCCATTTCTACGAACGATTGGTTCGATATGGTTTGCGGTTATACAATATGCGCTTATGTTATTGCCGTTAGCCGATATTGCTGTCTTATTATTACAGTTTTCAGTGGAGAAAGAAACAGCAATTATTTGGACAGGAATGGTCGTTTTACTCGTGTTCGTCTTGATCTTCGCATATGGGGTATTTAATGCATATAGCCCGGTTGTAAGAAAGTATGATGTACACATACCGAAAAAAGTAGAGGGTCGTAAAAGTTTACGCATTGCGATGGCTTCTGATATGCATTTCGGTAAACTATCTGGTGTTTCTCATTTAAAGAGACTAGTCCACCATGTAAATGAAATGAAGCCAGATATTATTTTACTGCCAGGTGATATCATTGATGACCACCCAGGTGTGTTCATTCAGAAAAATATGGGACACATTATGAAACAAATGAAAGCTCCATTAGGCGTATATGGTGTATTAGGGAACCACGAATATTACGGACGAGCGATTCCTGAATTTTTGCAAGAAATGGATAAGATTGATATTCGTATTCTTTTAGATGAAGTCATTACAATCGAAGATAATTTTTATCTCGTTGGGAGAAGAGATAAAACAGAGCGAGATCGTCAAAGCTTTGAAAACTTAATGAGTACGGTGGATTTATCGCTTCCTATTATCGCAATGGATCATCAACCATTTGAATTAAAGCAGGCAGCGGATGCCGGCGTTGATATACTATTATCCGGTCACACGCACCGCGGACAAATGGCGCCGAATCATATTGTAACGAGAAGAATGTACGAACTAGACTGGGGATACGCACAAAAAGGTGCATTCCACGCCATTGTTTCTTCTGGATTCGGATTTTGGGGACCACCTCTCAGACTTGGAAGTAGATCTGAGATTGTGCAGGTGGAAGTTACGTTTGAATAAGTGTATTTAATAGAGAGCTAATGGCTCTCTATTTTTTAAAAAACAGAACGTTCGTATTTGGATTGCAAAATAGTATATTTACTCTCCCTGGAAAAAGAGATACTATAAGAAGATTCTGCTTGAAAAAGGGGGATTATAAGTGGTCATATCAGATGTAATATACGGTGAGTTTAAAGTAGATCAAGTGTTAGAAGAATTAATTTTAAGTAAACCTGTACAAAGGCTGAAAGGGATTCATCAGGCCGGAGCGAGTTACTTAATGAACGAGAAATGGAATGTAACGCGTTTTGATCATTCAGTTGGTGTTATGTTGTTAATTAAAAAACTTGGTGGTTCAGTAGAAGAACAGATTGCCGGTTTACTGCATGATGTATCGCATACTGCTTTTTCTCATGTGATTGATTACGTTTTTGATAACGAAAATGAAAGTTATCATGAAGAGATATTTAGCTCTGTCGTTAAAAACTCAGAAATTCCGGCGATTCTTTCAAAACATGGATATCGCTATGAAGATATTTTATTAGATGATTCAAAGTGGACTTTACTTGAAAGATCAGCACCAGAGTTATGTGCGGACCGAGTGGATTACACATTGAGAGATATGTATACATACGGATATATTTCGTTAGAAGAAGCTCAAGATTTTTTAAAGGATTTAATCGCAGTAAATGGGAAAATGGTTCTTCAAAACATTGAAATTGCAGAATGGTTTACGAAGACGTATTACAAAGAAGTAATCGATTTCTTTATGAAGCCAATTAATATTTATGGAAATGATATGTTAGCTAAAACGTTAAAATTAGCTCTTCATAAAAAGATAATCCATCCAGATGATTTCCTTCTTGAAGATCATGAGCTTATATCGAAATTACAGCAATGTAAAGACCAAGAAGTCGATGCTTTATTAAGTAAAGTTCATCCAAGTGTAGAAGTAAAAGAAGATAGAAATGATTATGATTTATATCAGAAAAATAAAGTGCGTCTCATTGATCCGCCGTTCCTTCTTGAAGGGGAAGTTGTTCAATCGTCTGTCGTATCAGAAAACATAAAACAGATGAGTGATATCGCTTATGAAAAAGCGGTGAGAGGGATGTATGTGAAAGTGATTTCGAATTAAAAAAGAAGTAGCGCACTGTTTTTAATGCGCTACTTCTTTTATTAATTGTCAAACCAATTCCAAATTTCAATATCTCCAAGAGTCGCATAACGTACGTACGGTGAATTTTGTAATTTTAATAACTCTTTCGACGGTCCAGTAATGACAATACCATATACTTTTACTCCGTTATCCTTTACATATTCATAGCGTTTATCTAAGTTTAGTTCGCTCTCATGAAGCATAGAGACTTTGCTTACCGTTTTTTTATGTGTAGAAAGAATGCGCATCATTTCTATTACTTTATCTTCTGGCGTTTTCTGCCTATCTGTTTCATTATCAAGGAATCTTACATGTTCTGGAAACCCTATAGCTTCCCCGCCATGTAGGATGTAGTCTTCTACATTTGTTTTTTCTTGGCCCGTATCTAAAGCGTACCATACAGGAGTTGGAGGGAGTTCTTGTGCTTCAAATACGCTATATAAAAGTGGTTCTAATTCTTGTAAAGTGTAGGATTTATCGAAGGATATTGCTACTTCAGCAACGGTTCCATCGTGTACTTTTGCGAGTGTATCCCATACTTTTTTTGAAGCTTCTTTTAAATAATCGCCCTGTTTTGTTTTTGGATGAACAAAGAAAAGTTTTGGCTGATAGAATGTATTCATCCAAGATTTGTTCGTGACCTCTACAGATGACAAGAAGCTTTTTGTTTCTACTGTCCCGAGTGACTTTTCTTTTTTACCGACGGTTTTCACTAAATCAAAGTGGCTGTTCGTGCGGAAAAAAGCTTCTACACTTGTTCCGCCCCCCATAACACGGCTATTTGGGATAGTCGCTTCAAGTGCAAGAGAAGGAACATCTCTTATTTCTTTTAGTCTTTTATCATTATCAGCTTGAAAATAAAAGGCGGATAATACCCCGCCGATCATATATATAACGATACAAATTGCTAGTATAAAACCAAGCGTTTGTAAACGGTGTTTCCACTTAATTTTCCAAAAAGGAACTTTAAGATCTTTTGGTGGTAACTTTTTCTTAACTAGTTCTGTTTTTGCTAACAATTCATCCAAATGAGCTTCACATTCTTCACATGTCTCAATATGACTTTCTAACTTTTCTTGTTCATCATGTGTGAGCGTTCCTTTTTCATACTTCTCCCATAGTTTTTTAAACTCTGCACAACCCATCTGTATCACTCCTTTATGCTTCGCGTTTCTTTTCGCCCGCGGTGTAATTCAATTTTCACCTTTGCTAACGAGAGACCGATCATGTCTGCTATTTCCTTATAGGAGAATCCGTAGTAATCTCGTAGTAGTAACACATTTCGTCTTTCGAGCGGAAGAGAGGATAAACTTTGTAACCAACTAGTAATCTCATGTTTTACGAAATATGCATGCTCTGTACTTGGCACGTTTGGTAAATGGAATTCTTCAACTGTAGTTGTTTTATATTTCTTTTCTTTTCGGTGCCAATCGATAAAGGCGTTATAGGCGATTGTAAACAACCACGGCCTAATTTCTTCTCCTTTATAATAGTCAATGTGGACGAGCATTCGGTAAAATGTTTCCTGCATGAGATCTTCTGCACAGTAGAAATCTCCGGTTAGGGAGAGAAGATAGCGAAATAAATCGTGCATATGTTGTGAGTAAATTTCTTCAAGTGTTTGACTTTGTTTCACTACATTTCCCTCCCTTCATAAATAACAACGAAATACATATAAAAAAGTTACAGTTTTTTATGGAATTATAGTAAAAAACGTCAAGAATTGGATAGAGTTCTCTTTTATCATAATACATATAAGGCGGGTGAACAGAGATGGAAAGCTATGAAACACAAATTCAAAGGTCAATTGATTATATTGAAGAAGATGTAATGGAAAAACAAACGCTGCGTAATTTAGCTCGTATTGCAGGTTTTTCTGAATCACATTTTCATCGTGTATTCCAGGCGTTAGTAGGTGATACAGTAATGGAGTATGTTCGGAAGAGGAGGTTAGCCCGGGCAGCTTATCAACTTTCTCATACGGATGAAAAAGTTATTGATATCGCATTTGAGCATGGCTTTCAATCTCATGAAACGTTCACGAGAGCCTTTAAAAAATTATTTCAAATGACACCAAGTGAGTATCGAAAACAAGAAATTGAAACGCCGATGTATTATAGAGTCAATGTAAAACAACGAAAATTAAATCCATATTTAGGAGGCATACAAATGGAATATCGTATTGTAAATAAACCGGAATTTTTAGTTGCTGGATATGAATTGAAGACAACGAGTAAAGAAGGGAAAAATCATCAAGATATCCCGGTCTTTTGGCAGGAATATTTACAAAAGGATCTTGGAACGACGATTCCGAATCGTAAAGATACGAGCCAATGGGTAGAGCTTGGACTATGTACAGATTTTAATTTAGAAACAGGGGACTTCACATATATTATCGGAATGGAAGTTACAGATTTTGAGAATGTACCGAGTACAATTGCACAGCGTACTTTCCCGGCAGCAACATATGCAGTATTTACAACACCAAAAGTTCCTCATGAAGAAATGGTATCTTCTATCCATCAAACATGGAATGCAGTATTCTCAGAATGGTTCCCGCACTCAGGATATGAACATTGTGGAGTTACAGAGTTCGAACTATACGATGAGCGTTGCCACGAAGATAAGAGTGAGTTTGCTCAAGTAGAGCTTTGGATACCGGTGAAGAAGAAATAATAGGAGAAGAGCGAATCATTGAGAGATGGTTCGCTTTTTTATAAGGGGAGAATGGGGATGGGACATAGTGAAAATTAGATTAGAACTTTGTCAAAAACTTGAATGTATGAAAAGGAAATTAGAAATTCCATACCCATCAGAAGATATAGAAAGAATTGAAGAGGAATATAAGACAGAGTCTTTTGCGGATGATTTTTATAATTATACGTCATTAATAGATGGAAGTTTGAGTTATGTTCTTGCTTCTAAAAAGATTCCGAAGTTTCAAAGAGAGTTGTTGTATGAAAGCTTTTTACAAACTTATCAGGAATATTTGTTTTTGGGTAACACGGAACAATATGCGGAGCTGACTCGTCAACTTAATATATATGAACAGGCGCGGAAGCTGTTAATTGTAGTTATAGGAGAAATATAAAAAGGCACTATATAGCGCCTTTCCTACGAATGAAACGGAAACACAATAATAATAGTCGTTCCTTTCCCAAGCTCACTATCAATGGAAATCGTTCCGTTATGAGCATGAACGAGTTGCTTTGTAATGGCTAGGCCAAGCCCGGTTCCTATGTTGCTTTCTTCTGTATTTGTTCCTCTGTAATATCTTTCGAATAAAAGTTCTTTCGTTTTATCATCCATTCCTTTTCCGTTATCTGAAATAGATAGTGTAAATGAATTTGCATTTTGCGAAAGTTTTACGATTACGTTTGTCGTTTCATTATTATGTTTTACAGCGTTTGCTAATAAGTTTTCGATAATACGCTGGAACCATTTTTCTTCAATAAAATATTGGATTTTGCTTGAACTTGGCACAAATTCAATGTTTTGATTTTGTAGTGTCGGGTTATTAATAAATTGTAATAGTACTTTTTGGACGAACTGATTAATTTCAACATTTGAGTGTTGCGCAGGAAGAGTATCATTTTTTAGTTGATACGTTAAGCTTAAGTCGTCAATTAACGTAGTCATATATTGAGATTTTTCTTTCATTACATGACCAAATTGTTGAATGTCTTGATCAGTCCAATTGTATTGCTTCGATTCTAGTAATAATGCATAGCCGTATATAGAGCTAAGCGGTGTTTTTAAATCATGCGTCAAACCAGTAATCCATTCTTCACGTGTTTGTTGCAGTACTTCTCTCATTGCATCGTTCTTTTTCAAAGTAATAGAAAGGTGCTCTAGCGAGTTTGTAACATCTTTAAATATGCGGAATGACCATTTCTCTTTACCTGAGCGCCGGAATCGAATAGGTTTTCCTTTTTTACTAACAGGCTCTTCATATTTTCCTCCGGCTATGTTTTTAAGCCAGCGCATCGTGTGTAATAAAGGCTTTCCAAACTTATTTCCATACCAAATTGAAAGAATGACTAAATAAACAAACACAATAAGGAGGATTAAGCTGCATCCGATTAGAAATTTCTTAGTAAATACATCATCTATTTCATCATCTGGATAGTAATGATCATTTTTTGCTGATATAACGGCGAGATGACCGCTATTTGAATCGTAAAAACTAGATGTCCTTTCTTTATGATTCCACGGTTCTTTTTCATTAAGAGCAGTTTTTATCGCTGAAAATGTTTTTTTCTTTCCATCTGGATAGGAAAAAACTTCTTCGCCATTGTTATTAAATATTTGCAGTGTTGCTTTTTCTTTAGAAAGTAATTGTTTTTCTTGTTCAGTTAATGCAAATTCATTTAATGATAAAGAAGGATGTCCTTGTTGTATCGTTTTTAGTAATGTATTACTTTTTAGTTTGGCACCGTAAATAATGAGTACTGGTTTCTCTTCTAATTTAATTTCCCAATAAGTAAATTTATAAGGATTCTCTATACTATTTTGTAAATATGCAACTAAGGATGTCTTTGTATAAGAGGTCGGAACATCACTAGGTGTATTGAAGTTGTAAAGGACCTTTCCATCCTCACCTACAATTTGAAGCCAATCATTTTTTTCTACTATTAAATCTTTCACCTCAGATTTTAAGGTTATGTCATTATTTTTGGAAGAAATATATTCGGAAATTGTAAAGCTATCAGAATCAGAAATGTTAGGTGCATATAAAGTGCTAGTAAGAAGGAAAATTAAATAAGAAAGAGAAGCAACTACAGCGATAAGGAGCGTAAATAAAACGAAAACGTGTTGTAAGATAAACTGGATTATAAGTCGCTTATTAAAATTCATATCGTTAACCTACTTTGTAATGAACTTATAGCCAAGTCCACGAACTGTTTTTATGTATTCTGGTTTACTTGGATCTTGTTCAATTTTTTCACGTAGTTTTCGAATGTGAACCATAACAGTATTATCATCTCCATTATAGGCAGGCGCTCCCCAAACTTTTTCATATATTTCTTCCTTCGAAAATACGTAGTTTGGATTCTCACAAAAGAAGAGTAGTAGTTGAAAGAGTTGAGCGGAGCATTCGACAATGCTACCATCTACTGTTAGTTCCGCAGAATGTTGATCGATTTCAAACCTCTCAAATGAAATGGAGTGTGTTTTTTGTTCTTGTATGCTTTGTTTCATATGTCTTCTAAGTTGGGCTTTCATACGAGCCACTACTTCTAGCGGATTAAATGGCTTCGTAATGTAATCATCCGCACCGTATGAAAATCCAGATATTTTATCTAAATCAGATGTTTTCGCTGTTAGGAAGAAGATAGGACAATCTGTCTTTTGGCGAATGATAGGACAAATATCGAAGCCGGACTGTCTAGGAAGCATTACATCTAAAATAATTAAATCATATTCATTTTGTTCAATGAGAGATAAAGCTATTTCCGCAGATGTTGCAGTTGTAATATGAGAAAACCCTTCTCTTTCAAGAATGGTAGTTAGTAATTGTAAAATTGCTGTTTCATCATCAACGAGTAAAATGTTTGCATGATACATATGAATCCCTCCTAATTTCCTCGAATATCATATCATCTTTTTGTAACTTATGGAATTTTTAAGGAAAATTTAAGGTTTTCTTTCACAAAAAATTAAGATTCAAATGATATGATAAAAGTAACATGGGGAGGAGATGAGTGTGAATCCGTTTCAAACGATGCGAGCTAGATATTTTTTAATTGTATTTGCACTATTAATTTTGGTAGCACGAAGTAGTAATGAATTGCTAGAAAGTACATTTCATATACAGAATTCTTCTTTTATAAGTATTCTTATATTTTATATCCTTCCGATAATGTGGCTCTTTTATGAGTATAGAAAGCACCGTGTTTCATTTGTACACTTTATTAATAAAAACGAATCATTTAACCTGATGCAAGTTTTGTATATCGCGATTATGCTATGTGTTTTTAGTTATGGCTATCTTATTTTGTACATGTACAGCTTTGCATGGATTACACCAGATTTTATTATGAATGCACTACATGAACCAATTATAGATAGTACAGGGGGATATTTATACCAAGTTATTATGGTTGTATTTATTGCACCTATTATTGGTGAATTTGTTTTTCGAGGATTTTTACTTCAGCGTTTTGCAGCAAAATGGGGAACTAGCATAGCGATGATTGCTGTAGCACTTTTATTTGCTTGTTTACATGTTGATTTCCTCGGTGCAGTCGTGTTTAGCATCGTACTATCAATTGTATATATTCGTACGAAAAGCTTACTCATGCCAATTGTTATTCATATGTTAAACAATGCGTTTGTGCTCGGTGCTTCTTTTCTAGTAAGCAGAGAAAATATAATGAGTTTTGCAGATTTTTCGAACTATACGACATTCTTTCCGGGACTAATTATTTTTATAGCGGGATTGAATTTAGTACTCATCTTTTTATTTGTTAATCGAAAATATTGGAGTAAAGAAGTTCCGGCTATATATGCGGAGAAGGCAAGAAGTTTTTCAAACGTAGTGGGAGATAAATAAGATGAAGAAGACGTTTGAGAAAATATTGAAGGAAATGTAAAAGCTTTTGTGAAGAGATCCTGTAGTAGATACAATCGTCTTCCAGGAGTCTTATTTTAGGGACATTAATAATAGTCAATTTTATTGTAGAAGAAATGATGAAGCGCATCTTCAGACAGTATGTGAAAAATGAAGAGAAGTATGTTAGGGTTCATAAAATTTTTGAAAAGTAATGGGGGATTTCATTTTGTTTTATTTTATGAAAACTAAAGCATCATTAATTCGAAATTTGAAAGGGATGTATAAAATTATATGAATGAAACGATATCGTCAAATAAGTTTTTTTATTTGATTCTACTTAGTTTAGTATTGATTACGACAGTAAATGTTGTTCTTCGCTGGGAGGAAGCTTACTTTTTCATGTATTTAGCGCTCCATTTATTAGGGGTTTTATGTATAAGTGGTGGAATAGTTGCTCAGAAAAAGCAAGAAGAAAGTATTAACTACATGTGTGTGACAGGTCTTATTTTACTTTTAGCTGTACAAGGTATTATGAAATATAGTTCTTTTTCTTTGCAAGATTTTAGTTTATTAATAGATGTGCTTCCTTAAGGAGGATAATTATCTATGTTATCGAAGAAGCAAATAGGATATATATTTGTTTTAGTCGATTTTATTACGATTATTATAACGACGCTATTTTTCCAAGACTATGAATATGTACGTTATGTAAAAGGTGCTGGTTTGTAAGTGCGTTTCTTATACCAGATTATGAACCGAAGAAAGTGTCTAAAAATAGGTGAAACTCTTCTTGTAATAGAAGAGTTTTTTTATGTAAATAGAAGGAGCTAGAACAATTCTAACGATTAGCTTGTTCTAATTTAGAAAGTACGAACTTACAATAATAATAGACAGGCAGCATAGGGGAGGGAATAACGTGAGGAAAGTTATTCGGTGGTCGCTTTTTTTGTACGTTGGTTTTGCGCTATTTATATACTGGTATTTATTTGGATGGAATCATGAAATTATTCCGGATATGTATAAAGGAACGAGTGCAGATCCACAAACATTTATGAATGCAAGAGAGCTTACGCTAAGCCAAGATTATTCGCGCGTGAAAAATTTACTTTTCTTTTTAGCAACACCTCTTGAATGGATTATTTTACTGTTTGTGCTCGTGCTCGGTATTTCAAGACGATTTGAGAAATGGTCGAAGGAAACGACTAAAATAAGCGTCTTGCAAGTCGCGATTTATTTCTTTTATTTATCGTTACTTACAACAGCACTATCATTACCAGTACAATGGATCGGGCGTAAAGTATCTGTTGATTACGGAATTTCAACGCAAAGTACACAAAGCTGGATAAAAGATCATGTCATCGATTTTTGGGTGAATTATGCTACGATGTTACTCATTGTTTCTGTTCTTTTATGGCTCATCCGTAAATTCCCGAAGAGATGGTGGTTAGCAGGATGGGCACTCTCTGTACCGTTTACAATCTTTTTAACATTCATACAGCCTGTTATTATTGATCCACTTTATAACGACTTCTCGACGCTGAAAAATAAAGAATTGGAAACGAAAATTTTAGCTATAGCAGACAAAGCAGACATTCCAGCTAAACACGTATATGAAGTAAATATGTCGGAAAAAACGAATGCGTTAAATGCATATGTAACAGGAATTGGCCCTAATGCTCGCATTGTAATGTGGGATACAACACTTCAGCAATTAAAAGATAAAGAGATTTTATTTATAATGGCCCATGAAATGGGACATTATGTGATGAAACATATATATTGGGGCGTTGCGAGTTATGTCTTGATATCGTTTATAGGTATGTATTTAATTAGTCGTATTTTAAATATGTGTATTCGAAAATGGGGAGATACATTGCAAATTTCAAAATTGGCGTGTTTCTCAATTTTACCTTTATTTTTCTTAATTTCTTCTATATTATCTTTTGCGGTAAGCCCTGCATCAAATTACGTATCTCGTATAGAAGAACGAGCGGCAGATCAATACGCTTTAGACATGACGAAAGATGGTAAATCAGGGGTGAAAACTTTTCAATACTTATCAAAAACAAGTTTAAGCCAAGTAAATCCGCCGGCATTAGTGAAGTTTTTCTTATACACGCATCCGCCGATTTTTGAAAGAATTCATACGTTTGAACAATATGGAAAACAAAGCAAAAAGAAGTAGCGATTATGCTACTTCTTTTTTATAGAAATATAAGTTTGATATTGGGAATATTTATCATTGCTTTTTATTGTGATTTTGTAAATAATAAGCTATAAAATTCTAAAAATCTGTATATAAAGGAATAAAGGTGGAAATATGTATTTTTTACAAAATTTAAAAGTGAAGTATAAATTATTCTCGCTTATCTCATTAGCCGTTTTGGGCATGGTAATTATGAGCCGTGTAGCAATTAATTCTATTAATAAGATTAAGCAGGATACAGAGGTTGTAGTAGATGATTATCAATATTCTGCAATTTTATTAGAAGGAATGCTTCGTACACAAAATTCTTTAGAATATAACTTACTAGAATTAATTACAGTGTCACAAAATGAGGGGGCGAATAAAGAAGGAATTATTGGTAATATTGAAAAGGATCTTAAAAAATATGATTCTTTATTAAAAGAATATGATGATGGCTTCGATTTAAGTAAGCAAGAGGATGAGCTGTTCCAAAAGATGAAGAAGTCTTTACCAAGTTATATGGATACATATAAAAAGTTGTTTGAAAAAGCGAAGGTAACAAACGAATCTCAAATGGTAAACGAATTTCAAAAGGAATTAAAACCAAAGGGAGTAGAGCTAGCTGGTTATGCTGTAGATTTAGAAGCGTATGTTTCAAATTTAGCTGACCAAGTATTTAAAGATTCTCAAAAAATGATAGATCGATCCATTATTGCTTTTATAATTCTTGTAGTAGTTATCACAATCGTTATATGTATAGTAAGTTATATTATTAGCAAGCTTATAGTTGCTCCTTTACAAACAGTTAGTCGTATGATGGAAAGAGCGAAAGAAGGAGATTTAACTGTATATGGTGATTATAATGCTAAAGATGAATTAGGTGTATTAGTAAGTGATTTTAACGAGATGATTGCAGGGTTAAGAGCAAATATGCAAGAAGTAGAAAGTAATATTCAGCTTTTATTCCAACATGTAGATGGAGTAGTATCTGCATCAGAAGTATCTAGCAGTGCGGCGAAGAAAATCACTATAGATATTGAAGAAGTTGCAAATGGGGCAGAGAGCCAAAAACAAGCAATGGAACAAACGGCGGGTGCAATGGAAGAATTGACACAAGGAATGCAAAATATAGTGAATACATCCTCCTCTGTAAATGAATTATCTGCACAATCAGCATTAGACGCAGAGAGTGGCAATAAGTTAATGAAACAAATGATTCAACAAATGGATACAATTCAAGTTTCAGTATATAGTGGTGTTAAGCAAGTAGAGGCTATGAAGGAACAATCAGAAGAAATTGTCAAAATCATTGATGTTATGCAAGGTATTACATCTCAAATTAATTTATTAGCATTAAACGCCGCAATTGAGGCTGCACGTGTTGGGGAAAGTGGAAGAGGGTTTGCAATTGTAGCGGATGAAGTACGAAAATTAGCAGAACAATCTAGTGATTCTGCAAAACAAATTGAGAAGCTTATTACTCAAGTTATGGGAACAACGAATCATACGGTAGACATGATGGGAAAAGTAGATAATGAGGTACAAGCAGGTACACAAGTAGTAATGCACACAGAAAAAGTATTTGGAAAAATCACAGAAAAAGTGCAACAAGTATCTGAACAAATTCAAACGGTATCTATGTCTACAGATGAAATTGCAGCGAGTAGTGAGGAGATTTCTGCTTCTGCAGAAGAAATGACCCGAATTTCTCAAAGATCATCTGATCGAACCGATAGGGTAAAAGAGTCTATTCAACAACAAGAAAAATCTGTTCAAGAAATCTCGGTTTCAATTGAACATCTGCACAGCGTAGCAGGGGGATTAAAACAGATTGTTTCCCAATTTACTCTTCAAAAGTAGTAATGTATTTAAGTATATATATTGGTGAAACTCCTCTCAATAAATAATAAAAGATCATCCTTTGTAAGAAAAAAAGGATGATTTTTTCATGAGATTTTTTATAGATTCTACCTTTGACATTCTCTTTTTTTACAGTTTTTTAATTGTAATATATAATAATATGTAATGTTTTTAGAATTTTTAGTTTATAAAAAGCAATTGGAGGAGGAGAAGGTTGTTTAATAAAAAATCAATGCCGGCTATAAAAATGATTCTTTCGATGTCTATTTTCGGATCGATTGGATTTTTTTCAGTACAAACAGGTTTACCTTCCTTTGAATTAGTGTTTATTCGCTGTATTTGTGCGACTTTATTTTTAACATTATGTTGGTTCGTAACGGGGCAATATAAAAGTGAGAAATGGAACAAAAAAGAAATTATACAAATATTAGCTTGTGGTGTATTTCTCGTTTTTAACTGGGTATTTTTATTTAAAGCATTTGAAGTAATGTCGATTACAATTGCGATTTCTATCTATCATCTTGCCCCAATCATCGTATTAATGATTGGCAGTATCGTATTTAAAGAGAGGCTAACAGTATTTGCGGTTATGTCGATCGTTATTTGTTTTATCGGCACAGTTTTAGTAGCTGGTGTAGATGGGAATGTACCGTTAGAAAAGTTAATGTCATCTGGAATGGTGTGGGCACTTCTTGCAGCGTTATTTTATGCTTTTACAACGTTGCTAGGAAAAGGAATTAAGCATACGAGTGCATATGCGATGACATTTTTACAAACATTTTTAGGTATATTTTTATTATTACCATTTATAGATTTCGGGGCGTTTCAAGGACTATCACAAACTAACTGGACAATGATTCTCGCAACAGGACTTATACATACAGGGTTCGTGTATTACTTATTTTTTGACAGTTTAAGAGAGTTACCGACGAGACTTATTTCTGTATTAGTATTTTTAGATCCTGGCGTCGCAATTTTATTAGATACCGTCTTTACTGGATTCAAACCGACTAGTATGCAAATTGTAGGGATTGTTCTTATATTTGTAGGAATGGCGCTTACTTTCTGGAAGCCGAGAGATGAAAGAGTGAAAGTGTACTCAGAAGCATGATTTATTTTGATAATTGAATAAGATTATAAGATTTTGGAGTTTTCGATATAATCAAAAAGAGGTAAAAAAAGAAAAAGGTGGATGACTAAGATGAGGAAGATTAAGCGGAACTTTTAAAAAATTAACGTTATAATTATATTAATATATTATTTTTTTGGAAAAAGTGCGAAAATCTCGCGCTTTTTTCTTGTTTTAAATCGTTAATTTGTATATTTATTCGATTGTCCCTAATTCAAAGTGTGGAAAAATAAGGTAAAAAATAAGGTGTATAAAGTTACTTTTTATAAGAAAAATATACGGTTTAGTAACTTTATTATTAATGATGTGTAAAGGGAAGTATGTGAAATATAGTTCACAGATTAGACAAATATTATATAGATAAGTGTATTGTTACTTTTTCGTGAATTCTTTATATTAGAAAAAAATATATTTTTTTAGGGAGAGAATACAGTGAAGAAAAAGTTTTTAAAAGTAGCAACAGCTTTAACAATTATGGGTGGAGTTGTATTAAGCGCAGAAGGTAGTACAGCGAATGCTGAAGTAGCTATGAAACAACAACAAGCTGTACCTGGCACATTTAAAGATGTACCAGCAGGACATTGGTCTTATGAAGCAATTCAAAACCTAAAAAACTGGGAAATTATTGCTGGTTATGGAGATGGAAGATTCGGTTTTGGTGATAATGTAACACGCGAGCAAGTAGCGGCGTTAATTTACCGTACGATTGATGGGGACCAATACTTTGATGAAGATCATGAGTTTGTAAGTACATATAACGATATCGTTGATGATAACTCAACAATGTTCCCAACTGAAATTTTAGCATTAACAGAACTAGAAATCTTTAAAGGTGATGATAGTGGAAACTTCAGACCAAAAGATACGTTAACACGTGCAGAAATGGCACAAATTTTAACGGAAACATTTGAATTACAAGTAAAAGGTACACCAGGATTTAAAGATGTACCAGCAGGACATTGGGCAGCTAAGGCAATTAATGCAGTAGGTTCAAATGGTATTTCAGCAGGTGACGGTTCAGGTAACTTTGCACCAGGTATGAAAGTAACACGTGAACAATATGCACAGTTCCTATACAAAGCAATTTTAAATGATCAGCAACAATAATTTATAAAAAAGAGCCAGTGTTATACAACACTGGCTCTTTTTTATGTTGAAATCATAATGGATAAACACAGTTTTGTAAAAAAACATTAAATTTTCAAAAAAAACTTCCTTTTCTGAAGATTTGTTATATAATATAAAACATAAAATCAAATCTGTTATAAAACAGTTTAAGAAGGGGATGCTAATATGTCGACGCAAACTTCACGGGTTACACTCGTCGGAGAAATATTACCAGCGTACAACGAAATATTGACACCTGAGGCGCTTAGTTTTTTAAAGGAGCTACATGAAAATTTCAATGAACGCCGCACGGAACTTTTGCAAAAACGTGTGGAGAAACAAAAAAGAATTGATGCAGGGGAGTTTCCGAAGTTTTTAGAAGAAACAAAGCATATACGAGAAGGGGATTGGACAATCGCCCAGCTTCCGAAAGATTTAGAGGATCGTCGTGTGGAGATTACTGGACCGGTAGATAGAAAGATGGTCATTAACGCTTTGAATTCAGGAGCACATCTTTTTATGGCAGACTTTGAGGATTCGAATTCACCGACTTGGAGAAATGCTGTCGAAGGTCAAATTAACTTACGAGACGCTGCTAAGGGAACGATCTCACATAAAAATGAAAACGGAAAAGAATATCATTTAAATAGTAAAACAGCTGTATTAATTGTGCGTCCGAGAGGGTGGCATTTAGAGGAAAAACATATGCAAGTTGACGGGAAGAACATGTCTGGCAGTTTAGTAGATTTTGGTCTGTACTTTTTTCATAATGCGAAGGAGCTTTTAGCAAAAGGAAGTGGCCCGTACTTTTACTTACCAAAAATGGAAAGTTACTTAGAGGCAAGATTATGGAATGACGTTTTCGTATTTGCGCAAAAATATATCGGCATTCCGAATGGAACGATTAAAGCGACTGTGTTAATAGAAACGATTCACGCTTCATTTGAAATGGATGAAATTTTGTATGAACTAAGAGATCATTCTGCTGGTTTAAACTGCGGACGATGGGATTATATATTTAGTTTCTTAAAAAGCTTCCGTAATCATAATGAATTTTTACTTCCGGATAGAGCGCAAGTCACGATGACAGCGCCATTTATGCGCGCGTATTCTTTGAAAGTTATTCAAACGTGTCATCGTCGTAATGCACCAGCAATCGGAGGGATGGCAGCACAAATCCCAATTAAAAATGATCCGGAGGCAAATGAAGCAGCTTTTGAAAAAGTGCGTGCTGATAAGGAGCGCGAAGCTTTAGATGGTCATGATGGGACTTGGGTTGCCCACCCGGGACTTGTACCGGTGGCGATGGAAGTATTTAATTACATTATGAAAACGCCAAATCAAATTTTTAGAAAACGTGAAGAAATACGTATAACAGAAAAGGACTTATTAGAAGTACCAGTGGGAACGATTACAGAAGAGGGCCTTCGCATGAATATTAGCGTTGGTATTCAATATATTGCATCTTGGTTAAGTAAACGGGGAGCAGCTCCAATTTATAACTTAATGGAAGATGCGGCAACAGCGGAGATTTCAAGAGCACAAGTATGGCAGTGGATTCGCCATGAGGGTGGAAGGCTAAATGATGGCCGTAATATTACTTTTAAATTGATGGAAGAATTAAAAGAAGAAGAATTAGCGAAAATAGAAAGAGAGATTGGTAAGGAAGCGTTTAAGAAAGGGAGATTTGAAGAAGCTACAAAACTGTTTACAAACCTTGTTCGTAACGATGAGTTCGTACTGTTTTTAACATTACCGGGTTATGAAATTTTATAAAAAAAAGAAAAGGGGATGGAACATATGAAAAACGAAAGAATCGAGAAATTACAGGAAAGCTGGGAGTTAGATGAGCGCTGGAAAGGGATCGTGCGCCCGTATTCAGCTGAAGATGTAATTCGTCTGCGCGGATCTATTGATATTGAACATACGTTAGCATGCCGCGGTGCAGAGAAGCTTTGGCAATCACTTCATACAGAAGATTATATTAATGCACTTGGGGCATTAACGGGAAACCAAGCAATGCAACAAGTGAAGGCTGGATTGAAAGCAATTTATTTAAGCGGTTGGCAAGTAGCGGCAGATGCGAACCTTTCTGGACATATGTATCCTGACCAAAGCTTATATCCAGCGAACAGTGTACCAGCTGTTGTAAAACGAATTAACCAAACACTTCAACGTGCTGATCAAATTCAACATATGGAAGGAAGCGGTGATACAGATTATTTCGTACCAATTGTGGCTGATGCAGAAGCGGGATTTGGCGGACAATTAAACGTATTTGAGTTAATGAAAGGTATGATTGAAGCGGGTGCATCAGGCGTGCATTTTGAAGACCAATTATCTTCAGAGAAAAAATGCGGACATCTAGGCGGTAAAGTACTATTACCGACGCAAACTGCGGTTCGTAATTTAATCTCGGCACGTCTTGCAGCGGATGTAATGGGGGTACCGACAATTATCGTCGCAAGAACAGATGCAGATGCGGCAGATTTAATTACGAGCGATATCGATCCTGTTGATCAAGAGTTTATTACAGGGGAAAGAACGCCAGAAGGATTTTATCGTACGAAAGCAGGACTTGATCAAGCAATCGCGCGTGGTTTAGCGTATGCACCGTATGCAGATCTCGTTTGGTGTGAAACGTCTGAGCCGAATTTAGAAGATGCAAAACGATTTGCGGACGCAATTCATAAGAAATATCCAGGGAAGCTACTCGCTTACAACTGTTCTCCTTCATTTAACTGGAAACAAAAACTAGATGAAAAAACAATCGCGAGCTTCCAAAAAGAAATCGCATCATACGGTTATAAATTCCAATTTGTAACGCTTGCTGGATTCCATGCATTAAACTACGGCATGTTTGAATTAGCGCGCGGTTATAAAGAGCGTGGTATGGCTGCATATTCTGAATTACAACAAGCAGAGTTCGCAGCAGAAAAACACGGTTACTCTGCAACGCGCCATCAACGCGAAGTTGGAACAGGTTACTTTGATGAAGTAGCACAAGTCATTACAGGCGGTACTTCATCAACCACAGCTCTAAAAGGATCTACGGAAGAAGCGCAGTTTACGAAATAAAGATAGAAATAGGTGCCGATTATAGGCACCTATTTCTATTTAAAACATCCAATTTAATATAGTGAATATGCCAGTAATAGCAGAAAAAAGAAGGAATGCGAATAATGCTAGACAGCCCCATTCAAATAGTTTGTCTTTCCATGTTTCTTCATTATCATCAATTAGTTCTTCTACCACTTTTTTCTGCAATGGTTGTAAAGGATGTTCGGTGTATAATCCTGTAATAATGTCATGACCTCCTTTGAATTTTAAAGCGCGTACAATATGATAAGGATCGTTTCCCATCGATTTTTCAAATTGTCGACATGCTTCATGCATAACATCGGTTTTGTCTTTTTCAAGATACCAATATCGTCCGGCCATTTCTGGGTATTGCAATGTATAGTAAATATCCCCGAGTCTTTTTCGAAAACTTAACTCATTAGGATAAGTAGCGATTAATCCGTGTAATCGATCTCTTGCTTTTCCAAGATTATTATTTTCAATATCGTTTTCGATTTTCTTTAATGTTTTTTCAGGAACTTTGTATGTCATGTATTCCTCCTTATTGAAATTGATATGGTTCTATTTTATAAGAAATACTAAAATTTTGAAATTTTATTTTCAAAAAAGCTTGTACATTTTATTTTAAGTATGCTATGATAATTTCAGTTGAATAGTTAAATTAAGCAATCCATATATTATCAAGTGCCGAAAACGAACGAGAAAAAGTATGTGAGAACTAGTTTATGTTTCGTGTTTGATAATGTGTGGATTCTTTTTTTATACAGGAAGACTAAAAAAATTGTATTTTCTTAGGAGGAAATAATCATGGCAGTAACAGGACAAGTAAAATGGTTTAACAACGAAAAAGGCTTCGGTTTCATCGAAGTTCCAGGCGAAAACGATGTATTCGTACATTTCTCTGCAATCGAAACTGAAGGTTTCAAATCTTTAGAAGAAGGTCAAAAAGTTAGCTTCGAAATCGAAGAAGGTAACCGTGGACCTCAAGCTAAAAACGTAATCAAACTATAATTTTATAGTTTATGATGGAAAAAAGGATGGCTTATGCCATCCTTTTTTTTATTGAGATATATGTACGTGACTATTATATTGGTAATAAAGGCGAACCTTCTGGTGAATAAAGGAAGGGGGATATGTATGATTGAAAAGCATAAAAATAAAGTTATACTTGATGTTTATCGTGGTAATGAAGAAAGTTTGCAGAGCACGATTGAAGAGATAAAGGCGTATTCGAAAACTTATGAAAATGATAAAGTGACGGTAATTGATTTGAAGAAACCACACTCTAATTTTTTGGATGAAGAACAATATATAATCATATTACAAGTTGAAAGAGACACAGAGAATCTCGGAAGAAAATATGAATATGAAGAAGAAAAAATAGTAGGTTTTTTTGAGGATGAAGAAGAGTGAAGGAAATGGTAATCGGTATGTAAAAAGGCTTTCCATAAAGGAAGGCCTTTTAGTGTTCTTTTACAGCTTTTTTCTTTTCACGTTTCTTACATTCAGGGCATTTAGATTTACGAAAAGGTTTCGCAAAGAGCAGCAATATAAAAAATAAACCAAATATAATACTAGCTGAATTTTTTACGATAACAATGCTGCTATTTTTCATTTGGATCGTTGGATGATTGTGTTTTTCTTCCATGAGAAACCTCCGCATATCGAATTTATACTTCAATTATAGCAAAAAGAACTACTGTGATTATATGAAAAAAGGAATGTATTGCATATTACAAATGGCATGAATTCTTTTTTTTTACATATAGAATCCTCTTTTTATATAGGTTGTTTCGTTATTATCTGTATATTATTATTAATTAATTTGTAGTGTGTTTGATAAATTATAAGTATTTGTAAAGAATTTTAGAATGTAAACCATTTCCTTTTTACAGCTGCTACAATTATTTATGCAGCTGCTACTATAAATGGAAAATGAAAAAGGAGACAGTAGACTATGGAAAGTAAAGTAGAGCGTTATGTCGAAAACTATGTTGTAAGCAAAAATACGATGGCCTTACTTCCTGTTGTTCTAAGTGAAAAAAAGGTTGTTACGCGAATTGTTGAAATGGAAGATTCTTTTTTCGTATTTCAAAAGCCACTTGATATTATAGAAAGAAGTTGTCGGAAACATGGTTCTAGTTTTTTTGGTAGAAAAGAAGGAACGAAAGAGTTAACTCGTATTACACATAAAGCTCCTATCGCAATTAGCCCGACAGATCAACTTTATTTTTTCCCTACGTATTCTTATTCTAGAAAAGAGTGTGCGTGGTTGTCTCATTTTCATATTGAAAGTAATAAAGAGCTAAAGGATGGAAATCTAATTATTAGATTTATTAATGGTTTTGCTGTGAAATTAGAAATATCAAAAAGTAGTTTTGAAAATCAGCAAAATCGTACAGCGAAATTGCGAACAGAGTATGAAGATCGTAAGAAAAAACAAGGAAATCCTTGCTTTAAAGAGATTGATAAAAGGGATGAATCAACATTAAGGCCAGCTTATGAGAAAGTGTATTTTGTTAGGGAAGAGGAGGTGTAAAAGGAAAGGGATGGGGGGACTCATCCTTTTTTGATTTCCTTATATATTCCATTTAATTACCGAATTATTGAATTATTAGTTCTCTAATAATTTTAAATGGTGTAAAATTACAATATAAAGGTTATTTTCCTATATATAATTAATGTAGTGTGATTGTATATCATTTTATATTCCAGGCATACATGATAGTTCTTTCCTTATAAATTTCGAATGCTACCTATTCAGAGTACAGTATTAATACTATCTTTCTTATATTTATTAATACTTATCGTGATTGATAGTATACGCTTGCTAAAAAAGTTTTTTGTAAGAACTAGCCAGTAGAAATAACCTTACGCGTAGTAAGGTTATTTTTTTGGAACATACGGATTATCACTTTCTATATATTCTTCTTTTTCATAATCTGTACGTGGTGTCTAAATTATCTTCATATCCTGTCGAATATTGAAAGATTATTATAGTTTAATAAGGAAGGAATTCTAACGAAAGATATGGAAACTTTATAATTACATCTCCATATGTCATATCTACCATTTCCTCTTTCCTATAAGCAATGATACAGTAGAGGGAGTAATTAGAGTAAAGGGGTAAAGTGTAGAATGGATTTTCAGACAATCAAAGAGTATTTTTCACCAGAAAATATGGATCATATTGTTGAAAGTTATAAAGCGTTCGGACCACTTCTTGGTATTGGTTTACCGATGATAGAGGCGCTCATTCCAGCATTGCCACTCATTGTGTTTGTGTTGGCGAATGCTGTTGCATTTGGCTTTTGGTATGGATTTCTTTATTCATGGCTTGGATCAGTAATAGGAGCGTTACTTGTATTTTTCATTATCCGCCGCTTTGGAAGAAGTCGTTTTTTCTCTTTTGTAAATAAACATGAGAGAGTACGAAAAGCAATGGGGTGGATTGAAAGGAAAGGGTTCGCACCAATTTTCGTCATATTTTGTTTTCCATTTACACCGTCTGCGCTTATTAATGTTGTAGCTGGTTTATCACGTATTAGTGTGAAACAGTTTGGACTAGCATTAGCATTCGGAAAGCTTGTTATGATCTTTATTTTAACTTATATCGGTCATGATTTAACTTCGTTTATTCATAATCCGGTGAAATCAATTATCGTTGGGATTGTTATTTTTATTTTATGGTATGTCGGTAAAAAAATTGAAGTGAAATTAGAACTACATTAAGAATAGTCTTCTTGTAAAGGCAAGCTTCATTATTAAAGGGCGAGGGGAGAAGCGAATGAAGAAAACTTTGAAAAAAGAAGGCCTAGAGTGGATGAGAACAATCTTAATAGGTGTACTATTAGCTGTATTTTTTCGAACGTTTTTCTTTTCAACGTACGTTGTAGAGGGGAAGTCTATGATGCCGACATTGCAAGATGGCAATATGCTTGTTGTGAATAAGGTGAGTTATCAAGTAGGGGACTTGAATCGATTTGATGTTGTCGTTTTTCATGCGAATAAAAAAGAGGACTATGTGAAGCGAATTATCGGTTTGCCTGGTGATCATATTGAATATAAGCATGATAAATTATATATAAACGGACAATTTGTGGATGAACCTTATTTAGAGACATATAAAAAGCAAGTGAATGGACGACAACTAACAGGTGATTTTAAATTAGAAGAATTAACGAATGAAAAATTTGTGCCACCCGGATATATTTTTGTAATCGGTGATAATCGTCTTGGTAGCTGGGATAGTAGGTATTTTGGTTTTGTGAAAGCTGATACAGTTGTCGGGAAAGTTGATTTACGATATTGGCCAATTCACGAGGTACAAACGAATTTTTCGAAAGGTTGATATAATAAATAGAAGTATAGAAGAAGACAAACAGCTCAGTTTGTCTTTTTTCGTGTCCTATAATACAATTATGATAGCAAACTAACGTTCGTTATGTAAGTGAAAGGTGGGGTTACATGTCACTTCGATTTGTGATTGGTAGAGCTGGAAGTGGAAAAAGTGCACTTTGTTTACGTGAAGTGCAAGAAGAGTTAAAACAGCGTCCACGAGGGAAAACAATATTATATCTTGTGCCAGAACAGATGACATTCCAAACGCAGCAGGCGTTAATTGGGAGCGAGGATGTAAGAGGTTCTATTCGGGCACAAGTTTTTAGTTTTTCGCGATTAGCGTGGAAGGTGCTACAAGAAGTGGGCGGAGCAAGTCGTCTTCATATTGATGAAGCTGGTGTGCATATGTTACTTCGTAAAATTGTAGAATCCCGTAAAGATGGACTATCTGTGTTTCAAAAAGCAGCAGAGCAAAACGGTTTCTTTGAACACCTTGGTAGTATGATTGCGGAGTTTAAACGTTATAATGTGACGCCGTCTAACGTATATGAAATGTGGCAACAATTAGATGCGCACAGCAGTAGTGCAGAGCAAAAGTTGCTCGCGAATAAAGTGTATGATTTACAGTTATTATATGATGACTTTGAACGTGCTTTAATTGGAAGATATTTAGATTCAGAAGACTACTTACAATTATTGGTTGAGAAGCTTCCAGACTCTGAGTATGTAAAAGACGCGGAAATTTATATAGATGGATTCCATTCATTTTCTCCTCAAGAGCTAGAAATTGTTAGAGGATTAATGAGATTAGGAACTAGAGTAACAATAACATTAACGCTGGATGAAAAAACGCTAGCACAGCCAGTGAATGAACTGGATTTATTTTATGAAACGACGTTAACGTATGAAAAAATAAAACAAGTAGCGCGTGAAGAGAAAATGGAAATTGAAAAAACGGTTCCACTTATGGAACAGCAGCGTTTTCATTCGCCAGCATTAGCGCATTTAGAAACTCATTATGAAGCGCGTCCAAATGAAAAGTTTCACGGAGAGGCGAGTGTAACGATTAGTACAGCGGCTAATTTACGAGCTGAAGTAGAAGGCGTTGCTCGTGAAATTCGAAGACTTGTGGCGGATGAAGATTATCGTTACCGAGATATCGCAGTACTTCTTCGTAACGGAGAAAGTTATTACGATGTAATGCGAACTTTATTTATGGATTATAATATCCCGCATTTCATTGATGAAAAACGCCCGATGTCACATCATCCGCTAGTAGAATGCATTCGTTCTGCTTTAGAGATCATTAGCGGGAATTGGCGCTATGATGCGGTGTTTCGCTGCATAAAAACAGAGCTTTTATATCCATTAGACGTAAGAAAAGAAGCGATGCGTGAAGAGATGGATGAATTTGAAAACTACTGTTTAGCGTACGGTATACAAGGAAAGAGATGGACTTCTGAAGATCCGTGGATGTATCGACGTTATCGTTCACTTGATGATGCAAGCGGAATGATAACAGATAGTGAGCGTGAAATGGAAGAGAAAATTAATCGCCTTCGTGACATTGTAAGAACGCCAGTTATTCGTATGCAAAAAAGACTGAAGCGTGCTGGAACAGTTATGCAAATGTGCGAAGCAGTATACTTATTTTTAGAGGAGCTTGACGTTCCGAAAAAGTTAGAAGAGTTACGTATTCGTGCAGAAGAAAGCGGAGATTTCTTATTTGCGACAGACCACGAGCAAGTGTGGGAAGAGGTGATGAGTCTTCTTGATACGTTCGTTGAGATGCTTGGCGAGGAGAAGATGTCCCTTTCTATGTTTACTGATGTCATGACGACAGGTCTTGAGGCGCTTCAATTCGCGAACATTCCACCGTCACTAGACCAAGTGTTAATTGCTAATATTGATCGTTCTAGATTATCAAATGTTAAAGCGACATTCGTTATTGGCGTAAATGAAGGAGTGATTCCAGCAGCACCTATGGATGAAGGTATGCTTTCTGATGAAGAAAGAGATGTTCTTACCGCTGCGGGTATCGAATTAGCACCAACAACGAGACAAACATTATTAGAAGAACAGTTCGTTATGTACCAAATGGTGACGAGAGCATCTGAGAAATTATATATATCTTGTCCGCTTGCGGATGAAGAAGGCAAGACGTTACTTGCTTCTAGCTTTATTAAGAAAATAAAAAGAATATTCCCTGATGTGAAAGAAGCGTTTATAACAAATGATGTAAATGACTTATCACGTTCGGAACAAATCTCATACGTAGCCACGCCAGAAGTAACGTTGTCTTACGTAATGCAGCAACTGCAAACGTGGAAGCGCTACGGATTTGAAGGCAATTTAGATTTTTGGTGGGACGTATATAACTTCTACGTTACTTCAGATGATTGGAAGCAAAAAAGTAGCCGTGTGTTATCAAGCTTATTCTATCGAAATCGTGCACAGAAATTGAGTACAGATGTAAGTAGAGATTTATATGGAGATACAATTAAGGGAAGCGTCTCTCGTATGGAGCTATTTAATCGTTGTGCGTACGCTCATTTCGCACAGCACGGTTTATCGCTAAGAGAGCGTGATATTTTCAAACTTGATGCACCAGATATTGGTGAACTATTCCATGCGGCGCTGAAGAGAATTGCAGACAAGCTATTACGTGAAAATCGTACTTGGGCGGATTTATCAATAAAAGAGTGCGAGCACCTTTCTGCTTTAGTAATAGAAGAAATTGCACCGTTATTACAAAGACAAATTTTATTAAGTTCGAATCGTCATTTTTATTTAAAACAAAAACTACAACAAATCATTTTCCGTACGTCACTTATTCTTCGTGAACATGCGAAGTCGAGTGGATTTGTACCAGTTGATTTAGAAGTTCCATTCGGTATGGGTGGTACTGGATCACTTCCACCAATGGAATTCGCATTGCCAAATGGTGTGAAGATGGAAGTAGTTGGCCGTATTGACCGTGTTGATAAGGCGGAAGATGAGAGTGGTACGTTCCTTCGTATTATTGACTATAAATCAAGTTCAAAGGCGTTAGACTTAACAGAAGTGTATTACGGATTAGCACTTCAAATGTTAACGTATTTGGATGTTGTTACTTCAAATGCACATACGTGGATGAAAAAGAGTGGTACTGCATCACCTGCGGGCGTATTGTATTTCCATATTCATAACCCGATCGTTGAGATGAAAGGCGATGCATCTGAAGAAGAAATTGAAAAAGAAATTTTAAAGAAATTTAAAATGAAAGGACTTGTACTAGGAGATGCTGACGTTGTTCGTTTAATGGATAATAAACTTTCAACAGGAAGCTCTGATATTATTTCTGCTGGTCTGAAAAAAGACGGTAGTTTTAGTGCGCGTTCTAGCATTGCAAGTGAGCAAGAGTTTAATGTACTTCAAAAATATGTACACCATACGTTTGAAAATATCGGTAAGGACATTACAGAAGGTGTTATTGATATTGCTCCGTACAAAATGGGGAATAAAGCGGCATGTACGTTCTGTAACTTCAAGTCTGTTTGTCAATTTGATGAATCACTTGAAGATAATCAATTCCGTACGTTAAAAGATATGAAAGATAGCGAAGCGATGGAGAAAATAAGAGAGGAGGTCGGCGAAGAATGATAGAGAATTGGCCTAAAAAACCAGAGGGTAGTCAATGGACAGATGACCAGTGGAAAGCGGTTGTAGCGAATGGACGTGATATTTTAGTTGCAGCAGCAGCTGGATCAGGGAAAACAGCGGTATTAGTTGAACGTATTATTAAAAAGATTATTAACGAAGAAAATCCGGTAGATGTCGACCGCCTGCTCGTTGTAACGTTTACGAATGCAGCGGCGCAAGAAATGAAAAACCGAGTTGGGGAAGCGTTAGAAAAAGTATTGATTGATGAGCCAAGCTCACAGCACATAAGAAAACAGCTTAGCTTATTAAATAAAGCTTCCATTTCGACAATTCACTCCTTTTGTTTACAAGTCATTAGAGGATATTATTACATGCTTGATGTCGATCCTCGTTTTCGTATTGCGAATCAAACAGAAAATGAGTTATTAAAAGAAGAAGTGCTAGATGACATATTAGAAGAAGAGTATGGAATCGAAGATAATCATATTTTCTTTGAACTCGTTGATCGTTATACGAGCGACCGTAGTGACGATGACTTACAACGAATGATTTTAGCACTTCATACAGAATCAAGAGCGCATCCAAACCCAGAGAAGTGGCTTGATAAATTAGTAGAAGCATACGACGTTGAAGGAAAGACGATTGAAGATTTAGTGTATGCTTCTTACTTATTAGAAGATGTGAAATTCCAGCTTGAAACGGCGGAAGAGCATATTCGTAAAGCAACTGAACTAGCAATGCTTCCTGACGGTCCAGCACCTCGTACTGAAACTTTACAAGCAGATTTAGCTTTACTTGGAACGTTATCAGGCGCAGCTCGCGAGTCGTGGACAAGCGTTTATGAAGCGATGCAAAATGTATCGTGGCAAACATTAAAGCGTATTAAGAAAAGTGATTATAATGAAGATGTTGTAAAACAAGTAGATTCTCTTCGTAATAAAGCGAAAGATGAAGTGAAGAAATTACAAGAAGAACTATTTAGCCGCAGACCAGAAAGTTTCTTACGAGATTTTCAAGATATGCATCCTGTATTAGAAAAGCTTGTTCAGCTCGTAAAAGTATTTACAGGTCGTTTCCAAGCGATAAAACGAGATAAAGGAATGGTCGATTTCACGGATTTAGAGCATTTCTGTTTACAAATTTTAAGTGAGCAAAATGAAGATGGTGAAATGCGTCCATCAGCAGTAGCACTTCAATATCGTAATAAATTTGCTGAAGTATTAGTCGATGAATATCAAGATACGAACTTTGTGCAAGAATCGATTATTAAATTCGTAACGAAAGATTCTGAGAGTGAAGGAAACTTATTTATGGTTGGTGACGTAAAACAGTCAATCTATCGTTTCCGACTAGCAGAGCCAGGCCTATTCCTAGGGAAATATAAACGTTTTACATCAGAAGGATTAGACGGCGGAATGAAGATTGATTTAGCGAAAAACTTCCGTAGTCGTCATGAAGTGTTAGCTGGTACGAACTTTATCTTCAAACAAATTATGGGCGAAGAAGTTGGGGAAATCGATTACGACGCTGATGCTGAATTAAAGCTAGGTGCTAGCTATCCAGAAGGTGAGGATGTAGCGGCTGAACTATTATGCATCCAGCAAACTGAAGAAGAAGTAATAGATGGAGAAGAAGGTGCAGAAGTAGAAAAAGCGCAGCTTGAAGCTCGTCTTATTGCGCAGCGTATTAAAGCGATGGTCGATTCAGGTTATGAAGTGTATGATCGTAAAAATAATAGTATGCGCCCAGTACAATACCGTGATTTCGTTATTTTACTTCGCTCAATGCCATGGGCCCCGCAAATCATGGAAGAGTTAAAGTTACAAGGAATTCCGGTATATGCTGACCTTGCGACTGGTTACTTTGAAGCGACAGAAGTAAATATTATGATGAACGTATTCCGCGTTATTGATAATCCGATGCAAGATATTCCGCTTGCAGCTGTACTTCGTTCGCCAATTGTTGGACTAAATGATGAAGAACTTGCGACGCTTCGTGCTCATGGAAAGAAAGGCTCGTTTTATGAAGTGATGAGTTCATTCTTAAAAGGAGCACCACTTGAAGAAGAGAAAGAACTACATGATAAATTAGAATGGTTCTATAATTTACTGCAAGGATGGCGTGAATTTGCACGCCAACAATCTCTTTCCGATTTAATTTGGAAAGTGTACGGTGAGACAGGTTATTATGATTTCGTTGGAGGTTTACCAGCTGGAAAGCAAAGACAAGCGAACTTACGTGTACTATATGACCGCGCAAGACAATATGAAGCAACATCGTTTAGAGGATTATTCCGTTTCTTACGTTTTATAGAGCGTATTTTAGAACGCGGTGATGATATGGGAACGGCGAGAGCTCTCGGTGAACAAGAAGATGTTGTACGAATTATGACGATTCATAAAAGTAAAGGGCTAGAGTTCCCAGTCGTATTTGTAGCTGGACTCGGTCGTCGTTTTAATACACAAGACTTAATGAAGCGCTTCTTACTTCATAAAGATTTCGGTTTCGGTTCACAATTTATCGATCCTCGTAAACGAATTAAATATACGACATTATCGCAACTTGCAATTAAGCGTAAAATGAAAATGGAATTAATTGCGGAAGAAATGCGCGTACTATACGTAGCTTTAACCCGTGCGAAAGAGAAGCTAATTTTAATTGGAACGGTTAAAGATGCCAATAAAGAAATGGAAAAATGGCTTGATGCACGGGAACATGGAGAATGGTTATTACCAGACCACATACGTGCTGGAGCGTCATGTTATTTAGATTGGATTGCACCTTCATTATATAGACATCGTGATAGTGAAATGCTTCTTGAATTAGGACAAGGAAGCATTCCGGGTGAAATTTATGAATATGACACTAGCTGGAAAGTGGAAGTTGTTGACGGCAAAACATTACTCGCACCAGAACCAGTTCAAGAAGAGAAACAAGAATTGTTAGAAGCACTTCGTGAGAAAAAAGCTGTTCCGTTAGAAAGTGAACGGAAAGAAGAAGTGTACGACAGATTAATGTGGGAGTACGGATACGAGGAAGCAACATCTCACCGTGCGAAACAATCTGTAACAGAAATAAAGCGAAATTATCAATCTGAAGAAGGCAGCGATAACGCCTTTATTAAAAAACTTCGTGCCCCAATTAAAACACGTCCACGCTTTATGGAGAAAAAAGGATTAACGTATGCCGAGCGAGGAACAGCAGTCCATGCCGTTATGCAACACGTAGATTTGAAGAAACCGATTACGATTGAAGTTCTTCAGGAACAAATTGCAGGAATGGTAAATAAAGAATTATTAACATTCGAACAAGCTGAAGAAATAGCAATCGAAAAAGTGATTTCATTCTTTGAGAGCAATCTTGGTAAAAGGGTATTAGCAGCAAAAAGTGTTGAACGTGAAGTACCATTTACGATGATGCTTTCAGCAGAAGAGGCGTATCAAGATTGGCAAGGTAAGAGCGAAGAAACAATACTCGTCCAAGGGGTTATCGACTGCATGATTGAAGAAGAAGAGGGAATTACTTTAATCGACTTTAAAACAGATACGATTGCAGGAAAGTTCCCAGGCGGATTTGATCAAGCGAAACCAATCTTAGAAGACCGATACAAAGTGCAGCTTTCACTATATGCAAAAGCGTTAGAAAAAAGCTTGAAACATCCTGTGAAAGAAAAGTGTTTATACTTCTTTGATGGGAATCATCTTGTAAATATTGATGAATAGAGTTTGGAAAGGGGTTATGGAGTATGGCAACGTTAAGAACTTGTGATCAAGGACACGAGTACTATAAAAGTAGCGATTGTCCAACTTGCCCGACTTGTGAGAAAGAGAGGAAGCCGAAAGAAGGCTTTCTCTCTCTTCTTTCAGCACCAGCAAGGCGAGCGTTAGAGCACCATGGGATAACGACTGTAGAAGAACTTTCAAAGTATAGTGAAAAAGAAATTTTGAAACTGCACGGTATGGGACCTGCGTCTTTGCCGAAGCTTAGAGATGTTTTGGAGGAGAGCGGATTATCATTTAAATAAAAGGTGATGTGATGAATAGTTTTAAAAGAAAAGACATGAATGTAGAACCTATTCATGAAAAATTAAATGTATTGCGTAATGAAATAAAAGAGATGGATGGTATAATCGATCTCGATTGGTGCGGTAAATTATTGTATCCGTATTATGAACATTTTAATGATAATAAATTGAGATATCGATCAGGTTCATTGGTAGCATTTTGGGGACTTCTCAGGGAGTGGGAAGATGAAAGTGGATTTCCATTTTATACAGGTACTCAGGATTATGATTGTCATCACTTTGATATGTACTTAACAGAGTTTTTAAAATATGCAGCTAAGGTTAAGAGGCAATTTCCGAATACTTATCTTGCTATTGTTAAATCACTGATGGACTTGGATGAAAGAGAACGATGGGAAAGTGAATTTCCTAACATACGTAAGGAGCTATTTGATAATGTTAGAGAAGAATTGTTCCATAAGGATGTTCAAAATATAGATTATGATAAGGTATACCAAGAAGGGCGAATGCTTTATTAAAACAAATATCGGTTACTATGTCACGTGAAAAAGAGGTGTCACCTAGTAGGGGACACCTCTTTTATTACGCTGTTGCAATTTGATCTTGGTCTGCAACGTCCGAATCAAATGTATTTGTTGCACTAACGCCGCTAAAAGTATTAACGACAAATCCAACATTGGAAGCCCCAGAACCGTTATAAGCTTTCGTATTTTCTTTCGGAGATACGTTATAAAAATCCCCTAAATTGAAAGAGCCATTACTATTTTGAACGACGAGATTCCCCACAACTGAAGGCATACCATTCACCTACTTCACTAAGCTTTTTAATTACTATATGAATTATTTAGAAGAAGGTTCATCAGTAATGTATTGGCGGATTTGCATAATCCGAGAGTTATTAAAAGCATAATCAACATTTCCAATTTGAAAGCAACCAGAAGTTAAAAGTGTTCGCACTTCAACGTTGTTTACTTCAATAAAAGGACGTTCATTTATAATATTTACTTTTACATCTGTTGTTCGCTTTGGCATAGTAATGTATTCATCTGTGAAAACTTCAAAAGCATCAAAATGACCTTCTCCTTTTAAATAATAAGGAATTTCCCGATGAACCAAAAGCGCCCTGCTTTTTAATTCCATTTGATTTGCATCACCAACTTGAAATACTGCAGCAATCCCCAAAGAAATAATAGAAACATTTTGGACAACTGGAACATGATGTAACATAATTTTGAGTCTCCTCAACCTCGAGTCGCAGGGACAGCTGATATTAATGGTACAAACGGTCCCTCTGTAACGGATTCGAATGGCGTATCAAGAATAGAAGTAAGGATGAGAAGGTTTGCATCTCCAATTAAAAATAATGCGGAAGAAGAAACCCCGTTCATTTTAATTTGCCCTACTTTTAACTCACGGTTTACAACATTTAAATTCATCCATACTCACTCCTTTCGGAAATTGCCCGGTATGTGTTGAATAAAAGATAGGAAGGCTTTGTCAATATCTTGTTTCATCGCTTGAATAATGACTTCGCGCAAATACTCTGGATCTGTTGAAATACCTTCATATGACTGAACTTGTGATAAATAATAAGGGAGTCTATGTTCCATCTGTTTTTTTATGTCATCAATCATCATTTGTCGATACATCTCATCAAGCGGTGTTCGCTCTTCGTGTTCAAAATGGAGAATTCGATTATATGCTTCTTCATCTAAGTAGCGATGCATTTCTTGAAGGATCCCTTGATAAAAGTCTGGATTTGTTTCTGTTTCAGGATTTACTTTCAGCGTTTCTGTATCCACTTCAAAATCTTCAATTTGCTGCCCTTTTTTCGCAAATGGATTCAAGCCAATATTTAAAGTACCATTTAAGTTTTCTACTTTTAATTGATCGAATTTATATTCCACTTTTCCTATAGAAGAGGAGGGGCGACTTTTTAATTCATTAAGCTCTTCTTGTAATAGGCGAACTTGATTTTCAAGATTGAGAATGGTTTCTTGCTGCATTTGGAGAGCTTGCTGAAGTTGGTGTAAATAAGTATATATATCTTGATTCATTTTGTGAAACCTCCTTTTCAATAGGGAGGGTATATTACTACTATATATTTATGATAAGGATGGCCTAAGAAGAACTAGTGAAAGGCTTAAGGGAAATAATTTGTCCTTTTGCATTTAAAGGGCGAAGAGGTGCTGTAAACCCGCCGGTATTTGAGAATTTAGAAAGAGCCTTAATACTACCTGCAGTTCCGATTTGGAAAACAGAAGATGTCGTAATGCTATCGATTTTAATACTATTAATGATGATACTTTGGTTTACATAGAAATTCAATGTAATCGCCTCCTTTAGGTAGAACCGATTATTGCTTGATCGATTACATCTGAATCATTTACAGTCGTTGAACTTTGATAATTGTAGACAGAAATATTATCACCAACATTAAAGGAGCCGGCTCCGGCAAAAGCACGTGAATAACTAATAGGTCTAATCGCAAATACATCTCCAATATGAAAAATACCACTTGATCCAATATTAACGATACGAATATGTCCGACCATAGCTGGCATACAAAACACCTTTCATTTTTAAAATTTTCTTTTCTACTATTGTATGGGCGTTTTCAATAAAATGTGTACTTTTTTGAAATAAAAGAAACACACACGTTATTACGTATGTGTTTCGAGCGTTTGAGTGTACACGTAATCCGTATGTGTATGCCAAATAACATTTAAGAGCCTGTCCAGTTCCTGGCTACAATCCACTGTTTTTTGAGAAGTCATTCCGTAGCGTTCAGCAAAATAGATCATTTTTTCGCGTTTTTTTTCGATTGCTTGCTCAAACATTGAAATCGGCTCCATCTCTCAATAGATTTTAAGTATATATGTAGTACATATTATACAAAAATTCCATAAAAAAGAAACATCTTCGCTAAAAAAAGTATAATTTCTACATTTTATGTCAAATCACGGATGAGGAACGAATATAAGAAGAGAGGAATATTGTAAAAATTAGCGTGTATGAGAAGGTTTTTTTCTTAAGGATGCGAATACAATTAAAGGGTATGAGTTTTAGGATGGAGAGTGGAAATATTGCGTTTTGTAACGGCGAAGAAGGAAGAAAAGGTATTTGTTGGTATTGTGGATGAAGAGGAAGAAAGAGTATTACATTTAAGAGAAGCGCAAAGACAAAAGGGTGAAAAGGTTACCATTCCGATTACAATGTTAGAATGCATTGAAAGAGGAAGCGAATGTCTTGAGAAAGTGTGTGATATTGTAAAGTGGGCGAAGAAAAATGCGGGAGCGGCGTATTATCCGTTAACAGAGGTGAAAATTTTAGCGCCGATTCCAAGGCCGAGAAAGAATATTTTGTGTGTTGGAAAAAACTATCGTGAGCATGCGGTAGAAATGGGTGGAGTAGAGTCTATCCCAGAAAATATAATGATCTTTACGAAAGCGCCAACAACAGTTATTGGAATTGATGAGCAAATTAATGGTCATCCTCATGCAACGAATGAACTAGATTACGAAGGAGAACTAGCGATCATTATTGGTAAGCGAGGAAAACAAATTAAAAAAGAAAAGGCTCTTGACCACGTTTTTGGATATACGGTTATAAATGATGTAACTGCTCGGGATATTCAAAGGAAACATAAACAATTTTTCCTAGGGAAAAGTTTCGATACATTTTGTCCGATGGGACCGTATTTAGTCCATAAATCATTAATTGAAACGCCGAATGCATTACACATTGAAACAGTAGTAAACGGAGAGGTAAGACAAACTTCAAATACGAAAGAAATGATTTTTTCAGTAGAAGAAATTATTTCAACTATAAGTAAAGGCATGACATTAGAGCCAGGCGATGTCATTGCGACGGGGACACCAGCCGGTGTTGGGAAAGGTTTTACGCCACCGAAGTTTTTGCATGCTGGTGATGAAGTTGTTATTACGATAGAAGGAATTGGTACGCTGAGAAATATAGTGAAGTGAAGAAAAGAGCTATCTTGTGAAAAGATAGCTCTTTATTATGGGCGTGGATTATTGGAATAATCTAAAATAGCGAAAATATACAATCCGATTAGTGCTAAAGTACAAATCCCAATTAGCATTACCGCAAGTGCGCTTCTTTCGCGACCAAAACCGATAATTGTAAGAAAAACAGCAGTCCAAAATGGCGCTTTAAGTAGTGTGAATGTATGAGGAGTTGAATAGTGACTGAGTAACGTTGTGGATAATATGAAGCCGATGAATGTAATAGAAATAAAAATTGTAGCTAAATGGTTAATGTGTTTACCATATTTCAACAGCATACAGTTGTCCTCCTCTTGGTAAAAAAACAGAATATTCGATTTTATTTTACTTTAAATTATTGAAAAAGGAAAGAGGCTGTCCTAAAATATAGGACAGCCTCGCTATTATTAAGATAATACAGCTTTAATTTTTTGGAATGCCCACTCTAAATCTTCTTCAGAGATTACTAGAGGTGGTGCGATACGAATTACGTTTTCATGTGTTTCTTTACATAATAGACCAGCTGCTTTTAGTTGTTCACAGTAAGGACGAGCTGGCTCGTTTAATTCGATACCGATGAATAAACCTTTACCGCGAACTTCAGTAATCATTGGGTTATCAATTTCTTTTAATTGCCCAACTAATTTTTCTCCTAATTGAAGAGAACGCTCTGTTAATTTTTCTTCTTCTAATACTTCAAGAGCTGCGATAGAAACAGCACATGCAAGTGGGTTACCACCGAATGTAGAACCGTGAGAACCTGGCTCGAATACGCCTAAAATGTCGCGGTTTGCTGCAACACAAGAGATTGGGAACACACCGCCGCCAAGTGCTTTACCAAGTATGTACATGTCAGGAGTTACATTGTCCCAGTCGCAAGCAAATACTTTACCAGTACGGCCTAAGCCTGTTTGGATTTCATCTGCTACGAATAAAACGTTTTCTTTTTTACATACTTCAAAAGCTTCTTTTAAGAAACCAGCTGGTGGAATGTTAATTCCTGCTTCACCTTGGATTGGCTCTAAAATGAATGCAGCTGTATTTGGTGTAATCGCAGCTTTTAACGCTTCTAAATCACCGTAAGGAATTACAATAATGCCAGGAAGCATTGGACCGAAGCCACGCTTGTACTCTTCGTTTGATGACATAGAAACAGCACCCATCGTACGTCCGTGGAAGTTATCTTCACAAACGATGATTTCTGCACGGTTTGCTTCTACTTTTTTCACATCGTAAGCCCAGCGACGAGCTGTTTTAATTGCAGTTTCAACAGCTTCTGCACCTGTATTCATAGGAAGTACCATATTTTTATTAGTTAGTTTCGCAACTTTTTCGTACCAAGGACCTAATTGATCGCTATGGAAAGCACGAGAAGTTAACGTAACGCGATTTGCTTGATCGATTAAAGCGTTGATAATTTTTGGATGACGATGACCTTGGTTAACTGCAGAATATGCACTTAGTAAGTCCATATAGCGGTTTCCTTCAGGATCTTCTACCCAAACACCTTCTGCTTTAGAAATAACGATTGGAAGTGGATGATAGTTATTTGCTCCGTATGTGTCTGTAAGTTCGATAATATCCTTAGTTTGAATCATGATTGTTCCCCCTTTTGTTATTACAAGAAGTTTGTAAATACTCTAAATATTATAGCATTTAAATATAAAAAAGCGAAACATTTCCTGAAAATAAATGAACATGTTATCATATAGAGTGAAAAAGTGTGAAAAGAGGAGGTAGGGATACGATGATACATATGCATATTACAGCATGGGCGTTAGGGTTAATTTTATTCTTCGTGGCGTATTCACTTTATTCGGCAGGAAGAAAAGGTAAAGGTGTACATATGGGACTTCGTCTTATGTACATTATCATTATTGTGACAGGTTTTATGTTATATATGAGCATTGTGAAGACAGCAACAGGTAGCATGCACATGTGGTATGGCTTAAAAATGGTAGCTGGTATTTTAGTTATCGGTGGAATGGAAATGGTTCTTGTAAAAATGAGCAAAAACAAACCGACAGGGGCGTTTTGGGGCTTATTTATTATCGCACTAGTAGCGGTATTTTATCTTGGACTGAAATTACCATTGGGCTGGCAAGTATTCTAATAAAGAAAATAAAACCACCTTATGATCTCAAATATTTGGGAGATAAGGTGGTTTTTTATTTTATGTTGCATCGATATGTAGCTCTTCTCCGCTTACTTTCGTAAATCTTAAAATATTTTTATTAGAGGAAGAGTAGCGCACGAAATGATGTTGCAATGTACAAATCATTTCTTCGTTATCGAACAAAAGAATATTTACTCCTTCGCACGGTCCATCTTTCGGTAAGAATGATAAATAATTATGACAATACATGCAATCATATAAAGAGTAATTAAGCGATTGCAATGAGTCGGTTAACAATGTAAAGACAGAGTCGGGTAACTCCTCAAGCCATTCATTATAGCTAAGAAGTAATTTTTTTCGAATTCGTATCATTTCCCCGTTTTGAAGAGGGTGTTGTTCATTTGCAATTTGTAATATGTTTTGTTCATAAAAACGCGCTGGTAGCCAATTGTTGTTATATAAAATTTCAAAACCATCATCGGCGATATCTTCTAATAAAAAAGCTTCATCATTTTCATCATCAAAGAATACCCATTCATTGTTTATATATTCCACATTACCGATTGTATGGGCGCGCGGTTGGTTATACAAAATATGTTTACGTTGTGCCATAGTTCATTTCTCCTTTTATAGAAGTAGTTATTCTTGTTATGGACAGTTCGTACGTTCTTTATAACTAGACACACCTAAAGATAGATGGGCATACAATAAAACACGCTACACACAGTGAAACTGCTATTCCATATATGGATAGTTAGTTATCGTCAAGTTTGTTGTTTTTATGTATCCGCACTCATAGGGTGGGGATTACTGCACGTTCAGAAACTGATATTAGATTAGGAAGGATGATTCTTATGTGCGGGATTACAGGATGGGTGGATTATAAACGCTCATTAGAAGGGGAAAGGGACGTCGTGACGAAGATGGCGGAAACGCTAGCGAAACGTGGACCAGATGATAACAAAGTTTGGATTAAAGGGAACGTCGCATTTGGGCATAAGCGGTTAATCGTTGTAGATCCTGAAGGTGGTAAACAGCCAATGACTTGTTTAAAAGACGAAACGAGTTATGCGATTTGCTATAACGGAGAGCTCTATAATACAGAAGATATTCGGAAAGAGTTATTAAGAAGAGGTTATACATTTAAAGGGCATTCTGATACAGAAGTACTATTGGCATCTTATATTGAATGGAAGGAAGAATGTGTCGATCATTTAAACGGTATATATGCGTTTGCAGTATGGGATGAGAAAAATGAAAGAGTCTTTATTGCCAGAGATCGATTAGGTGTAAAGCCACTATTTTATAAATATGATAGCGGCCGATTATTATTTGGTTCAGAGTTAAAAGCGATATTGGCACATCCAGATGTAAAGACTGAAGTAACGTTAGAAGGGTTGTCAGAAATATTCGGTTTAGGGCCATCTCGAACTCCTGGTCACGGTATATATGCTGGTATTCAAGAACTGCGCCCGGGCCATGCAATGACGTTCTCAAAAGACGGTTTATGTATATGGAGATATTGGAATGTGGAAAGTAAAAAACATGAAGATTCATTTGAAGAAACAGTAGAGAAAACACGTTTTTTATTACAGGATGCGATTACGAGACAATTAGTTTCTGACGTACCGCTATGTACATTTTTATCAGGTGGTGTAGATTCAAGTGCTATAACAGCAATTGCCGCAAATGAATATGAAAGATCAGGGAAAGGGCAATTGCACACGTATTCTATTGACTATGAAGATAACGAAAAATATTTTAAGGCGAATGCATTTCAGCCAAATTCAGACGCACCTTTTATCAATTTAATGACGGAAACGTTTCGAACGACCCATCATCGTTGCGTCATTTCAAATGAACAACTAGCACAGTATTTAACAGAAGCAGTGCTCGTTCGCGATTTGCCTGGTATGGCAGATATTGATTCTTCATTATTATGGTTTTGCCGTGAAATAAAACAAGATTTTGTCGTTGGTTTATCCGGAGAATGTGCAGATGAAATATTCGGTGGTTATCCATGGTTTTATAGAGAAGATGATTTACAGTCAAGTGCATTCCCATGGATGCGCTCTACAGAAGCGCGTGAACAACTTCTAAAGAAGGAGTGGAGAAGTAAACTAAATTTGCAACAATATGTACAGCGTCGCTATGAAGAATCCATTCAAGAAGTACCGATTTTAGAAGGGGAAAGTGCGCTAGAAGCGAAGAGACGACAGTTATTTTATTTAAACATGGTTTGGTTTATGACAACACTATTAGACAGAAAAGACCGTATGAGTATGGGGGCAAGCTTAGAAGTACGCGTTCCGTTTGCGGACCACCGACTTGTCGAATATGCTTGGAATATTCCTTGGGAAATGAAAATGTATAAAAACCGCGAAAAAGGTCTATTGCGTAAAGCGTTAGAGGGATTACTTCCAAATGATATATTGTATAGAAAGAAAAGCCCGTATCCGAAAACGCATAATCCGCACTATACGAAAGCAGTAACAGTATGGCTCCAAGAGTTATTAACGGATAAAGGATCAATTTTACATGAACTGTTCGATAAAGAGCAGCTGAGTGGATTGATCGAGTCTGGCGGAAGTGCATTTCAAACGCCTTGGTTCGGTCAATTAAACCCAATGTAACTACATTAAAAAAGTATAGTTGACCTGGGTTTAATATTTCCATTGTAAGTCCTTAATCTCTATTACAGGTGCAATAGGGTTTTTCCCTGTTCTCGCTGGTTTTATTACCTCGACAGATATAGACGATACAAATGAATTTACTGCAGCTTTCTTAGACTCATTGTTTAAATGGAACCATTCATCCTTTAATCGACTTAATAATTCTTTTATTTCAACGGAAGAAACGGTGTCTTCTGTATTAGCAAGTTGTTTTTGGATTGTGGTTTCTTCTTGTATAATTACAGCCATTTCTTTTTTATATTCATTTTGGGAAATGTCACCTTCTATGAATAAAAACTTTAGACGTGACTTTTTATCTTGAATTCTATTATATTGTTCTTGTAAATTACTTAGTTCTACAGGTTGATCTACAGTGTCATCAAGATCGATAATTACATCTTCTAATAAACTTAAAAATTCTCTTTCAATTACATCCTCTGAAATTTGAGGCATGTCACACATTCCTTTATGTTGTCGTGAACTACATCGATAAGACATTACGATTCTATTATGAGCCCTTACCTGTTTATGTCCCAAAAAGTGTTTCCCACATCTTGCGCATCTTAAAACATTGGAAAATACGAAAAAATTTTGCAATCTAACTTTTCCTATCTTTCTACTATTTTGGATTTGTTGAATGGTATACCATGTGTTTTTATCAATAAATGTTTCAAAGTCCTTCTGAGCGATATCTGTTAAGATATCATCTCCCCAGCGAATTTTACCAATGTAAATAGGGTTGTTTATAATATAACGTACAGCATCATAATTAAATATCTTCCCTTGTTTGGTCTTTATTCCACGACTGTTTAATGATTTTACAATACTCGTTACGCCTTTTATTTTATACGTCTCGAATATGAATTTTACAATTTCAGCTTCGGCATGATTTATATACAAGTTACCTTTCTTTTGGTCATACCCCATAGGTGATTTAGCCCCATTTCTAAGACCCAATTCAGCTTTTTTTTGCATGGAGTCTCGTACACGCTCTGCTGTTGTTTCTCGCTCCCATTGTGCGAGTGTCGCAACTAATGTGATAAACATTCTTCCGGTAGCAGTTGTTGTATCAAATATTTCTGTACTACTCTTAAATTTAACGTTATATTCGTCCATTGTTTTTAGAATGGAATGTAAGTCTGAAACAGAACGGGTGAAGCGATCTAATCTGTAAACGAGAATAATATCGAATTGTTTTTTCTTCATATCTTTTATCATTTGTTGAAAAGCAGGGCGTTCTGTATTTTTTGCACTGTACCCTTCATCACAGTAATCATCTACAACTACCCAATCTTGTGATTTGGCATATTGTTCAAGACGAAGTTTTTGCATATCTAATGAAATACCTTCTTCAACTTGCATGTCAGTGGATACACGTCTATAAATGACACATTTCATTAGTTAAGCTCCCTTCTTAATTAATTTATATTTTATGTATAGTCTTTATTTATTAGACGAATACAATGTGAAAATGCAGATTGTATTAAGGCTAATTATGAGTCGTAGTCAAACAAGTAGTTGACTCTTACTTACAGTGAGAATAACTCACTGCTATTTAGACTGAATGAATTCATATAGATCTTCCATATTTATATTAAGTTGAGACGCAATATTTTTAGCGGTTTGATAAGACATAACCCTATCGTTGTTTGCGTAAGAATGTATTTGTTGTTTAGCCATGCCGAGTTTCATTGCTAGTTCTACTTGAGTTAATTTCTTTTCTCTTAATATTTCATTCAGTCGACATTTGCCGACTACATACACCTTTTCACCGCCTAATTATTGAATTATTGGGCTTACGCTATATAAAAACTTTCCTATAATCTTTATATCTTCACAGTTATCTCGTGAGTATTGTTGGTCTTTAAAGCTTTCATCATGTGAACAAGGTTCTAAAATCATTAAATCCGTAAATTTATAAACCTTTTTTAAAGTTGCATAATGTCCATTTACAATTACAGCCGCTATTTCTCCATTTTCTACACCAGGTTGTTTTTTTATTACTGCGTAATGACCATTAGGAACAATTTTATTCATGGATTCACCATGAACAACGAGTCCAAACATTTCATCTATGTTACCTATTTGATATGGAGGAGTAATTCTATCAACTATATCTTGTACAGCTTCTATTGGTGTACCAGCCGCTATTTTACCGATTACAGGTATTTCACGTTTTTTTATTGGTCTTTTATTCGTGGTAGATGCTTTGTCACTAACAAATTGAAGTTCTCCGTTCACGACTTCAACTTTAACGTTTCTATAAGTTGTATCAATATCAGCTTTTGTTACACCGAATACAGCAGCCATTTTCTCTAAAACACCTGAGCTTGGTTTAGCCCTGTAATTCATATAATCACTTAATGTACTTCTTGCGATGCCGATTTGATTAGCTAAGTCAGATTGAGTCATATCCTTTTCTTTTAAAAACTTTTTTATGTTACTTACTATAGTTTGTTTTTGTAAATCAGTCATAACGTCACCTCCTATATTGACTACGTTTTTAATATATCATATTACGAATTGTTCGTAAAGTGTACGTCTTGTATGATTTTTTCGTACTTTTGTATTGAAATTACATAAATTTAGTAATACAATAAATCTCGAAGGAAGGGGGTTGCACAATGGATTATTTCAAAAGAACATTGAATGAACTTAGGGAAAGTGCAGGGTTCAATCAAGCAGAACTTGCGGATATATTAGAAGTATCCCCAAAAACGTTATGGTTATATGAACAGGATTCAACTAACATGCCAGATGAATTAATCAAAAAGTATATGTACTTATTTGATATTCCTTACGAGGATATATTTTTTGGACCTAAGTACGAAAAATTCGTACAAGTAAAAGAACGTGTTAAGGAAAGAGCGAGCGTTTTAAAAAAAATCGTTTCATGAAGTTGTATTTTAAATGGATAGTCCTACTGTCCCACATACATATAAATGCATTGAGGTGATAGAGGATGAGTGGGGGACAAATCATTCGTGATGAAAAAGGAAATGTTGTGAAAATAATACCTACAAAAGAACAGTGGAAGAAGTTTTTAACACCGTTAATACCAGCTGCACGGGAGCTCATTTTACAAAGGAAAATAGAGCAACGAAATAAGCAAAATGAAAGTAAATAATTTTTTTATCATATTTGCGAAATTTGACGATAAATGTTTGTTCTATAAATCAAAGGGGAGTGAAAAAAATGAACGGAGTATTATCCGCAAGTAAATTAATGAAAGCATCTGATGTTGTAAAGAAATGTGCTGAAATGCGCAAGAGTCCAGCGTTGTTACTTATTACTGAATTAGAAGCAAAGTGTCAGCTAAGGGAAATGAACCGTAAGGTTCGTACTCGAAGGGAGGTGAGTTGATTGATTAAGGTAGCGGATCATCAAATTGAAGACTTTTACGGTATTGAGATTAGGAAAGATGATACTTACTACATGTTCGGTCAAGATGCAGTGTTGGAGCATAACTTGAAAATGTACTTAATCGAAAAATATGAAGTACCATGCTTTCAAGCTCAATAAAAAAACACCTGCGCCAACAGGTGATTTAGAAAAACAAAATTCACAGTCATTATAGCATGAAATCCGATTGAGTAAAGGAGCGTTTTAAATGAATGAACAATTTGAAGTGAAGACTTCATATCTGGTAGTGGTGGGGAAAATGTTTGTTGCTAATGGCCTGTTTATTACAAACTTCTCTAAAAATATAAATGATGCTACGGAATTTGATTACGATACAGCAAAAGAACTGGCTTTCCAATTTGGTGGTATGGCAATTAGAAAAACCATTAATTATGAAGTAGTTGGTGCCTGAAATGAATATTAAAGAAATTGCAGAATATGTACAAGCTATTAATTTGGCTAAAAATAATGGAATTTTGAATGTCTTTGGAAACGAAGTGCAAGTAACCGATGAATTGTTTGAAGAACTTTTAAACGAAAAAGGAAGTTTAGAAGTAGTAACAAGAGATTGTTCTGATTATCCTTTTCGAGCTAACTTCAAGACAAACGGAATAACCTATTATTCTATCCACACTGAGGAAGCAATTAAAAATATATTTGGAGGTAATATCAATGAACTCATTACAAGCAATTGAACTAGCGGAAGTTGATGATTTACAAGTAGCGGAGCAACAATTTGAAATTACGGATATGAACGGATTGAATTGGGCTTTCCGTAAAATTTCAGCTCTTAAAGCACAAGAAAAGGAAGTTACAACGTTAGCAAATGTTGAACGTGATCGTATTACTGAGTGGGAGCAAAAAGAATTAAATCCCATCCACAATAGTATTTCATTCTTTGAAACTCATATCCAACGTTACCATGCGGAACAACTTGCAGCGAATCCAAAGCAGAAAACTATTAGTACGCCTTACGGTAAAACAAAAACTCGTAAGAGTAGTGAAGCGCCAGAGCAAAAAGATAAAGCCCAGGTACTTCAATATGCTATTGAAAACCATCTTGATGATTGCTTAAAAACAGAAGTTAAATGGGGTGATTTGAAGAAGAAATTCAAGATTGAAGAAATTAGCGGTGAAAAAGTAATTGTGGATGAGGATGGACAAATTGTTCCAGGGGTGACGGTTAAGCCTGAATCTATTTCTTATAGTGTGGAGGTGTAACAATGCAAATAACTAATGCGAGTGAAATTACAAATGTACAAAAAACATATTTGATTTATGGTCCTCCTGGTATGGGAAAAACAACATCAATTAAATACTTTCCTGGAAAGACACTTGTACTAGATGTGGATCGTACATCAAAGGTTCTAAGAGGTCAAGAAAATATAGACATAGTGTATGTAGAAAACACGAATACATGGGAAGCGTGGGAAAAGTTAATTCTTGATTTAGATAAGAATTATAAAAATGTTTACGACAATATTGTGGTAGACAACATAAGTGAATTAGAGCGCTGCTTATTATCTGATCTTGGAAGTAAAGGGAAAAACAAAGGCGTTCCATCTCAAGGAGATTATCAATATATGCAATTCCGAGTGGTTAATAGTTTGCGATATTTAAAGAATTTGGGTGCAAATCTGATATGGACCGCTTGGGAAACAGATGATTTATACATTGATAGTAGCGGTCAACAATATAACCGTAGCTATCCACAAATCAATAAAAAAATCATGAACAACGTTCTTGGATTATGTGATGTTGTAGGGCGTTTAATGGTTAAAAGCGATGGTGAACGTGGTTTTGTACTAAGTGCGACCAATAGCACATATGCGAAGAATCAATTAGATGACCGTCAAGGTTGCGTACAAGAAGAATTAATAAAGGCATCAACAAACTAAAATAAAACAAAGAACAGGGAGAGATTAATATGTCATTTTTCAAAATGGATGAAGTAGAAGAAGTAAAAGGATTTTCATTAATTGAGGTAGGAAATTATGAAGTGGTTGTATTAAATGCGGTCGATGGTTTAACGGAAAAAGGAAAACCTAAATTAACAATAGATTTTGAAATTCGTTCAGATGTTCCTCAAGATCATCAAGGTCAAAAAGTTAGATATACAACATTTACTTTTGAACATCCAACAGCTAAGGGGATTGCAAAGTCATTCTTATTAGCTTGTGGTATGCCTAAAAATTACAGTCCACAAAGTCCTGCACAAATGGCGAAAGATGTTTTCAATAAGCATTTAAATGTCTATATCACACATGATAAAAAAGATGATGGGCGTGTATTCCCAAAAGTATCAAGTTATAGCGCATCAAAGGTGAACCCACCAATGCAAACAAGTGCACCGGTTACTGTTGGTGATGATGATTTACCATTCTAAAGAACTAAATAGAGAGGTCGTTTTTTCGACTTCTCTTTTTTATACCCTAAAAAGCTAATTGGAGGGCGCAATGAAAGAAAATCCATACAATTTTAATGAAATTTCTACAGAGTTAAAAGCCCTTCCGCAATGGATTTTATGGCGTAAGGAAAAAAGAAACGGCAAACCAACAAAAGTACCGTATCAAGTAGATGGAGAAATGGCGCAAGCAAATAACAGACGTACTTGGTCAACGTTTGCAACAGCAGTCAAATTCTATTTAGAAGGTGACTATGACGGAATAGGATTTGTATTTAGTAGGCAAGACAATTACATCGGAATAGATATTGATAGGTGTGTTGTAGATGGGAAAACAAATACCTTCTCAACAGAAATTATCGATACATTAGATAGCTATACAGAGTTTTCACCATCGGAAAAAGGCATTCACATCATTATCAAAGGGAACCTTCCACAATCTGTTTTAGGTACTGGACGGAAAAATACAAAGCATGGTTTGGAAATTTACTCATACGGTCGTTTCTTTACCTTCACTGGAAACCGTGAAAATTCCAATGATGTATATGAGCGCACGGATGAACTAGCTGAGGTATTCGAAAAATATTTTGATGATAGCGACATTCAGGGGCGTGTGAATCTAGCGGAATTTGAAAAAGACGAAATCAAAATTTCAAACGATGCTTTATGGGAAAGAATGTTTAGAAGTAAAAATGGTGATGAAATTCGTTCGTTATACAATGGCAGCTTAATAAATGATGATCATTCGGCAACTGATCTTGCTTTATGTAACCACTTAGCTTTCTGGACAGGTAAATCAGCAACTCGAATGGATACGATGTTCCGTGAGACTAGTTTAATTCGTGACAAATGGGACGTTATCCATTTTAGCGATACAAATGAAACATATGGAGAAAGAACGATAGGAACAGCCATTTCATCTACTTCCACAACTATTTTAGATAATAAGCAACAATTCGAAGAATTTTCTTTTGATTTCATTAATGAAGATGCTGTTGAAGTTGTGGAGGACAAGCCGAAAAAGAAATTCCGTCTAACTGAACTAGGAAATGCGGAACGCATCGCATATGAATATGGGCATGTAATTAAATTTGTTAGTGATATCGGATGGTACATATGGGACGGTAAACGATGGAAGTTGGATACGAAAAAAGAGATTGAAAGAATAACGGCAAAGGTGCTTAGAAGCCTTTATAAATCAGAAGATGAAGCTGAAGTAAAATGGGCGCGGATGTGTGAAAGAAGAAATATCCGAATGAATAGCATTAAGGACCTTATGCCACTTGTACCAGGAGAACGTGAGGACTTTGATAAGCATAAATATTTGTTCAATGTTGAGAACGGCATTGTTGATTTAAAAACAGGAAAGCTGCAGCAACATGATCGGGAACTTGGTTTAACTAAAATAACCAATATTACGTTTGATGAAAATGCAAAATGTCCAGAATGGATTAATTTCTTAGAGCAAATTTTCCAAGGAGACAAAGAACTGGTTGAGTACATGCAACGGTTAATCGGCTACTCGCTAACAGGAGAAATCACGGAACAAATAATGGTTTTCCTAATTGGTGGAGGTTCCAACGGAAAATCGACCTTTATCAATATTATTAAAGAGATTATGGGTGACTATGGAAAACAAGCTAAGTCAGACACTTTTATCAAAAAGAAAGAAACTGGAGCCAATAATGATATTGCTAGATTAGTGGGAGCCCGTTTTGTATCTGCGATTGAGAGTGAAGAGGGTGAACAACTCTCGGAAGCTTTTGTAAAGCAAATAACAGGCGGTGAGCCAGTGCTTGCACGATTCCTTCGACAGGAGTATTTCGAATTCATACCAGAGTTCAAGGTGTTCTTTACGACAAACCACAAGCCAGTAATTAAAGGTGTAGATGAAGGAATTTGGAGACGAATTCGCTTGGTTCCATTCAATCTACAGTTACCAAAAGAAAAACGTGATAAGAAGTTACCAGAGAAACTAAGCCTAGAAATGCCAGGTATTCTAAATTGGGTGATTAAGGGTTGCTTGAAGTGGCAGAAGTCGGGGCTGAATGATCCAGCGACGGTAATGAAAGCGACAGGCGATTACAAGGAAGAAATGGATATACTTGGTCCCTTTATGTTTGAATGTTGTTTCAAAAGAGAAGATGTTCAAATTGAAGCAAAAGAATTATATGAAGTTTATTCCAATTGGTGTTTCAGAAATGGTGAACACCAATTAAAAAATAGAGCGTTTTATAGAATTTTAGAATCACAAGGTTTGAAGAGAGAACGAGGTAACAGAAATAAGTATTTCATCAAAGGTGTTACTTTAGTGGAGCGAAAAAATACTTTTACACAGCAAAAGTTACTGAAAAACGATGGAAATAGCGAAAGTGTTACTAAAAGTAACACATTTAAAATCACTTAAAACCCTTGGTATATAAGGGCTCAAGGTACTTTTTATACTCTTTTTGTTACTTTTGTTACTAAAAATATATATAAACAAAAAAATAATATATATATAAGTATTCTATTAGGGGGCTTAATGCTCAAAATAGGTAACAAAAGTAACAGAAGTGCTTCAATCCTTTGTGGCTCTAAGGATGAACCGTGTTACTTTTTAGTAACACATGCGGATTTTCGGTGTTATTTAGTAACACTTATAAGTAACTTTTGATAACAGGGGTGGTAGATTTGCAGGTTTTATTAATTTTAAGTGCGATTTGGAAATCAGGTGCAAATATCTATCTTGATAAAAATGATGATCAAGTTGCGATAAAAAAAGAGAATTTAATTCCAACGGAAGTCATGCAAGCTGCCGAACAAAACTATCAAGCTATTTATGATTGGTTTAAATCTTGGAAAGATGAAAGTGCGGAGGAAATCACGCTAATGAAGATATTTCATCATTTTTGTGGGTGGAAACATAATCAAAAATTACACGCTTGGTTACTTGATGAAGAAGATTCATTGCAACTGTTCTATGAGTGGACGATTGTCCTTGCTAATAACGGTTGGATAGATGTTTATGATGATCATCGTCAATTTGAAAATGATGAATCGAATGTAATGGCAAGAAAGATATATGAACGTGCGGTTGCATATGCGAAGAAAGGAGCATGAGAATGATTCGTTTTCATTACACAGATAAAGAAATAAACAACATCCTTAAAATACTAACAATCGTGATTGATACTCGTGAAAACGTAAATGGTCATATCCTTGATTATTTAAATCAAAAAGATATACCGGTAAAGATTCAAAAGCTAGATACGGGCGATTACGGTTGCATGATTCCAAAAAATGAAGAGTTGGGAATACCACGTGATATTTATTTAGATAGCCGAGTAGAACGGAAAGCCCACATGGATGAGATTACAGGGAACTTACAAAAGGATACGCAAACAGCGTTTGAAAATGAATTGATTCGTTCGAAAGACATTCCATTCACTTTAATTGTGGAAGACCCTAAAGGCTATGAAAAAATGTTAAAAGGTCAGTATCGTTCGAAATACAGCCCGTTAGCATTACTTGGAAGACTCAATACATTTAAAGCGAAATACGGTTTTGAAATTGTGTATTTAGATAACAAGTACAGTGGTAACTGGATATATTATCACTTTTATTATCAAGCAAGACACTATCTGAAAACAGGAGCTTTTTAATATGACTTATTCTCGTGAAGAACAAGAAACTACACTGGTTTTTGATAATAGTACAGGTCAGTGGAATGTATACTCTATCGTTCCGAAACACATTAGAAAACTAGCTAATCTATGTGAATTACAAACCTTAGAAGAAGAGGATGGAAGACCAACAGCTGTTAAAGGCATTCTTCAAGAAAAACAAGTAACAATGAAAAATTTACGAGTTATGACGGAAGAACAAAGACAGAAAGCGGCTGAAAGACTTTCTAAGGCTAGAAACGTACAGAAATAACAGAAAAACTTTAGTTCTAATATCAATCTAATACAAAAGGAGCCTGAACCATGACAAACGTAAAATTGAACGTATTATTCAAGAAAATGCAAAAGGACGATAAAAAGGAAGTTTTAATGTTTCATGTATTAAGTGATGAACTTCCACATGCTGATGATCTATTAAAAATGCCAGGTACTATTGTTTACCTAACTGTGGAGAAGAGTGATGTTGAACCAATTGGTGCTGAATTTGCTTCTATTCAACGTGATAGTAAAAAAACTGCCCTGAAATTCAATGTAAAAGGTGATATGAAAGATAAAATTAATAAACTTTATCCGTTTGCTGGTGAAAATGTTTCTATCATTCTTGAACCTTCACAAATGTCTATTGATGAATTTTATGAATGATTTATAACGAAAGCGTTATTTGGTAGATAACAAGCGGATGAAATGTTCAAGTAATTATCAAGGTGTATACGTTTGGTTTAAGGGAGAGCAAGACCTGGTATGAGTGTCAAGTTACTTGGTGATACAGAAAAACTCTTAAGTTTATATTGAACTTAAGAGTCAAATTTTTAATTATGCAACTGTTCACGAAGTGTTCTCATGTAAGTTAGGATTGAGGTTTTAGCAATGAAAGATAAAAGTCTGTAGTTTATAAGAAGTTTTTCTTCAAACCCTTTTTTATCATTCCACATGCTTACTTTCTCGAAAAAACGTTCTGAAGTGTCAGGAGAGGTATGAGGAGGTGCTTTTCCTTCATGAGTAAATTTAGAACGGTACCTATATGTATCCTCAACGATTTTTTTCAGGTCTTTTGTTTTTAAATCGTCTGGGTAGACTTCATACCATTTTTTTTCTGTTAACCAACTGAAATCTCCTGTGTCTCCATAGGACGCCAATCTGTCTTCATCTTGATGTTCTAATTCAAACCATTGTGAACTTGGGCAATACTGTGAAACAAACTTGGTAAACCGTTTTGTTAGTTGGTCACTATTATTTCTGTAATTCCTAAATTGATTTAACAAGCTTTTAATTGGTTTATGTTCTTGCGCTAATTCTTCCCATTTTTTTTCTTGTGGATCTTCTGTTATTTCAGGCAGTATCGCAATTTGGGCAATGGCTTCAATAGCAGATACAAGTAGATAGTAAGCTAATGCAAAGTCATCTCTTTTGTTAATATGAGCCAAATTTATTAAGCGAATGGCTTGCATAAATTTTTCATAATCTTCGTACGGCAGTTCGTGAAGTATATTGACAATTTCATCTAATTCTGAGGTGAACTGCTGAATTTTCTTCTCAGGAATAGTTGTACTTACAGCTCCAGTTCCAGCAACTTTATTAGGAAGTATTAGAGCTAGAGCGTCATAATTTAAAAGGCCTGGGTATGAATCTCTAGGAGCTTTAGCTGGGCGAGAAGTGACAAAAGATATTAAAGAACTTAATGCAATAGTGTATAGATGACTATTGAAGCGCACTGTATAGTCTAAAAAAGTTACAGGAGCAATAAAACTCCTATAAGGAGAACTACCAAAATTTATACTTTTTGTAGGGTGAATTTTAAAGTTTTTAAAGTTTAGTTCGTACGGTAATTCAAAGTCCAAAACAATATGTTCTATTTTCTCCGAATTGTCTTTCATGACAATGTGAGAAGTATTTTCGGGTCGAAAGATATTAATGCACTCTTGAAACATAATATGGTCAGCAGAAACAGGCCTTACCATATAATCCCTCCTTTTTCTAAATATAGTAATAGACTAGCATATAGAAGTAGTATTAGAAAAGAATATTGTTTTTTAAAGTTTTCACAATAACGCGTTTACTTTATGGAATTTATAAATGACCAGAATCGAACAAATGTGGAAAAAATATTAACTGTTTAATAATTAATTCTTCTATTAGAACAAATAATAATTATGTAAATATCAGACATGTTCAATATTTAATTAATATAATATTTTAGTTTAAGGTGCTAAATGAATAAAAAAGAAATTTTTAGACAGTTTTTGAGTTGTATAAAAGGAGGTGAATCATCATTTGTTTGACTGGCTGAAAGACTATCAGAAATTAGAAGAAGATATTGCTTATTTAGATTACAACTTAGACAAAACAAAAGCTGAATTAAAACGCTGGATCAGTGGTGATTTGCAAGATGTACGTTTAACTGCTGAATCGGAAGGTGCAAAAGTAGAGAAGCGTATAGAAGCGATTGAATACGAATTAGCACATAAGATGAATGAAATGCACAATTTGTTAGAACTAATTAGTAAGTTTAAAGGATTAGAAAATAAAGTGTTAAAAATGAAGTATGTGGACGGAATGACATTAGAAGAAATAGCTGAGGATATGAATTACAGTTCTAGTTATATCTATAAGAAACATGCTGAAATAATAAGAAGAATAAAGTTCGCTGAAGAACTTGCACTTTACTGACACCCAGTTTTATGAATGTTAACTCTTGAAAATATCGATTATAGTAATAACATAAGATTTTGACGAAAGGGCAACTGGTGCATGGTTGCTCTTTTGTAATGTCGTAATTTGACGAAGGTTTTTTGTAGGTGAATCTCATTTTTTGTCGAAATTGATATTTAGTGGATAAAAGTGAGGTGGAAAGAATGATTGATTTTCGACTAAAAAATGTATTTAAAGAAATTGAGAACGCTATTGAAAAAAAAGGATTAGCCCACTCGATTAAATTTGAAGATACAGATAGTAAAAATATTAAAGTTTTAGATGTTGAGGGAATTAGGGTTGGGAAATTAGTTATAACATATCCAGATGACAGAAGTGAGTCTATTGATTGTTGCAATGCTTCGATAAACTTTGAATTTTACTTAAAAGAAGATGAAGGTAATTTTGATTTTTTTATAGACAACCTTTGTTCATTTTCAAAAGCTAGATTTAATTCTTAGTATTTATAGCATCCTTTTAATGGTGTTTTCTTTATTGCAGGAAAATACCTTCCTTTTGTCGAATATTCAGATTTAAGGAGAGTGTAATTCGTGGTTATAGATTCTAAACAAAAAGCGCCTTTAGGAAACTTACGAATCATCAGAGATGAATTAAAAAAAAGAAATTGGGCTGTAGAAGCTTTTCTATTCCAGTATAAAAAGCAAGAATTTGTTGTTCTTGTGAAAGTCTTATCCGATAGAGAAAAGAAGGAAAATAAATACGCAATTGTAAACCTAGAGTTTATTAAAATGGGAAATGGGAACGAAAGTTATTGTGCATATGCAGATACGACTAAAATACATGTTCCTAATTTGACATCTTTTAGAAATTTTTTCGGGATTGAATATAAAGATAATTCAGGTGATATTACTAAACAATTTACAGAATATTTTTCTGCTTTTATTCCAAATCGAGTAATTAAAAATAAAGCGCCATTATTAAAAAATACTATTATAAATTACTTGAATAATAATAGAGAGGCAGGAATTGGTCGATACTGTTTTGATTTTAAAAGAAATGGAATGAAAAAAGATGGTACGCCTAAGCAAAGAAGACCTGAAAATAACCAGAAAGCAGAATCTCTGCGACCAGATTTATTTGAGAAACTGAAAGATTATATTGAATTCAGTTTTTGTTTTTCTGAGGATCCTTTAAAAGAGGAAACTGATGAAGGTATCTATCGCCGATGGGCAGCAAGAAACAATATTTTGTAAAATGTTCTTTCAAACATATAGTTATAAGATAAAGCATCCATTAATTTGGATGCTTTTTAATGTATAAAAAAAGAACCAAGCAAATTAAAGAAGACGGCATAAAAATAGTTAAATCAAGTTGACTAAATATTTTAAGCATCCTTTCGATGGTGTCTTTTTATTTTGGAGTGATTGCATGAATTTCTACAAGACACAGCAATGGAAGAGTAAAAGATTAAAAGTTTTAAAGCGTGATGAGTATCGATGCCAGGAATGTAAACGATATGGCAAGAACAAAGAAGCTACAACAGTACATCATATCCATCCATTAAGGAATAGGCTGGAGTTACGTTTAACAACGTGTAATCTGGTTAGCCTGTGTGGAAGGTGTCACGATAAGATGCATGACCGAGTGAGTGATGAGTTAACTGAGTTGGGTAAGCAATGGGTAGAACGTACGGAAAGGATGATGGTGAATGGAACTGTCTAAGCTTGAGATAGCAATTGTTATTGGTGCATTCGTTCAAGGGCTAGGTGATGAAGTACTTAATAACAATAATGATAATGATTTATTCAAACAATTAGATGAAGAATTAGAGAAGATTGTTAATAATTCAACACTAAAGCAAATGAAAGAAGCTGGTGAAAGTGTAGTTGGTAAATTCATTTATAGTTTATTTGAAAATAAAGAACAATGAATGAATACAAAACCAAACAACAGAAGCGTAAGTTCTATGATAGTGGTGAATGGAAACAGTTAAGAGAACAAGTAAAGAAGCGAGACAACTATGAGTGTCAGGAATGTAAACGTAACGGTCGCGTTCAAACAGACACCAATGAGTACAGTGAGAGTGCAAGGCGTAAGAAGATACAGTTAGTTGTCCATCATATAAAAGAACTCGAACATCATCCAGATCTTGCATTAGAGAAAGATAATCTTGAAACGGTTTGCGTTGATTGCCACAACAAAGAACACGGAAGAACATTTAAAAAGAAACCGAATAAATGGGAAAGCGATGAAAAATGGTAAAAATGATTTGAAAATAACACCCCCCTAAAATATTTCACTCTTTTTTCGTCTAAGGGGCACCGGAGGAGGGGGTCGATTTTCCAAATTTATCACTGTTTTCGCGCGTTATATTAAATTGGAAACTAATGTAAATCAGGAGGGAGGGGATCTAGTGGCTACAATCAGTCGTGAAACCTTGAGAGAACGTATTGAAAAAGACTTATACAGCCAATTGAAAAAGAAAAAAATCATTGGAAATCATTATGAAGATTTAGTTCAAGACTATTTATCATTGTGGGATTTAAAGTGTGAGCTTATCGATGATATTCAAGATACCGGAATAAAAATATCTGGTATGCATGGCCCAAAATCCAATCCTTCCATCAATGATTTACATAAAACCAATGATCGAATGATAAAGATTTTAGGCGCGCTTGGTTTGGAAGCATCTGCTGAAGTAAGTAATGTACCTCAAAAAAATACGCGCTCAGCTAAAGATTTAACATGATTCAAAATCAATACGTTGATGAATATATTGAAATGTATAAGACAGGGAAAATTAAGCTAAATAAAGAGCGCATAATGCTAATTGAGTACCTGGAGAAATACATTTTAATACGAGATGACCTGTATTTCGATAATGAAATGCATGAAGATTATATAAAATTCACTGAGAAATGGTATTTTGAATTGCAGCCGTTTCAAAAGTTCCTAACGGCATTTAATTTCTTGTTTTATAAAGAAGACGATTCTATTTTTTACGAGCAATTTCTTATTATGATGGCTCGTGGTGGTGGTAAAAATGGTTTGATTTCATCGTTATGCCATTTCTTCATTAGTCCACTACACGGAATAGATCGATACAATGTTTCGATTGTGGCCAACAATGAGAAGCAAGCAAAAGTATCGTTTCGTGAAGTGTATGATGCAATTGAAGGTAAAGAAGTATTAGAAGATATGTTTTATCGTACTAAGGTTGAAATCCTTGGTAATGATACGAAAAGTATTATGCAATATCACACATCAAATGCAAAGTCTAAGGATGGACTTCGTGACGGTTGTGTTATTTATGATGAAATACATCAATATGAAAACTTTGATGTAGTAAATGTATTCTCTAGTGGACTTGGAAAAGTGCCAAATGCTAGAGAATTTTTTATTGGTACAGATGGTTTTGTTCGTGATGGTTTCCTGGACAAGACGAAAGAACGAGCTATGAATATTCTAAAAGGAAAAGATTTAGAAGATCCATTATTTCCTTTCATCTGCAAAATTGATAATCCAGAAGAAATTGATAATCCTGATGTGTGGGAAAAAGCGAATCCGATGTTTAGCGAGCCGAGAAGTTCTTATGCTAAACAATTATTTAAAAAGGTATTAACTCAATATAAACAATTAGCAAATAATCCTTCAAACCGTGAAGAATTCATGACAAAGCGTATGAATTATCCCGAAACAGATTTAACAAAGTCTGTAGCTTCATGGGAAGAAATAATGCGTACTGGTTTTGAAGAAGATGGAGAAACACTTAGAGAAATTCCAGATTTAAAACACAAAGTAGCTGTGGGCGGCCTCGACTTCGCCAGCATCAAAGACTTCGCGGCGGTTGGTTTACTGTTTAAACATGATGAGGATTACATTTGGAAAACTCATTCCTTTGTCCGTAAAGGATTCTTGGACAAAGTTAAATTAAAAGCTCCTATCCAGGAATGGGAAGAACAAGGTTTGCTCACTATTCTAGATGAGCCCGTAATTAATATCTCACATATTGTAGATTGGTTTGTAAAAATGCGTGAGATATACGGATTCAATACAATAGTAGCCGATACATTCCGTCTTGATCTTGTTAAAACAGCACTTGAAGCTGAGGGATTCATATTGTTGTATATTCGTAATCCGAAGGCGATTCATTCTTTATTAGCACCAAGGGTTGAAACATTATTTGCAAACAATCGTATTATTTTTGGAGATAATCCATTAATGCGTTGGTACACCAACAACGTCTACGTCCACATCAAAAAAGACGGCAACAAAGAATATCTGAAGAAAGATGAATTTAAGCGCAAAACAGATGGATTCCAGGCTTTCATTCATGCATTATGGCAAGCGGATAATATTCTTGTGGATGAATTCGACTTTATGCTAGATGAAATTGATTTTTAAGGGGGTGATTACAATTGGATGGCTTGATAATGTCTTTAATAGGAATAAAGAATTAGATTATATGTACGATGATGATATAGTTTCAGAAACATCGAATAGGGCTCATATGAAGCGATTAGCTATTGAAACATGCGTCTCTTTTTTAGGTAGGACAATTAGCCAATCAGAATTCAGGGTTAAAAATAGTGAAGAATTTTTAAAAAATGAATTGTATTATCGCTTGAATGTTAGACCGAATAAGAATATGACAGCTAGCACTTTTTGGGAAAAGATAATTCGTAAACTTATCTATGAAAATGAATGTCTAGTAATCCAAGCTGATGATGGAGACTTACTTATTGCGGATTATTTTCACCATAATGAATTTGCTGTGTTTGAAGATACTTTTACAAATGTAGTAGTAAAAGATTATGAGTTTAAGCGTTCATTTAAACAAAGCGAAGTTATTCATTTGAAATATCGTAATGATAAGTTGTCACCACTAATTGATGGGCTGTTTATTGATTATGGCGATCTATTTGGACGAATATTAAGTTCTCAAAAACGTAAAAATCAAATTCGCGGTGTAGTAGATGTAGAAGCTCAGATGGCAAAGACTGAAGAAGGTCGAGGGAAATTGCAAAAGTTCGTTGAGAAAATGTACAAAGCATTTGGAGAAAAAGATATTGCAATTGTACCTCAACAACCAGGTTTTAAATTCAGTGAGACATCATCTGGTGGTGGGAGTTCTGGACAAAGTGTGGAAGAAATCAATAAAGTAACGAATGGTTTTTTAAATCAAGTAGCAATGGCTATTGGTATTCCTACGGCTCTATTGTATGGAGAAATGGCTGATGTAGAGAAACAAACAAAGAATTACATGTTGTTCACAGTGAATCCTTTATTAAAAAAGATTTCAGATGAAGCAAATGTTAAATTTTTCGAAATGAATGAATATCTTTCAGGACAAAAGATTGAGGTTAAAGCTGTTTCTTATCAGAATATATTCGATCTTGCAACAAGTATTGATAAACTCATTTCTTCTAGTGCATTTACAGGTAATGAAATGAGATTAGAAGCCGGATATGAAGCTTCTAATGATCCAAACTTGGATAAACATTATATTACAAAGAACTACGCTGAAATGAATATCGATAAAGGAGGTGAGAATAAAAATGACGGTGAAAATTGACGTTAAAGGGCCAATTATTTCTAATGATGAGGCCTGGATTTATGACTGGTTTGAAATGGATGCTGCAAGCCCAGGTAAAATTTCAAAAGAACTAACTAATGCCAATGGTGATGATTTAATCGTATCAATTAATAGTCCTGGTGGTTATGTACACGAAGGGTCAGAAATTTATACAGCATTAAAAAATTATCCTGGTAATGTGGAAGTTCAAATTGTTGGTTTGGCTGCAAGTGCGGCTTCTGTTATTGCGATGGCTGGTGATAAAGTCCGAATTTCACCTACAGCACAAATTATGATTCATAATGCTTCTATGTGGAATGGTGGCGATCATCGTGACATGGAAAAGGCGGCTGAGATGTTAAAAACAACAGATCGAGCAATTGTAAACGCCTATGTCATTAAAAGTGGTAAATCAGAAGAAGAACTACTTAATATGATGGCTGAAGAAACTTGGATGGGTCCACAACAAGCATTAGAAAATAATTTTGTGGATGAAATCATGTTTATGGATAATCAGGTTAAAATGACAGCTTCAGCTTCTACTACTGCCATGCTTCCACAGAAGGTAATTGATGGCTTTAGAAATGGAACAATGAACAAAGGTCAAGGAATTACAAAAGAAGATTTAAATGCAGCATTATCAGGATTAAAAAACGAAATCCTGAATGATTTACAAACAAATACAAATCCAAAAGAGCCTATTCAAAATCCTGTTAATACAAAACAGAATTTGAGTACGCTCTTTTTAACTTTAGGAGGAAAATAAAATATGGTAATTAAATTCAATAATTTTGAAGAGAAGAAATTAGCTTTTGCGAAAGCGACACAGGAAGGTACAGCGGAAGAACAATCTGTAGCATTAAACTCCATGATTGAAGCACTTGCTACAGATGTTCGTTCAGATATCTTAAATCAAGTGAATGAATCAATGGTAGATCGTTCTATTATGCAGTCTCGTGGCGCTAATGTACTAACAAGTGAGGAAATGAAGTTCTTTAATGCAGTTGTTCAAGATGGTGGATTTAAAGATACTGAGATTCTACCTAAAACAACACAAGAGAGAATCTTTGATGATTTAGTGAGTGGACATCCATTCTTAGAACATATTGGATTAGAAAATTTAGGAGCCGTTACAGAACTTATCTATGGAGATCCAGAAGGCGCGGCTGTATGGGGACCATTATTTGGTGATATTCAAGGTCAACTAAATGCTACATTCCGAAAAGAGCCTATTACTCAACTTAAATTAACAGCATTTATTCCATTATCAAATGATATGTTAAATTTAGGACCAGTATGGGTGGAACGTTATGTTCGCACAATGATTACAGAAGCAATGGCAGTTGGATTAGAGCGAGGATTTGTAGCTGGCACAGGTAAAAATGAGCCTATTGGATTATTAAAAGACCCAAGTGGAAGTGTTACGAATGGAGTATATCCAGATAAAAAGGTTGCTGGTACTTTAACTTTTGAGCCAGGTCGTAAAACAATTAACGAATTGAAAAATGTTGTTAAGTTACTTGCTAAAAAGTTAAAAGCTGATGGTAAAGATGCAGATCAGCCAAAGAACATTGCTGGAAAAGTGGTTATGGTGACGAATCCGTTTGACACATTTGACGTTCAAGCAAATGCGACAACTTTAAATGCGGCTGGTGTTTATGTGACGAGCTTGCCATTCAATCCAACGCCTACAGAATCAGTGTTTGTACCTCAAGGGAAAGTGTTGTTTTTTGTTAAAGGACAGTATATCGCAGCGATGGGTGGAACGGAGCCGATTAAAAAGTTTGACCAAACGTTAGCGTTAGAAGACGCAACACTTTATATTGCTAAACAATATGCTACAGGTAAGCCAAAAGACAAATATGCAGCACAAGTTTATGAATTAAAAGTTGCAGAAACATCAACTCCACCAGTTCAAGGGTGATATGAATGGAAATAGAAATTTCAAATGAAATATTGCAGCAATTCAAGGAGCGGATGCACTTAGGTGATGAGGAAGATGATAACCTAAAGCGCATCCTTTCTACGTCTAACAAGGCATTACTTAGGGTTTGTGGGGATTATGATTTAAATAATAACGAGGAGTTCAAGGAATTAGTCTTTGAACGTTCTCGTTATGTCTATAATGATGCTCTTGAGTATTTTGATAAGAATTTTTTAAGTCAGATTAATAGTTTAGGCATTGATAAAGCATTAGAAGAAATCAAACTGGACGGTGATTAATATGCGTCCTTTTCAGTATAAAAAACCGCTTAATACAGGTGATTTTAGAAATCGAATTATCATTGAACAACCTGAAGTAATAAAAGATGAATTGAATCAGCCAATTGAAACAGATTGGAAAGAAGTAAAAAAAGCTTGGGCGATGATAAAAACGGTGAAGGGTTCTGAGTATATTGAAGCTTCAGCTTCACAGGCCACACTGATTTATCGATTTGTGATTCCATACACTTCTGGTATTACAGAAGAAATGCGAATTAATATGAAAGGTCGTATCTTTGATATTATCGAACCGCCAATGAATGATGATGAAATGTATCAGACATTGACTATTATCGCAAAGGAGCATGTTTAGTATGAACGATTTTGCGAGTGAGATTGCTAGAGAATTACAAAGATATGCAAATGTTGTGGAAGAAGACATGGAAGCCGCGAAGGAAAAGGTAACAGACAATCTTTTGAATGAATTAAAGCAAAAAAGCCCTAAAAGTAAACGTACCAGTGGACGTAAATATGCAAACGGATGGCGTAAGAAAAAAGATGGCGATGCAATCATCGTTCATAATGCATTGAAACCACAGTTAACACACTTGTTAGAAAAGGGACATGCTAAAGCAACTGGTGGAGGGCGTGTGCCAGGTAAAGTTCATATTGCTCCAGCTGAAGAAAAAGCAATAAATGAATTTACTGAACTTGTTGAAAGGGCGATTCGTCAATGACATTAGGTGAATTAACAAAAATTCTTGAAGCTACAGGTTATCCTGTGGCTTATTCACATTTCACAGCAACACCAGGTAAACCGGTACCAAAACCGCCATACATTTGTTTCCTTGTGGATGGATCATCAAACATGATGGCTGATAACAAGGTTCATCACCAGATAAGTGATGTAAGTATTGAACTTTATACAATAAAAAAAGACTTGGCTGCAGAAGCCAAATTAGAAAAAGCCTTAGATGATCATGAGATACCTTATGAATCATTTGAGGCTTTTATTGAATCTGAAAAAATGTATCAAAAATCATATGAAACGAGGTTGTTATAAATGAATGAAAATAAGGTAACATTCGGTTTAAAAAATGTACATTATGTGCCATTAGATATTAAAGATTTTTTAGTGACATTCGGAACACCAATTCCATTACGCGGTGGGGTTGAACTAACATTTGAGCCACGCGGTGATTTAATTGAATTCTATGCGGATGACATGCTTTATTACGCGGCAAGTAATAACCAAGGTTACGATGGAACATTGAATATTGCCACTATCCCAGAGCAATTTGCTATCGATGCACTTGGTGAGGTATTAGATGAAACTGATGGTGTATTAAGTGAATTAGCTGATGCAAAAGGAAAACCATTCGCCTTATTATTTGAGTTTGATGGTGATGTGAACGCGACTCGACATGTTATGTATAACTGTGCAGCAAGTCGTCCAACAATTGCATCTAAAACAAAAACAAATTCAGCTGAGCCAAATACAAATGAATTGAAGTTTGTTTCTAGTCCAATCGTTTTAGCGCCTGGCGGACGACCAATGGTTAAAACAAAAACAACAGCTAAAACAACACAAGCAATTTATAACGACTGGTACAAAAAAGTATATGTAAAAACACCAGAAGTACCAAAAGGAGCGTAAGTAAATGGAAAAAACAATTACTGTAGATGGAAAAGATATTCGTTTAAAAAGTACAGGAGGCACACCAATCCGATTTAAAGCGCAATTTGGTAAAGATTACTTCGCGCAGCTACTTAAATTAGCACCACTTGGGAAAATTGATATGGAGCATTTAGATCCAAGTAAGTTAGATAGTGTGGATTTTGAGGTGTTCTATAATCTCGTTTGGACGATGGCGAAAACAGCAGATAAAGACATACCGGAGCCTATGGTGTGGTTAGATTCATTTGATGAATTTCCAATCATTGAAATCTTAGAAGATATCCAAGATATGATAGCTTCCACAATTCAATCTAAAAAAAAGTTGTAGATAGCAAGAATAGTAGTTCACAAGGAGCGAATCAGGGTGATGTTTTCACGACTGAAACGTTCCTTGTTTTGTGTTATAAATGCAAACTTACAAAAGCTGATTTAGAAGATATGACAATAGGTATGTGCCTAGATTATATCGATGAATATTTAGAAATGCAAAAACCTCAAAAGGAAAAGGTACGAAAAGCAACTCAAGAAGACTTTAATTCCTTCTAAGGAATAGAGGTGAGATTATGACCGGAAGAATTAAAGGAATTACGATTGAAATTGGTGGAGAAACGACTGGACTTCAAAACGCTTTAAAAGATGTAAATAAACGTAGTAATGATTTAACAAAAGAATTAAAAGATGTTGAACGTCTTTTGAAGTTTAACCCAGGTAATGTTGAAGCACTTGCTCAGAAACAAGAATTACTTACACAAGCAATTGAAAATACAACACAAAAGCTAGATAAGTTGAAGGCTGCGGAGCAACAAGTCCAAGCTCAATTTCAAAATGGTAAAATTTCTGAAGAACAGTATCGTGCGTTTAGGCGTGAAATTGAATTTACAGAAGGATCGCTTAATGGGTTAAAAGGGAAACTAGCCGGATTAAAAGCAGAGCAAGATAACGTAGCAAGTTCAACAAGACAATTAGAAACCTTATTTAGTGCAACAGGAAAAAGCGTTGATGATTTTGCAGGAGCATTAGGAAATCGTCTTGTGAATGCAATAAAAAGCGGTACGGCAACAAGTAGACAGTTAGATCAAGCGATTGGTCTTATTGGAAGAGAAGCATTAGGAGCAGAAGCAGATATTGAGAAGTTACAACGTGCGCTTCGTTCTGTGGATGATGGCAATTCAATACAACAAGTTCGAAATGATTTAAGAGATCTTTCACGAGAAGCTGAAAGAGCAGGTAAAAGCTTCAAAGAGTTAGACATCGGTTTGGAAAATATGTTAGGTGGAGCAATGGCAGCTGGCGGTATATCAGGAGTAATTGAAAAGGCTCTTGATACTTCTAAATTAAAAACGAAAATTGATGTAACTTTTGAAGTCCCAGCATCGTCTAAGAAATCAGTTGAACAAGCTGTTAGAGGTATAGAAGCCTATGGTGTTGATGTGGAAGAAGCACTGGAAGGTACACGGAGACAATGGGCATTAAATCAAAACGTCAGTGATAAAGCGAACGCTTCAATTGTAAAAGGAGCAGGAGCGGTCGCAAGTGCTTATGCAGGTATAGATTTTACTGAGTTAATTCAAGAAACAAATGAAATTGGCAATGAATTAGGAATAACCAGTGATACGGCATTAGGTTTAACGAATCGACTGTTGAAAATCGGGTTCCCACCTGAGCAATTGGACATTATCGCTGAGTATGGTGGACAGCTAACGAGAGCTGGTTACAATGCTGAAGAGGTACAAGCGATTATGGAGGCTGGTGTTGAAACTGGTACTTGGAATATCGACAATCTATTGGATAAACAATTGTCCCTATGAGTGGTGACATTCATAGCAAACTCCTCTAATTCGGTGGAACTCTCACACAAGAGACAATACCGAGCCAATCCTATAAATAGGAAGTGTGTAACGACTAGTCGAAAGACGTAGGGTGTAAGCCAATGACATCCGAAACGGGGAGCATCTTTTACAAAGATGATGATATAGTCTGGTCTTGCTGGTGACAGTAAGCTGTCCTTAGAGGACGGGTGAAACTTTGCGAGTTTCACTGAACATTACGGGTCTGAAAGAAGGTCGTATTAAAGCGGCTGAGTTCGGTCAAGGTGTCGATAAAGCAATGACAGAAGCCATTCAAGGTACTAACATTTCAGCAGAACAGTTGCAAAAATGGGGACAATCTGTAGCAAAAGGCGGTAAAGAAGGTTCAGCCGCTATGACAGAGATTGCTAAAGCATTAGTAAGTATTGAAGATGAAACAAAGAGAAATGAGATTGGCGTTAAACTTTTTGGGACAATGTATGAAGACCAAGGACAGAATATCACTAATACATTAATTGGTGCCCAAGATAAAGTTATAGATTTAAACAAGAATCAAGAACAGCTAAATGAAATGATAAAGAAAATGGATGCAAGTCCAGCTATAAAGTTTCAAAAGGCAATGGGTGATTTAAAAATGGCCCTTGAACCACTTTTAGGTGTAATAGCCAATATAATTGGAGCCTTTGCAAGTTGGATTTCAGCACATCCAGCATTAGCCGCAGCATTAACAACTATTGTTGTCACACTGGGAATATTAATTGGAGCATGCATGGCTTTAGCCCCGGTATTTGTAACCTTATCCAGTATTGCTGGAATAGTAGGTGTAAGTATTGGGGCTATTGCTGGTCCAGTTGCGTTAGTTGTAGCTGGATTCATAGCCGCCACCGCAGCTATAACAGGAATAATCGTGTGGATGAAACATTTATGGCAGACTAATGAAGGCTTTAAAAATAGTATTACTGGCGTGATAAGTGGTATACAGAGCTTTATAGATATACTCGTTTCATTAGGGAAGTATCTATTCTGGACAGCAGCAGATGGCGATCACTTAAATGATTGGATTACCCATTTACCAAAAGGATTCCAAGATGCAGCTGAAATAATAGGATTAGCAGTTAGTAAAATACGTGAAGCTTGTCTTCATCTTTTTGATGCAGTAAAAGCTGTTTTTTCAGGAGATTTTAGCCAATTGGGTGAAATCTTTAAGATGATTGGTCCTACTATAGCAGGTGCAATTATCGGTGGACTTCCTGGCGTTCTCGTCTCTGTATCTCGTTATTTACCAGCAATTGCAGAGTATCTGAATGCAAACTCAGGAATTATCATTGAAACGATCACTAATAATTTTAATAACATAGCTAATTTTGTAACAACAGCTTTACCACAATTTCTTGAAGCTGGATCGCAAATGATTTCAAATCTTGTGAATGGATTAGTGGTAGCAGCTCCAATCATACTTGAAGCGATAGTGGGGATTATAAATACAATTTCACAAATGATTGCTACTTATCTTCCTATGATCGTTCAAACGGGAATCCAAATTATTCAAACATTAATCTCTGGAATTGTACAAGTCCTACCTACGCTCATAGAAACAGGACTTCAATTAATTATGACTTTAATTAATGGCATTATGTTGATGATTCCACAGCTAATTCCAATAGCTGTAACGATTATTCAAACCATTATTAATGGGATCATGTCATTTTTACCTCAATTGATTGAAATGGGTATAAATTTACTAGTTTCGTTAATTACGGGAATTACACAAGCTTTACCTATGATTGCATTAGCAATTATTACTGTTATAACTACTTTAATAAATGCTATTACTCAAAATCTTCCTATGATTATTGAAGCTGGTGTTAAAGTTTTAACTAGCTTAATAGATGGGATCATTAAAATGCTACCGCAGTTAATTGATTTAGCAATAAATCTTATAACAAAAGTAGCGGATACACTGATTACGAATCTACCTAAAATAATCGATGCTGGTATTAAAATCTTAATGGCAATAATTAATGGTATTGTGCAAGTTTTACCACAGCTTATTAATGCAGCATTAGATTTAATTGTTAAAATAGCGTCCACATTAATTGCAAATCTACCAAAGATACTTGAAGCAGGTATCAGAATTTTGCTTATGTTAATTGCAGGTATTGTACAAGTTATACCTCAATTAATAGGGGCAGCGCTTAATTTAATCGTTACTTTAGCTGGAGAATTAATTAGGAATTTACCTAAAATCCTTGAGGCTGGTGTGCAATTAATTTGGGCTTTAATAAAAGGCATTGTAAGTATGGTGGGACAATTAGGTTCTACAATTGTAACAGACATAATACCTAAAATAGTTGATACTCTTAAACAGATAAACTTATTAAGCATTGGTAAAAATATAATCCAAGGTTTAATTGATGGTATAGGTTCAATGGCTGGTGCGGTTTGGGATAAAGTAGCCTCAATCGGAAGTAGCATTAAAGAAGGATTCACGGACTTCTTTGACATCCATTCTCCTTCACGACTTATGCGTGATGCAGTTGGTAAGCAAATTGGCGCTGGACTTGCTCTTGGTATGGAAAATTCAATTGGACTAATAAATCAAGCATCTAATGCAATGAGTGAAGCAGCAATACCAACAGTAAATGTGGGTAATATAGGTGTACAAGCTAATGGACTATATCAAGCTCAAGGAGTAGACGGTACATTCCCAATGCAGGGAAGTGGATTAGCAATTGAAGTTCCTGTAATTCTAGAAGGAAGAGAAGTTGCACGTGGTACGTACCGATATACAACCGAGTATCAAGATAGAGAAGCAAAAAGAAACTCAGCCTTTTAGGTTAGGGTTTCTTTTATTTTATTGAAGAAAAGAGGTGTTAACATGAGTTCTTTTACATTTAACAATCAACGAAAAAAATTTGTTCAAATAGAAAAAGGATGGAAAAGACCAACATGGGCACCATTGAAACGGAATTTTCTAAGTGTTCCAGGATATCCAGGTGCAAGATTATTAAACACACAAACGGAAATGCGTGTTTTATCTATTCCTGTAGGTATTATAGTTCCTGATGGTGGGGACTTGGAATTATTAAAAGAAGACATTGCAAGTTGGTTAATTACAGAGCAACCAGCAGAGCTTATTTTTGATGTAGAACCAAATAGAACGTATTTAGCAATTGTGGATGAAGAATTTGATCCTGATGAATTTGTAACCCTTGGTAAAGGTACTTTAAAGTTTATTTGTCCAATGCCTTATAAATTAGGACCAACCCGAACAGTAGATTTTAAGTTAGACAGCCAAGGGTTATTAGCAAACATTCAAAACAAAGGCAGTGTGGAGTCTAATCCAATTATAGAAGTTGAAGTAGCGAAGCCTTCCACATTTCTTGATGTATGGAATGGAACGAATTATTTTCGCATTGGATATCCACTTAAAGCTGATCAAGTTCCTGTCGAAAGGAATCAGCGTGTATTATGGGATGAAATGTCAACTACTGTGGGATGGACAAATGTTCCTAAAACAGAAGATATGACGGGTGGAGGGAAGTTTAAAACAGATGGATATCGTTTTATGGCTGAATACCTGGGCGAACCTACAGTAAAAGGGTGGCATGGTTGTATAGCCAAAAAGAATATTCCACAAGGACCACTACAGGATTTCATCATGCAGGCCTATGTACACATTAATAGTTATCATTGGGACCAAATGGGACGGATTGAAATAGGATTGTTAGATGAAAATAGCGATTATGTAGCCCGTATATCTATGTCAGATGTTCAATGGGAAGCGGAGCAAAATAGTGGATTTGCTTCTGTTGGGAATAGTAAAAAACCAGGCGGACGAGTCTTTATCAACGAGCATGGAGATCATCCAGATACTTGGACAAATTTTAGGGGCCGCTTATGGCTTGCTAGAACCGGGAACAGATGGGAAGCATATATTTCTAAATTCATATTAGGCACGGAGATCGATGATGCTGAAAGGTTTGTGGTGTGGGTAGACGAAAATAACGTCAATATGAGTAAGGTCGCTCAAGTTCAAATCAGTATTTCTCAGTTTTCAAACAACATGTTTTGTTCGCAAATGTCCATTGATGACTTGAAAATTTGGAAAGTCAACATGAATACGCAAAGCAATCCTCCTTATATCTTTGATGTTGGTGACAAAGTAACCATTGATACCGAACGAAGTATTGTAACGATAAATGGTAAGAGAGCTATTAATCTAAAAGATATTTTTAGTGATTATCCTGTTGTTCAAAAAGGTTCGAATAAACTAGAAATAATGCCTTCAACTGTCGGGGCAGCAAAGGTAACGTATAGGGAGCGATTCAGATGAGAACACCAAGTGGCATATTACATGTTGTTGATTTTAAAACGAGTCAAATCGTTTCAACTATACAACCAAAAGATTATTGGGATGATAAACGACATTGGGAGATTAAAAATAACATTGATACTTTAGAATTTAAAGTATTTGATAATACAGAACATGCAGCAACTCTGATGCAACAGAATTTAGTGTTAAAAGAAGTAAGAGATGGCCGTATAGTTCCTTATGTAATCACCGAAGCTGAAAAAGATTCAGACGATAGATCGGTAATTGCTTATGCATCTGGCGAATGGATTCAACTTGCAAAAGCTGGAATTATTCCCCCACAAGAATTAGAAGTCAAGACAGTTAATGAACTTGTAGATATGGCGCTTGTGGGTACAAATTGGAAACGTGGCCAAACAGAGTATTCTGGTTTCCATTCAATGACGATTGATGAATTCATTGATCCGTTGAGTTTCTTAAAGAAAATCGCTTCTTTATTCGAATTAGAAATTCAATATCGCGCTGAAGTTGTCGGATCTCAAATAGTCGGCCGTTATGTAGATATGGTAAAAAAACGCGGTCGAGAAACAGGAAAAGAAGTAACTCTTGGTAAAGATTTGATGGGCATTAAGCGTATTGAAAACTCACAAAACATTTGTACAGCTTTAATCGGTTTTGTCAAAAAAGAAGGCAAAGAAGTTCTCACTATTGCAGATATAAACAATGGCGTCCCCTATATTGTGGATGTCGATGCATTTCAGCGATGGAATGAGCGCGGTCAACATAAATTCGGTTTTTACAGTCCTGAAACAGAAGAGGCTATTACACCGCAACGATTACTAACTCTTATGAAAACGGAGATAAAAAAGCGTGTTAATACATCTGTTTCTTATGAAGTAAATGCACAAAGTATCGGCCGAGTTTTCGGACTGGCTCATGAGCTTATTAATGAAGGCGATACAATTCGTATTAAAGATACAGGCTTTACACCTAAATTGTATCTTGAAGCTCGTGCTATTGCTGCTGATGAATCATTCACGGACCCTACACAAGATAAATATGTGTTTGGTGACTATCGTGAAATTGTTAACGTAAATGAAGAATTGCAAAAATGGTACAGTAAAATCCTTAGTATTTTAGGTAGTAAAGCGAACAAAGAATTATTAGATAAGCTAGAAGAGCTAGTACAAGAGAATGATAAGAAAACAAATACAGCTCAAAAAGAATCCGAAGCAGCAAAGCAGTTAGCTGAACAGGTAGTGGAAAACCTAAAGAACTATCAAACAACTATTTATGAAGGGGTTAACCCTCCTACCAAAGGATTAGAGCCTGGGAAAAGCTTATGGCTGGATATCTCTCAAGGTAAACCTGGAATATTGAAAAAGTGGAATGGTACAGAATGGGAAGTCTTGGTGAAGGATTATGGAAAAGATGTAAAAACTCTTGATGAACGAACCGCAGAAGTTCAAAAATCAGTAAAAGGTTTAACAAGTACAGTTGACCAACTTACCATCACTACAACAGATCAAGGCAAACAAATACTTGAAGCTAACACTAAAATTGAACAGACATCACAAAAAATTGAAGCAAAAGTTGATATTAAGCAAGTTGAGGACTATATCGGTGGAATCGGACCAACTAATGAAATTAGAAACACTAGATTTACCCAGGGCACAAAATATTGGGGACTCGGATCTAAGTTTCCAGCAGTTGTAGACAAAGATACAACATTTTTAGGTGATTCCAGCATAAAATTGACCGTTACTGGAGAAACCGCGCCTGCTTATAATAGTTTTACATCTAATAGAATTCCAGTCACACCAGGTGAAAATGTTGTTGTTTCAGCATATTTTATGACTAAAAATATAGATGAGCATTACAATAAGAAAATTAGAATGGTTGCTGTGTTTTGGAAAAGTGATGGTACCCAGTTTTCTGCTGGCACCTATGATTTTACTATAAAAAATGATACTTGGACGAGACAGGAATTTACAAAAGTAACTCCACCCGAAGCTGCTCTTGTCGGGCTCAGAGCGTATGTCCTTCAAAACGGTACATTCTGGATGGCACACCCGATGCTGCAAAAAGGAACTAAAGCAAGTTCTTTTATCGAAAATCCAAATGATATGGTCGATAAAGACAAAATCATCGATGATTTGGCTGATAAGGTAGCAACAGCAGACTATAACCAAAAGGTCACAGATATAGAACGTAGAATTTCAGCAACTGAAAAAGGTGTTGAAATCAGTGCAAAAAAAGAAGAAACATACACAAGAAAAGAAGTAGATGGCACATTTGCGACAGGTGCATATGTAAAAGCGATGGAAGGACGCATTGAGGTTACAGAAAACGGTATAAAAAATACAGTTCAAAAAGGTACTGTAATCTCATCTATCAATCAATCAGCAGAAGCAGTTGACATTGATGCAAAACGAATAGGATTAAAAGGATTTGTCACAGCTGAACATATTAAAGGACAAGTTTTAGAAGGGGTAACACTTAAAACTACTGGCAGTAGATTCGTTGAAATGAACAATCAAGACTTTAAAATTTGCGATACAATCAAACCGCGTGCTTATATGGGGTTTGCGGAAACAACAGACGGAAGCATTAACCCTACATTTGTTCTTGGTTCTGATAATACCAAATTCAATGGTGCAGGTTCATTCTATATTTACCAAACGACTCCACGAATTAATGGATTCGAACAACCTTCTAAAGCTTGGGCTACGATTGGAATCTCTAAAGGAAACAATGCGGAAGGGAATAATAGATGGTCAACATTTATTCAAATGCAAAATGACGGTGGCCATTTATATACGTATGCGGATGGAAGATTGTACTTTGATTGCTTGAATGATATTGTTTTTAATTCTGTTGGATGGGCTCCAGGATACGGTAAATTTTCAGTGACCACAACGGAACCACATTATTTTACAAATAACTATGGTGAGTTTAATTTCCAAAGAAAAGGAAGTGGTAACAAAATATACTTTTCCAATGGCGCCAACGATCATGATTTAGTCATGGGTAGAGTAATGATAAGATCCAGTCTCGCATCAGGTTATGACACTGGATTACAGATTAAAGATACGTTTGGCAATGCATGGCGGGATATGGAGTTAAGAACATTAAAGGCAAATGGAAACATTACAGCAACTGGGGGCGTGTGGGGCAGAGAATTTATTCCTAACTCATCTCGTAAAATCAAAACAAACATTGAAGATTTGGAGTTCTCTGCGCTACAAAAACTCAACTCTGTACGTATTAAAAAATACAATATGATTTCTGACGTTGAAAAGTACAATGCAGGTGAAATTGATGTATTGCCTATATACTACGGAATGATCGCTGAGGATTCTGATGATGTATTTACAACTCCTGAAAAAAATGCAGTTACATTATATAGCTCTGTTTCTATTACAATGCAATCGGTACAAGAATTAGACTGGAAAGCAGACAATATGCAGTTTGATATTGGAATACTAAAGCAAAAGTTTGAAGCAGAAAAACGTGAGAAAGTTTCCGTCCAGGATCAACTTGACGAATTAAAGGATTTGGTAGTTCGTCAAGAAGACCGAATCGCAAAGTTAGAAGAATTATTACTAAAACAATTAATAAATGAGAAACCAGAGCAGCCATAAGCTGGTCTTTTTTATTTTGCATAAAGGAGTGGGAAAATGGATCGTATTGATGTATTAATTAAATCATTTGTTTTTACCTTCGGTGGCTTTTGTGGGTACTTTTTGGGAGGGTGGGATATGACATTGCAGGTTTTAATCACAATGGCAATTATCGATTACGCTACAGGAATGATTGCTGCAACTGTACTCGGAGAATTAAAAAGTAAAATCGGCTTTAAAGGCATCGCTAAAAAAGTGGTGCTTTTTTTATTGGTCGGTGTAGCTGCTCAAGTAGATGTTGCAATTGGCAGTAATAGCGCTATCCGTGAAGCAACAATCTTCTTCTTCATGGGTAATGAATTGTTATCACTTTTAGAAAACGCTGGACGTATGGGAATTCCACTTCCACAAGCTTTGACAAATGCAGTTGAAATTTTAGGTGGTAAACAAAAACAAGAAGAGAAAAAGGGAGATGTTCAATAATGAAAAAACATATTATCGATATTTCAAAATGGAATGACAGTATTAATTGGGATGTATTAGCTCCTCAAGTTAGTTTAGCGATTTGCCGTGTTCAATATGGATCAGATACAGTAGATGGATTATATAAACAACATGTAGCGCAGTTAGAGAAAAGTGGCATTCCACATGCTGCCTATGCGTATGGATGCTATGTTTCTGTTAATGATGCAATTGTGGAAGCGAACGATTTTATGAAAAGAACAAATTCAAATGCTAAATTCTTAGTGCTGGATTGTGAGGATGATACATTAAAAAGTTGTGGCCCCGACAATCTAGCAGCTGCTTCTCAAGCTTTTATTGATACATGTAAAGCGGCAGGTTGGAAAGTCGGATTTTATGTATCACATCATATGTACAATCAATATGGTTTAAATAAGGTGAAAGCAGACTTTTTATGGATTCCTCGTTATGGAAGTAATAAACCTGCCTATGCGTGTGATCTATGGCAATATGCAGACGGAGAAACAGGCGGTTGGCTTGATGGTGTAGGAAAAGTTGACTTAAATGTTCTAAATGGAGACAAGCCATTATCTTGGTTTATTGGTGGTAATGAACTAAATCCAATTAACCCAATTGATCCAATTCAGCCTATTCAAAAAGAGGGAATTGGACATGCAACATCGAAATACGATGATGGTTATGGTGTGAATCTATATGAAAATCCTGCGGATCCTATTTTTGCTGGACGTATCACACAAAAAATCCCTTACTTAATCCAGAAAGGATACTGGGGTGGTGGAGAAAAAGACATGATCTGCCTTGGGAATGAAAAGCAGTGGGCTTACCTAAAACATTTTGATGTGAAATGGTTCTATGCGCATTCTAAATATCCTGTAGGTTGGGGGATTGCAGTTCATAGTGAGCCAGAATGTATTAACCATGTTGGAAATATTGACGGTTCTACTCCTTATCGTATTTGGGGAAGAGTTGGCGACGCAATAGATATTGGTGGTAATCGTTGGATTCGTGAGGAACATGTAACTATTAAGTAAAAACAAGAGCCGTCATTATGACGGCTTTTTTTATTTATTACAAATCAGATATTCTTCTAACTTGTTTTCCCTTATTCTTTAAACTTCTCTTATATTGTTTGAAGTCTTGTTTCTCCACATAGAATTGTTCGCCCGTTGCAACGTTTTTCACTAAATATGTTTTCAACGTAAATTCCTTGATTGAAAAATAAGTGGCCCATATCCATATTGAAAGTGTAAGTGTTGGAACAGCTAATAGAAAAGTAATAACTAAAATAACAATATCTACTTTAGGAGTTACTCGTTATAAAACTAAACGTTTCCCAGGTGCAGCTTGAGCTTGCTCTAATTGCTCCATACGTTGTAACGAAGCAATAGTATCGTAACTCATGTAATGACCTCCTTGAAGTGATACCTAAATCATACCAATTTTACGTAATAACTGTAAGTATTACATTTTTGATGGATAATTACATAGATCAATAAAAAAGAAGAACGTTACCTCAATACAAGGAGTTCTTCTTTTTTATTTAGATATTTACATTTCTTTTAAATAAAAAATTTATCTTTTATAATGTTATTCATAACACATCAACTTAATGTATTACAATAAATTATGATCTTCTAGTAATTGATACCAATCATCATCTTTACTACCTACTGTGTCACTAATCCCTCCAGATTGAACAAACTTATTACCTAATTCACAATATTTTTGTCCTAAATAATAATTTTGTAAGAAATTATTAAAATCACCATATGATTCAATAACAAAGTTTTGATCAATTAAATCTCCAAACAAACAAGATATTTCTCCATTAATTTTATCAATAAATAATGGGTAATTTTCTATTGTCCCTATACAAAGCCATTTATCAGCACCACCTGGCATGTCTTCCGTATAAAACTGAATACTTTCAAGTTTTTGATGACCATATATAGTGATTACTCCACCATTCAATATTTTATATTTGCTTGTAATGAAATAATAATCTTTTAAAATAGTCTCTTCTAATTTTTTATCAATTATTTTTTCTTCTTCCACAATTTCACCAATAACCAAACTAAATGGGTCATCGCCTAAAATATTCTTAACTAATTCTATTTTTTCTAATACTGATTTATCCATTTTTTATTCCCTCTCGATATTTATTTTTACTCTCGAACCATAAGGAGCATCTTTTAATTGTACTCCTAAAAGTCCACCAATTCTTCTATTTGTAAATTGATCCATAAATTGAAGGTTACTCCTAATATCTTCTCCATTAAGCCCTAAATCCCATCGATGATCTGGATCCATATCATATTTTACTTTATCAATTAATTTTTTTGCTAATTCTTTATCTCGTGGATAATATATTTCAATTGTAGGGAAGCGAGTTGTTTCGAAAGTTAACAATCTACGTTTTTATGATGCTCTTTCTTGGCAGGATAAAGATGTTGCTGGTACTTTAGATGCAGGAGTAGGATTTACAATCGACGCAAAGGTAAATGTCAATGGGTATCCGCAGTATCGTGTTTATAATTCGAAGGGGCATAAGTACTATATTACGGCTAGTGATTTTTATGTAAGTTGGCTTAGATTTAGATAATGAAGAAAGCCGCCCATTTTTAGGTGGGCAGCTTGTCCTTTAATATTTTATTTCTCTTCTTTTTCTTTGTAGTTCAAAGCAATCTCTACTATTTCTTCTGGCGTTAAGTCTCTAAAATCCCAAAAAATCAAGTCACTCGGAGCTGGGTGAGGCACATTCGCCTTTAAGATATCAATATACTTACTACCCAACTCATCTGGTAATTTAGGATCACATATTTGTTCTACAAGTTTAATAAGATCATCTTTAGTCATTTTACTGTTCATGTTATCTTCCCCTTATAAATTTATAACCCTTTTTTTCCAAAATGATAAGCAGGGTCTAAGATGGTTTGGTGAGTCTTAGGAGATACAATGATTAAGTTATTATTGTGCATCTTGACTCATATTCATAAAAAACAATGACATTTCTCTATCTCTATGCCAAGTTCCTAAAATACGGTCAAACAAACGATGGTTTTGATTTTTCCATACATGAAAATCCTCTTCTACTTGTTCCTGTGTTTGAATCGCAGATTGATTCCGATTCTGTTCGTCAAATACACTTCGTAATTTTTGATTTAATTGATTCATTTGTTTTTCAATATCTTGACTCATCTTTTTCCTCCTACCGTTTTACTTTACGTAGGTTATTACATTAGCGAAAAGTATTTTGAAGTTCGTTATCCATTCTCTCAAACTCGTTAGCTACCGAATGAATATTATTAACCGCTTGTTGAAAGGCGGCAGAAAATTGTTTTGTCAAATCTAAAACTTGTTGGTTCACTTCTTGTGCTTTTGAATTAACAGCAAGCGTAGTACGCGTCGCCTTTGTTATAGAACGACTTGTTGCACTTTGGATGGTATCCGAAGCTGCCCTCATCTGCGTAGCGATTTGTTGTGCCGATTGAAAATTACTTTGAAATTGTCCCATCGTATAACCCCTTTCTATATTTCTATGAACGTATTTAAGAAGGGGAGTGCCCAGTATGTATGTCCAATTATCCTATTGTTTTTTATAGGAACCCTCCTGGAAAAATATTGCGGATATAATTATAACAATAAATGGATAAAGTTTCCTCAAAAAGATATATTTTACAACATATGTGTTTGTTATAGTTCTTAAAAGGTAATGTAGTATAACATAGAGGTAAAACACGAATGGGAAAGTAATAAATTGATGCTAATGATTTATATTATGCTGTATGGGCTGAAAAGGGTGGTTGGTTAAATCTTGGCGGTGAACAATGGATTAAGAACAGTCCATCTTATGTGAAGTTTAGTAAGAAAAGCACAGTAGATTCCTCTATTATAGGGAAGCGTGTTGTTACTAAAGTGGACAACCTACGTTTCTATGAATCTCCATCTTGGCATGATAAAGACGTGGCTGGTACTTTAGATGCAGGACTAGGTTTTACAATCGATGAAAAAGTAACTGTCAATGGATCACCACAATATAAAGTACACAACAGCAAGGGTAAAACATATTATGTAACAGCAAATGAAGCCTATGTATTTATGAAGTGAAAATCCGGCTCTTGTGAGTCGGATTTTCTTTTTTTATATTTAAGATAAAATTGCCTTTCTTAAATATAAAATCATGAATAGATAGGGATTAATTCTCGTTTAAAATCTTCATACATTTCAAAGGCGATTTTCATAATTTCTTTTAGTTCTTCATAACTGTGGAAACATACTGCTGGCAATCTTTCAGTACCATTTGATAATACTTTTACAAACATATCCCATGAACTACCAACCCTTACTTCACCATTGTGTCTTGCAGACCAAATGAACTCAACAAGTCCATATTTTAAACTGAGGTTGAATCTAAAAGTGTATATATCTTTGTTCTTTACTTCTCCTATAATAAAAAAGTCTTCTTTTTTCATATAACGAGCTTTATAACCAAGTGATTCAAATACCTCAACTGCTTTTTCGTTTTCATAGTTTTCAAATGAATTTTCACTATTTGATGAAAATCTTTCTGACAACTCTCTATATCTCTTCATAAAATCAATTTTCTCAAATACTTCTTGTATTTCTGGCTTTAATGCGTATGCCATCAATTATTCCTCCCTAAATCTTAATGTTACACCGTATTCTTCAGCTATTTCTTTATACTTTTCTATATTTTTAATGTTTTTATTAGATGCTGGCACCTCTAAAATATAGTCTCCGTTAAGTTTTAGGCCATCTAACTCAGGATACTGATTTGATCTTATTATCATTATTCCCTACCCAAAAACTCCCATGATTTTCCCCTTTCTTTTTAAATTATTATGTATATCTTCATTTATTTAGGTACCTTAACATATTATCATTTTTATTGGAATGAATATTCTGAAAGTTATTTATCAACCACACTCGAAGAAGGGATTTTATTGTTATTTTGTGGAATTATGATAATCATAGATAGAAACGAGGAGGATGGGGTAGCTATGAGCACACCTGTAGTAACTAAAGAACAAATTAAAAATTCGTTAGATATTTGGTATCAATTTATGTTAAATCAAGATTTTGTGCAATCAAAAACATTAAAAGAAGAAATCGAATCGAAAATAAGTCATATCGAAGAAGATCAACAAATATTATTTTATTATTCATTATTAGATTTTAGATATAAAGTATTAAGCGATAGTATGAATATTTCACATGATGAATTTGCTAAAATTGACTCAATTGTTTCGTTAAGATTGTAAAGAAGTGTACTTAAGCCAACGTGGCAGTTTAGTTGAAAAAATATTATAATATTATTAAAATTTAAGAAATGAATGGATTTACTTTTAGCAAAGTTTTGCAGTTAGCTATATAAAAAGCCACAAGAGCACTAAATTCTTGTGGCTTCACTTTTAATATTCATGTTAAAAGTCTAAATCTTTTTCATTACCATCATAATCTACTAGTAATGATCCTTCGTCTAAGGTATCCATTAACCATTCCACCAAGCCATTCCATGATCTAGAAACGCTGTGAATCTCCCTATCCCATTGTATTACCGTTGCATCGTATCCATTGCTTGATTCTAAGTCTATACAAATCGAGTCACCATAGTTTAAATCTGCGATGATTAAATACGTGTCTGGCATGTTTGTCGGTCTTCGTTCTTTTTTAAACGAATCATTTAGATAGGAGCCACCACGCTGTTTTTGGCCCCGAGCAGCTGTATGAATTTCTGACAGGACTGTTCCAGGTATAAATAATTCTCCACCATTACACACTTGGAGAAAATCTTTATATATATCAGGAATTTGAATGTTAAGTTCATTTTGAAGGCTTGTTATATCTTCTACGTTAATTCCATTGTTTAGGGTGTGAATGCCATCTACATATTTATTAACTTCCTCAAAAAATGGCTGTAAATTATTGTTTTTTGAATAATATTTTCTTAGCATAAAACCATCTCCCTCTATTCATGTTTCCAAGGCACAGCGTCTCCAAAGTCAGTCATACTATCATTCTTAGGGGTATAGTAGCCATTTGTAGGATTGTGATAATTTCCACGATGGGCGTCAAAGTGTTCGTTTACATCCATATTCCTTCCCTTTAAAAATTGAATGTTATCTGGTTCACCAGCAAAATCAGGATATTCATTAGCAGATTTCATATGCTGTCCCTCGTAGCCTTTCACTTTTCCTGTTTGTAATAACTCTAGTTTTTCTGCAGGGGTCCAATCTCTTGTTCCTTTTCCAGTTTTTTTAATCAATTCTTTCTCTTGTCTCCATGCGTGGCGAACAGCTTTCTGACGAAGAGCTGAAAATTGTTTATCTGTTACCCATTTTCCGTTTACATTATATTGTTTTTTTCCATCAACAATCCGTATTTTTTCTGTATTCTTAACACTATTACCAACCTCGCTAGAAGACTGGGATTTTTGAATGTTGTTAGCATCGACTTTCTCCTTTATTCTACCACTAGTTCCATTAGAAGAAGACTGGAACTTTTGAAGAGTATCCTTACCATTTTGAATTGCATTACCCCCAACAAATACACCATGTCCAGCAAGACTAAGCCCAGCCGCTGTAGCAGCTGCATCTAATGGAAGAACAATTGGTGATGCTAATCCACCAGTTCCTACTTCTGCGACGAAGGTTAAGAAATTAGCCCCGCCTATGACGGTAAGACCTTCTAGAATTTCTATAATGGATGCCGCTCCTGCTACAACATTTCCGGCAAATCTTCCCGATTGATAAGTTAACTTGCTTTCTAATTCATCATTATCAGGTGATTCTAATCCAATAACGCTTTCGAAAGCCGCACTACCAGCGCCTTGAAAAAATTCTTTCATAAATTCCCAAGTACTGATAGCTGTTTTTTCATACCATGGTCTATTGGCTTCTTGTTCTCGTAAAGCAATTGCTTTTTCAATTTGTGCTTCACGAGCTTTACTTTCTCTAATTGCTTGAATAGGCCCCGTCCACTCCATATTCAATTCTTGTATGCTAAATGTTCCACTTGCGGGGCTGAAACCTTTCCCACTTTGTACTTCCGCAAGACCTTGCGCGATACTCGCAGCTAATTGAAGTGCAGTATCATAATTACTACTAGAAGTATAATTGAATTCATGTAAGTGTTCTAGTTTTTCTTGCAGTTTCTTCCTCATGACAGTAAAAAGATTCGCCAAAGCGTCTATACCCGGGATTGGCATAGCTTGACTGATGGCTTCCATACTTGTTTTCATTCGGTCAATTTCGCGAATTTGTTCTAATAACTCTTGTTCAATGACATCAGTTGAAGCTACCTGTGATTGAAATTGACTTGGAAAGGCATCATTTTGACGGATTAATTCTTCACATAAGTAAATGATTCCTTGTGCTAAAGGACGAAAGGTTTGTACAAAAAATGATTTTGCACTGCTATAAGTTTGTCCTTGTAGAACAGTATCAATTGCAAAAGCGTCAATCGACTGAATGGCTTGTTCCATGCCTTGAATGGTAGCGGTACATGCAGCGTTCATGCTTTGAGTTTGGTTCTGGACTTCCCCTAGATACATATTTAAACTCATAAATAATCCCCCTTAACAAGTAAATATTACCAGTCTAAGGAGGATGCTGTAAATATTACATTTCCATAAACCCTTTATCAAAGTAAAACTTGTCCATTAAGTTATTTACAATCCCGTTGAAATAAGCAAATTTCCCTTTATTCATTTTCGTACCAGATTTAATCTTCATAACGAACTCTTTAATAGCTTTTAAGCCGATAGTAAGCTCCTGAGCTGTATTAAATGCTTTATCACCTGTCGTATGGTTAATGGTTTTATTGCACTGTCTTATGACCTTCCACAGTTCTTGAATTGTCTTAGATTCAGAATAGAAAGAGCTAACTAGGGAAATAAAACGTTCTGGTACCCAGTGAGCTACGAAATCAGCTTCTTTAATGTTTTCCTCAGGTGTAGTGTTATTCTCAGTATTATTACGTTTGTTTATATCTTTTATATTTTGTTTTAAGGAAACAGGGGTTGTTTTAATGGTAGGACACTTTGTAGGACTATTTGTATCTACCTTGTCGGACATTTCTTCCACAATAGGTTGAATGATAATTGCATTAGAAGTTTGAAGCATATCTTTAGTTCTCTTCATAGAAACTTGTTTAATCATCTCTAGATCTACAAGTTTCTTCATTAAACGTTGTACAGTTTTATATGAAACTTCCATCTTTGCAGCAATTCTATTTTTGCATAGGAAACTAACACCTACATATTTACAACTGTGGCGTTTTAAAATTTCAAGTAATGCAATTAGTTTAGATTGTACGTCAGTACGTTTAATAGACATACGGATAGACTCACGATATGCACGTACAGTTTTATTTAGTTCTTCTACTTCTTTAAATGTAGAAAGGTTGTGGAAGGATTGTTCACTTGCGATAACGTTGATACGTTTCTTCATTATATAGGCCCCTTTGTATAAACAAAAAAGCAACAGAATGCCAAGTGTAAGCAAACTGTTGCTAAGGAGCCCTTACGTACTGTAAAATAGTCCGTAAGAGTACAGCAAGTGTTTGCCTATCCAGAGTAGGCGGACGGTATATAGAGTGTTGGTAGCACTTTATATACACGCTGTGCTCTTTTATTTTTGTTGTAGTTAAATGGTGTTAGGTCAATTAATGACAGGGCCACAACTTTTAGCTCATTTAGCGCAAATTCATGTTTGGTTTAAAGAGTATGGGGTAAATATTAAAGAGTAGGGAAAGGGCGGCTTGCATGTTGTGTAAGCCGCCTTTTCTTCTATTTCACTTGAATATAAATATATCTATTGTATTTTCCATCATCTGTTGTTGCGGTTAAAACAACGCGTCCAGTTTTTAAAGCTTTCACATGAGTCGTATTATTTTTGGTTTCCAGGGCAATGATGCTTGTGTCACTACTTTTCCAAACTATATTTTTATTTGTTGCATTTTCTGGAAGAACGGAGGCAGATACAAGTTTTTCATCTCCTTGCTTGATCTCAAAAGATCGTTCGTCTACTTTGATGTCTGTAACAGGTACATGATTTGGTTCGACAGTTACTTGACATGTTGCTACATATTCGCCAGTAGCAGTTGTTGCAGTAAGTGTTGCAGTGCCAGCTTGTACAGCATGGACAATTGCTTTTTCATCCGTTGCTTGTATTGTTGCAACAGTTGGATTGTCACTTTTCCAAATTAACTTTTTATTTGTAACGTTTGGAGTGATCTTCGCAACGAGTTCAAAGGTTTCTCTTTCTCTTAAAGAGTGTTCTGATTTGTTAAGTGTAAGGCTAGTAGGGAATGTTTCTAGTAAATTCTCAGGTGTTTTTGCATCCCAAGTCATAGGTTTATTCGAGCGTAGTGCTTGTGCTACAACTGCCGCTGTATCCATATTCGTCATAGGAGTTGTAATAGATGATTTTGCTAGAATTCCAGGGCCGTTCGCCGCCCAGAAAATTGTCTTTTCTTCAGGAGATTCTCCTCCATGTCCGTAGTCTTTTCCTCCATGATCCGTTGTCATAATAACAAGGCTATCTTCTAATAAACCAGCGTCACGAATTGCATCTAATACAATCCCTACATTTTTATCTGTTTTTTCAATTTGTTGCATATATGCGGGGCTGCCGTAGCCTTTAGAATGACCAGCTCCATCAATATCGTCAAAATGAATGAATGTGACCGCAGTATCTTTTCCTTCCGTTTTAATATAATTTGAGATTTTTGGTGCCAATTGGTCATCTGGGACAGACTCTAAGTGAGCGCCTACGGATTGTTCGATAATCCCTTTATTAATGGGACTCCATCCAGCAAATGAAGCCATTTTTGCGTAAGGTCGTTCTTGTTTTAGTACTTTCATAAAGGATGGATAAGGTGAATTTTCAGGGAATGCTATTGACCCTGCGATTGTATTATCCAGTTTTGTTTTATCAGGTGTTACACCATGTAAGATTCCGCCCCAGTTTTGAGCGCTAATCGTTGGTGAAAGAGCTTGCGCATTATAAGTGCTGGCACCATTAGCGATAAAATTTTTAATATTAGGGGCATTAGCATCTTTAACAGCAATACCAGCTCCATCTAACCCGATAATAAAGACATGTTTGTATGGATAGTTTGTAGATTGTTTTAGCTGTTCTTGAAGAGGGAGTATGTCCTTTTCATCAATTTTTCCATCTTCATTTAAATCAGCCCGCTTAATTTCATTCCAGTTTTGACTATTTACATCTGATCCGATGTATTGTTTTACAAAGTTTAAATCATTTTGTTCAAGTAAACCATCACGTGTTATATCTAAAGAATTTCCAACAGTTAGTTCTGCTGTAGCGGCTTTTTTTCCGTCTTCAGAAATGGCTTGAATTGTTGTTTTCCCAACGCCTTTTCCAATTACTTTGACTTTTCCATCTATCGCTTCAACGTCTGCGATGTTTTTATTACTGCTTGTCCAAGTTACTTTTTTATTTGTTGCGTCTAAAGGCTGGATATTGGCTTGTAAATAGGTGTAACCATCAACATTTAAATGAATAGTTGGTTGGTCAATGGAAATGTCAGTAACAGCAATCGGAGGAGCGGATTGATACATTTTTTGAACATCTGTAGCCGTTACTGCTTTTCTTAGGATAGATACTTCATCTAGTGTTGCGTCAAAGTTGTTTCCGAATAAAGTTCCTTTCCCATCAACTCCAATTTTTGTTGTGTAATTTGTATCGATTGTACCTTTCATTTTACTAATATCAATTTGTTGTTCTAGCTTTCCGTCTTTATAAATAGTTGCATATCCATCGCGGTCATGAGAAATCACAATATGATGCCAAACGTTATCAGCGATATTTGGAATAGAGGCATCCAGGCGGGAGCTACCGGATGTTTTGAAATTCCAAAGGAGAGCCTTATCCTTTAAACCGATAAACCACCCTAAGTTTCCACCGCTATTCCAATCTTTATTTGAAATGATGGCTGGATCAGCATTTACTCCGGAAGATTTTACCCAAAAGGCTATTGTGAAGTCTGTACGTTCTCCAAATTTTAATTGTGAAGTATCTCCTAAGTCGATATAGGAAGCATTTTTCTGTGAGGTTGATTTAAACTTGAGAGCTTTATTTATGCGTCCGTCTGTAAATGAAGGATTACCATTTTCATATGAAATTATGTGATTGGATGCGGAGCTATCATTTAGATTTTCCTCGAACGATAGCTTCATAATTTCGTCAGTGAGATTTTCTTGTTGCATTTGTATTGCTGGATTAGGTGCTGCTAAAACGTTAAATGGAATTGTTGTGGATAGGATTGTACTCATGGTAAGTGTAGAAATCAGTACTGCTTTTTTAATAAAAGGCTGTGTCATTTTAAATCCTCCTTATATGTTCCTTTAATTAGAATTCAACGGAATTCTGTTTCCTTTTCTAAGATAAATAGTAAAGTACAAATTTTGAGGAATAATAACCGAAATATTGAGATTTTTTTAAGTTGTTGTGAAGTTCCACAGTGATTAAGAATAATACGAGAATATGACAATTAATATTAAATAAATTGTCATATAAAATTTAAAATTATATTATAAATAATACTTAATTAGAATTATTATTTTGACGTATTTATTATTACTTGTTATAATTTGAAACAAACGTTCTTGAAAAAGATTCTCATTTCCAAAATTGAGGTGTTATATAGATGACGAAAAAGAAAATAGGTTTGCTTGTAATGGCGTATGGAACGCCAGAATCATTAGATGATGTAGAGGGATATTACACTCACATTCGCCACGGGCGTAAGCCGTCTGAAGAAGCGCTTCAAGATTTAATTGAGCGTTATACAGCAATTGGAGGAATTTCGCCACTTGCAAAAATTACGAAAGAGCAGGCACATAAATTAACAGATTCATTGAATAAAATGTATACAGAGTATGAATTTGTTTGTTACTTAGGGTTAAAACATATTGCTCCATTTATTGAAGATGCAGTAGAAGAGATGAAGCGAGATGGAATTGAGCAGGCGATTAGTATCGTATTAGCACCGCACTATTCTACATTTAGCATTAAAGCGTATAATGACCGTGCCATTCGTCTTTCAGAAGAAATAGGTGGTCCTGTTATTGAACCAATTGAACAATGGTACGATGAACCAAAATTTATTTCCTGTTGGGCAGATCAAATTAAAGAAACGTTTACTAAAATCATAGATAAAGAGAAGGCAGTTGTTATTTTCTCCGCACATAGTTTACCGGAGAAAATTATTGCAGCGGGAGACCCTTATGTAGAGCAATTACAGCATACAGCGGACTTAATTGCGGCAGAAGCAGATATAAAGCATTATATGATTGGTTGGCAAAGCGCTGGAAATACACTAGATCCATGGATTGGGCCAGATGTGCAAGATTTAACGAGAGATTTATATGAAGAGCATGGCTATGAATCTTTCGTATATTGTCCGGTTGGCTTTGTGGCGGAGCATTTAGAAGTTTTATATGATAACGATTATGAATGTAAAGTTGTAACTGATGAATTAAATGTTGCATACTTTAGACCAAATATGCCGAACGCTCAACCCACATTTATCGATTGTTTAACTGAAATTGTTTCCAAAAAAATGAAGGAAATAGTTGACAAGAATTTAGTTTTGAATAATAATTAGTTTATAATAATTTTAAATAAATAATAATTACTATGAAAGAAAGAGGAGGATCTCCCTTGATGAATCCAAATAATCGCTTAACAACAAACCAAGGTGCTCCAGTTGGAGATAACCAAAATTCTCGTACAGCTGGTCGACGTGGACCGGTATTGTTAGAAGACTATCATTTAGTAGAAAAACTTGCGCATTTTGATCGTGAACGTATTCCAGAGCGCGTTGTGCATGCACGCGGTGCAGGTGCTCATGGTGTATTCGTAACGAAAAACAGCATGAAGCAATATACAAAAGCAGCATTTTTACAAAATGAAGGAACTGAGACACCTGTATTCGTTCGTTTCTCAACGGTAATTCATGGTCAAGGTTCTCCGGAAACAGCTCGTGATCCACGTGGGTTCGCTGTTAAATTTTATACAGAAGAAGGAAACTACGATATCGTAGGTAACCATTTGCCTGTTTTCTTCATTCGTGATGCAATTAAATTCCCTGACATGGTGCATTCTTTAAAACCAGCACCTGATACAAACGTTCAAACACCAGATCGTTATTGGGATTTTATGACGTTAACTCCAGAATCTACACATATGATGACATGGGTATTTTCTGATTATGGTACACCGGCAAACTACCGTGAAATGGAAGGTTTCGGCGTACATTCATTTAAATGGATTAATGCAGAAGGTAAAATTGTATACATTAAATATCATTGGAAACCACAGCAAGGCGTACGTAACTTGAGTGCGAAAGAAGTGGAGCAAGTACAAGGGAAAGATTTCAATCATGCTACTCGTGACTTATTCGGTGCAATCGAAAAAGGAAACTATCCAAAATGGGATTTACACGTACAAGTAATGCAACTAGATGAAACGGATTCTTTAGATTTCGATCCACTAGATCCAACGAAAGTATGGCCAGAAGATCGCTTCCCATTAATAGAAGTAGGGACAATGACGTTAAATCGTAACCCGAAAAACTTCTTTGCGGAAGTAGAACAAGCGGCGTTTACTCCGAGTGCAACTGTAAATGGTATTGAACCATCTGAAGATAAATTATTACAAGGTCGTTTATTCTCTTATCCAGATACACAGCGTTATCGCCTTGGTGCAAACTATCTACAAATTCCTGTAAACTGTCCATACGCAGCTGTTCGTAATCAACAACGTGATGGTGCGATGCAAATTAATCAAAACCCATCTACAATAAACTACGAACCGAGCCGTCATACTGAAAATCCAGTTGAGGACCCAGCTTACCGTGATTCAACTATGAAAGTAGAAGGCTACGTATCTCGTGAAAAAATTGAGAAACCAAATGACTTCAAACAAGCGGGTGAGCGTTACCGTTCATTCTCTAAAGAAGAGCAAGACAATTTAATTGCAAACTTAACAAATGACTTAAAAGACGTAAATGAACGCACAAAACTACTCGCTATTTGCAACTTCTTCCGTGCAGATCATGATTACGGAATGCGTTTAGCTCAAGCGTTAAATGTTGATATTACGCAGTATGTAGGGAATGCTCCAAAATAAATAGGAAAAGACGTCCGATTCTCGGTCGTCTTTTTTTGTAAAATATGTTGTAATCTTGTCGAATAAATTTTACGTATAAGAGGTGTATTTCATGAATGTCGCTATTTTTATTATTGCGTTATGTGTCTTTTAATTTGTAGTATTTGCTATTGTAAAAATGTTTATAGCAATCGGGAAACAAGGTGATGAACGTGCTACGTTTATAAAAAATAAAGCGATGGCTGAGACATTCCAAATTGCTATGGGATTAATGGTACTTGAGATGATACCGTTTATTTATCATCGATTTAATGAAACAGTAGGAACGCCGTTTAATCCAGTTCGCTTTTTAGCTGTAATAGCGGTGGCGTTTCTTATTATATTAAGCGCAAATAAAAGGAAGTACGGTGATTCGTAATTTATGCGGGGGTATTGTTCATTTCAGTTATGTCGGAATTTGTTGGTAAATCGATATGTTGTATCGAAACGTCGATATAATTAAAGAAGCAATCGGTATAATTGAAAAATCGTCAATATATCCGAAAAGCCGTTGATATATTTACCATAATGCTAGATGGGATATGCACGGGCTTAAAAAAACAATATGTATCAATCCCGATATAAAGCAAAAACGATAATCATAACAATCCCTCCTTTATTTAATAGAGTTAAGCAGCCTGAGTTCTACATTGATAGGAACTCAGGCTTTTTTATGCGAAAAATTTATGAAATCGTTTCGGAATAAAGCTTAAGACAAGAAAGAGTGCGATTTCACCTAAAATAGCGACAATGATATTGAATAAGAAAGTACGGAAATTTACAGTAATGTGATTGAGGATAGCGTATTTCCAGTAGGATAAGCTCATGAAGATCCCTCCTTATAGCGTTTTTTATAGTATATAAAAATTGTTTCGTAAAAGTGCATGTCCTAGTTTGTAATTTGTAAAAATACAAAATAAATTCTCAACAAAATCTCAACAATTGAGTAAGAAAAGAACATGGAATATATTACCTGTTACATTACATAGAAATAGGAGTATTAACAAAAAATGTTTTTAGAATTAACATAAAATTTACAAAAAACAAATAAATTGTTGAAATAATACAAACAAAAATATATACTCGTTATATACTTTTTACAAAAAAAGGATGTGATAGGGTGATTTACACTTTTACTTAGGGATATATGATTGATTCATTTTACAGATTCGAAAAAAATTAAGTGAGGAGAAATGAATATGTTTCGATTTATGAAATCTCCAATCGGTATAGCGGTTGGGGTAGCAGCGGTAATATTGGCATCACCAAAAGCGAGAAAGGGATTACGAAAACTTGCAGTAAAAACAGTATCGGCTTTTCTTGGTGCAAAAGAACAAATGCAAAGTGCTGGTTCAGAAATGGAAGAAGCTTTGCCAAAAGTGAAAGAAGCGGCACGGAAAGTGGCTGTGAAAACAGTATCACCAATTATAGGAGCGGTAGAAGCTGTTCCAAATACAATTTCTAAATTCCAGGAAAAATGGGTTTCTCGTGTAAATGCGTATCATTCTGAGCAAAATATAGATTATGAAAATTTGCCCGTCAGTCCTTAAGTACTACATGAGCAATAAATCTTTTTACTTCCTTCAAGACGATAAGGAGGATGATGATGCAAAGTAAAACATTAAAAACGAGATTTATACGATCATTACCTGGAAGAATTCGAATTGAAATTTATAAGTTAAAATACAACAAGAATATGGCGAACTTGATATTAGACCGATTTAGTCAAGCGGAAGGTATTTATCAAGTAAGTCCCTCAATTTCTACAGGAAGAGCCCTTATTACTTACGATATCAACAAGACATCTCTACATAACATTTGCAAAATAATTCAGCTTATAGAAGAACAAGTGACGAAGCGAAAGAAAAGTAGTACAAATAACAGTGACGAAAAGAAGGAATTAATAGATTGTTCATCTAGTGTAGTTTCTCGTAATAATGACACTGTTCATAGAAAAAAGGATGAAGGTGTGCCGTTACCTCTAGCACTTTCGGTTGTTGGGTTAGGTGCTTTCGGCATAAAACAATTATTTATGGGTAGATCTGCCTTAGCTAGAAGTCCTGGTCTTTTTTATGTATCCGGAGCTTTATCCGTTGTGACGGGTTATCCGTTCCTGAAACGAGGATTCAAAAAAATGGTTGCTAGCAAAAAGGTGAATTCCGATCTTGTGCTTGGTGTAGGGACTCTTGCACTTGCGCTTGCGCGGGAGAATATTGTCGTGCTTGCCGGTCTTAGTCTATTAAACTACTTAAATTGGAAGCGTAGTCAAGCAAACATAAACGAAGAAAATGAGGCGTATAAAGAAAATCTCCTCTCTCCAGAGATTAAAGCGTATAGTGAAAAACAATCAAAGTGGGGAATGATTTTTGGAGGAGCAACTTGGGCTTTCACTAGAAATCCTTTGCGTGGAATGGCAGTGTTGTTAGCGGCTAATCCGAAACCAGCTGTCTCATCGGCAGAATATGCGTGGCGACAAGGTGACCTCGTCGCGAGAGAAAGAGGATATGTCATTCCGAGCGGTGGGTCGTTATCGCAATTGTCTCGAACAAAAACGATAGTATTAGATGATACATCTCGTATATTCCAGGCCTCAGCAGAGGGGATGAGTTGTATTTCGCAAGATGAAAATGAAGGGCAAGTTTGGTGCACGGTGGCTTCTCTTATTGAGAAAAGTGAGCATGTATGGAAAGAGGAAGTCGTGCAACGGGCTGCGCAAACTGGAAGAACATTAAGAAAAGCGTTTGAAGTTCAAGTAGAGAATGAAGGAATAAAAGGTGAAATTCAAGGAATAACTTCCTTTTTCGGAAGTAAAGATTTTGCCGAGCGAAATGGTGTAGATATAAGTGCGTATGAGCTGGAAGCGAAGAGGCTTGAAAAAGAAGGATTCCAAGTTCAGTACGTCGCTAAAAATAAAGAATGCCTCGGTCTACTAGTTGGATCAAAGGTTACTATTATTCCTGAATTCAAAGAAGTAGTGAATGGGTTACATGAAAACAAATGGAGTATAGGCGTTTTGCAAAATAGTTTACATGTAAATCGTAGCATTCTTTCTCAGTATGGTGTGGATGATAGCTGGCAGCAGGGGGATGCTGTCGAACGGGTAAAATTGCTTCGTTCAAATGGAGAAGAGGTAGTATTTGCAACTGATCAAAATACCGATTTTCCGTCTATATCATTTGAAGAAATAAAAAATATCTCTCAATCTACAGCGTATGCAAACCGAATCAATATGTTGGTGAATGAGCATTTCCGCGCAGCGAAAGTGTGGAATGTGGTGGGAGAGATGTTAGCGGTTTGGTCTATATTCACAGCACCTGTAATCGCTTTATTTGCAAATGCTTTATCGTTAACGTTTTTATCTAGGGCGAAAAGAATGAGCGAGAAGATATTTTCTTATGGAGAATTGTCGAAAATGGATTCTTCTCAGCCAAAAGTGATTCCTGCCAAACAAGATCAAATTCCGTGGTATACATTTAATCAAGAAAAAGTAATGAATAGATTACAAGTTGAGAAGCAATATGGATTAAGTAATGCACAAGTAAATATGCGAAAAGAAGAATACGGAATGAACCAAATTGAACCGAAACCGTCAGTTCCTTGGATTGTATCGTTTATGGGCCGATTTAAAGAATTTACATCGCTTATTTTACTCGGAGCAGCTGGATTATCTGTTATATCTGGTGGCTGGTTCGATGGATTAGCGATGGGGACAATTCTCGTTGTAAATGCAATAATTGGGACGCTTCAAGAGCGGAAGGCGGAAAAGGTAGTTGAGGCTTTAAATCAATTCCGAGCCCCTATTTGTAAAGTAATACGAGAAGAAGCGGAAATAGAAATATCAAGTAGTGAACTCGTTCCTGGAGATATTGTCTGCCTTGAAGCGGGAGACCGTGTACCTGCTGATCTTCGCGTTGTTAACTCTTGGAACTTAGAAATTAACGAAGCGATGTTAACGGGAGAATCACTTCCAGTTGAAAAGAAAGCGGACGCTGTGTTAGAAGAGTGTTCGTTAGCAGAGCGAAACAATATGCTCTTTATGGGGACGTCTGTAACACGAGGTAAAGCGGTAGCAATTGTAGTAGAAACAGGTATGCGTACAGAGATGGGCTATATGATTTCCTTAATGAAAGGGGAAGAAATAGAGCCTACGCCATTGCAGCAAAAGGTGACATCTATTAGTAAAACATTTATTAAAGGAGCGTTTGTGGCTGGCGGTCTTGTACTTGTGGCGGGGCTACTAAGAGGACTGCCAATTACGCAAATGATTACAACATCGGTTGCTCTTACTGCTTCTGCTGTTCCAGAAGGATTACCAATTATGATTACGATTGCTTTAAGTGCGGGTATATTCCGTATGCAAAAGCAAAATGCGCTCGTTCGAAAGCTTTCGAGTTTAGAAACACTCGGTAGAACGACGGTTATTTGTTCTGATAAAACGGGAACTCTTACGAAAAATGAAATGACGGTTAAAGTAATTGCTACGCCGAATCGTTTATGGAGTGTAACCGGTGATGGGTATGAACCAGTAGGGACGATTGCTGATGTAACTTCATCTAAAGTTGCTGCTGCTGTAGATACGGAGATAGAAGAGGCTATTTATCATAAAACGGAAAATGTGCCGCTAGAAAATCCGGATTTAGCTCGTATTCTTCAAATTGGTGTTCTTTGTAACAATAGTAAATTAGAGCAGGAAGATGATTTATGGGTTGTAAAAGGTGATCCGACTGAAGGAGCTTTATTAAGTTTAGCTTCGAAAGCGGGGGCATTACAGGAAGGTATGGCGTCGTTTGAACGCCATCATGAAGAACCATTTGATTCAGAGATGAAAATTATGAGTGTTGTTTGTAAAGAGAGTAACGCTGAAGAGTTATATAAGTTCTCAAAAGGTTCTGTAGAGGCGATTCTTACTCGTTGTAAATGGTATCAAGATAACGGTCAAATATATCCGTTATGTGATAAGCAAAAAGAAGTTATTTTACAACAAAATGAAGAGTTTGCAAAACAGGCATTACGAGTATTAGGTTTTGCGTACAGCAATGGCGAAAGTGATGATCTTACTTTTGTTGGATTAGTCGGTATGATCGATCCGCCAAAACCTGAAGTGGAAGAGAGTATTCGTGAAGCGATTGAGTTAGGTGTGAAGCCAGTAATGATTACGGGAGATCATCCGACTACGGCGATTTCTATTGCGAAACAAACTGGAATTTGGAATCGTGAAGATCGTGTTTTAACGGGATTAGAAATTGATAACATGACAGATGAGGAATTAAAAGAAGTTGTGAAAAGTACATCTGTTTTTGCTCGTGTGACTCCGGCTCACAAATTACGAATTGTAACGGCCTTCCAATCCGACGGTCAAATCGTCGCGATGACTGGAGATGGTGTAAATGATACACCGGCTATAAAAAAGGCGAATATCGGTATTGCGATGGGGCAAACCGGAACAGAAGTTACGAAAGAAGCCGCTGATTTGATTTTGAAAAAGGATCATTTCGGTTCAATTGTTGAAGGGGTAAAAGAAGGTAGAACGATCATCGGAAATATTCGTAAAGCAGTTGGTTGTTTATTGACGGGGAATTTAGCGGAAGTGTTAGTGACTAGTGCTGCTGTTATAGCGGGAATGCCGATTCCGTTAGTGCCAATTCAAATTTTATTAATGAATCTTATTACCGATGCTTTACCAGCGATGATTTTAGCTGTAAACCCTGGAAACAAAACGAAGCAAACGAAACGTCAAGATATTGTTGATAAAGATTTGTACAAAAAAGTTATTACAAGAGGAGTACTGCTTGGGGTAGGTTCGCTCGCTGTATTTGGTATTAGTTTAGCGGTTGGAGTACCTCTTCCAGTAGCACAAACATCAGCATTTGCAGCTTTAGTTGCCGGGCAGCTCATTCAAACTTTCTCTTGGAGACAAGAGGGATCAGAAGAAACAGTTCGCGATTGGTCAAAAGACCGGTTCTTTATTACAGCGTTAGGAACGTCTTGGCTTGTATTATTATCAGCTATATATGTACCTCCGTTAGCTCGTATATTCCATACTGTTCCGTTAACGCTCACACAATGGATACCTGTTCTTCTCGTGGCGGGCACAGTGTCTCAAATCGCGAAACCTATTATTAATTTAGTTTCATATAAGAATACTGATTTAGTAAAACCAGTAGTTTCTGAATCTGCATTATTAAAAACAGTGTAAAGGAGCAATGAAAATGATACGAAAAGTTGTTATTGGATCTACTTTAGCGCTAGCAAGTGCCGCTTTATTACCTGTCGTAAGAAATACACTTCGTCCGCTTGTTGAATCGGGGGCAAGGGGTGTGAAGTCTACTTTTGAAACAATTAAAGAGGAAGTAGAAGATATTATTGTGGAAGCGAAAATGGATAGAATGCAAAAGCAATTTGAGAAAGAACTTTCTTATGTGGAAGATGACATTACTGATGAACAAGAAGTGATAGAAGCGGCAGCTGAACAAGCGCAAGATGAAGTGGAGGAGATTAAACATGATGCATAAAGCTGTAGAAAAAGATGTAGATTACCATTTGGAAAAAGCGTTAGAGCACTTTGAACAGGCATTAGATTTAAGTATAAAAGCAGCATCGGAAAATAAAGCGATGCAAAAAGAAATTGCTACGAAAATGGGTTCATTCACTGGTGAGATTTTTCACTCGGTTCGTGAAAAAGGAAAAGAAAACCGTATGAATATTATGAAATGGTTCACTCTTCCTCGCTTTTAAGGGCGGAGTACGAAATGGAAAGAATATAGGGAGCTTTTAACTCCCTTATTCATATTCCATACTATATATGTCGCATTAATTTTCGGAATGTTCAGAATTATAAAATCATTAAGGGGTGAAAGAATTAAATGGCGGCATGGATGATGATATTAGCATTAACATTTTCATCAAGTATCGATAACTTAGGGGTAGGAATTTCTTATGGGATTCGCAACATACGAATTAGCCATTTTTCTAATCTTATCATTTCGGTTATTTGCTTTTTGTTTAGTGTGGCCGGGATTTATTTTGGATTATGGCTTTCAAAAATTTTGCCTGGGATTATGCCAGTAGTCATTGGTTCTTTCTTATTAGTTGTCATTGGTCTTCGAATTGTATTATTAGCAATTCCGCGTAAGGTGGTAGCTGAAGGAGCGGAAGGTGAAGTAGCATCTACGGAAATAAATGGTTTAACGAAAAATATAGGTGAATCTGGAGGAATCGGATTTGTAGAATCTATCTTTCTTGGCATTGGTCTGTCTGCTAATGCATTAACGAACGGATTAGGTGCTGGTTTATTCGGTTTGAATCCGATAGCAATATGTGTTACTGCGGCAATTGGTAGTTTCATAACAGTTTGGGGCGGAGTTGCATTAGGGAGAAAGATAGCTCACGTTCGTATTGGGAAATTTACTTTAGGGCAATTTGGAACATTGATCAGCGGAACGTTACTATTAATTATTGCATTTGCTGCCTTTTTTTGATTGATTTATCCCACTATTTTCGGGCTGATAATCAGTGGGGATGAACAAAACCCCCACTGATTAAAGTCTCACTTTATAGAAAGAGAAAGGGATGATAGTTTTAACATCAGATGAATAGAAGGTGAGAGAAAGTGAGATTGCTTTATAAAAGGTTGAAGTACTCTGAACTTGAGGCTGAATTACAATTAGTAGAAAGTGTTTTAAGTTCAGGATATTTTATTTTATTAGATATATTCTTTTTGTCTTCGTTATTAACAGTGTTAACTTTTTCCTTGCACCATTCATTTCTAGTTGCATTTTTCATTTTTATTAGTTCTTATATTGCTTGTAGTTGCATATTTTTTTTATTGAGAAAATGGTTGCAATAAGTTGCGCTATTAAACTTTGCAGAAGAAGCTGTCTTGAAAAATTTCGATTTTTTGAGGTGGCTTTATTTTATGAATTGTAATATATGTTTACAAAATGTAAACATATATTACGAATTCCTGCCTTGTAACTTGGCAAAAAAATTTGTTAATATGATTGTATAGAAGTTGTAGTTATCTTGCGTGTGTCAACTATGATTATTCTCATGAATAGAGGGGAATGGAATATGTCTGAAGGAATTGAAAGAAGTAATCTTGGGTTGTTATTAAAAGAATTACTGAAGGAAAAGTCTTTGTCAATGCGAAAACTGAGTGCGCTTACTGGGATCGATACTGCTACTATTTCAATGATTATAAATGGTAAACGAAAAGCAAATCCGAAGCATTTGCAAAAGTTTGCAGATTGCCTTGGTATTCCGATTGCGGATTTATTTGCGGCGGCAGGTTATTCTATTGAAACAAAGCAGGAAGAACAATCTGATATTCAAGTATCCATTAATAACATTGAACATTTACTTGAATCTTCACAGTTATATGATCAAAAGTTTAGTATCGCGAATGTAGAGCAACAATTGGCTAATTACGAACAATATTCGCAAACAGAAGAAGGAAAAGAAACGATTGAAAAGGGGTTTACTGAGAAGATTCTGAAGGTAAGTAGTATTGGACCATTTATTAATGATTTGAAAGAATTGTATGAGAGATTTACGAAAAAGAAGGGGACACCTGTAGAACTAGCTTTAATGGGAAGTGCTCTCATCTACTTTATTCTATCAGTTGATGTAATTCCGGATTACATTTTTCCTATCGGTTATTTAGATGACGCTGTTGCTGTGCAACTTGTTTTAAGTATGCTATTGAAAAGATAAGATACTTATATGAATAGATAGATAAAGATATTTATATACCAATAGTTTGGAATAGTTATGTTGTTATGAATATACGAAAAAGGTGTACCCCGTGTTAGAACGGAGTACACCTTTTTCGTATGTTGGTAAGTTTTAGTTCACGGATCTTTCTGTATACTCATAAGCTTTCTCGCCATGCATCGAAATATCAAGCCCCATTTGTTCTTCGTGCTCATCTACACGAACAGGGAGGAAGAAGTTAATGGCTTTAATGATGGCATACGTCATAATGATCGTGAATGCGTATGTTGCCCCAATTGCTATAAGTTGTTTGAAAAGAAGAGATACATTTCCGTAAAATAATCCGTTAGCGCCATCGCTATTTACAGACGTTGTCGCGAAAAGTCCAGTTGCAATACCGCCCCAAGTTCCTCCGATGCCGTGACATCCAAATGCATCGAGTGTGTCATCATATCCGAATTTGTTTTTTAAGAAGAAGACAGCGCTGAAGCATAATATACCCCCGATTGCCCCGATAAGAAGGGCGGAGAATGGTGTAACAAATCCGCAAGCCGGCGTAATTGCAACTAGACCGGAAATCACCCCACAAGCAGCTCCCATTGCGGTTGGTTTTGATTGGAAGAACCATTCTGAGAGCATCCAAGTTAATGCAGAGGCAGCGGCGGCTATATTTGTATTAATAAATGCAGTTAAAGCTACGTCATTTAAGGATAATGCACTACCGACGTTAAAACCGAACCAGCCGAACCATAGTAAGCCCGCTCCTAACATCGTAAATGGTAGATGGTGAGGGGAGGTACCGCTTATGTTTTTTCGTTTTCCAAGGAAAATCGCTAATACAAGACCGGCAACACCAGATGTGATATGAACGACATTACCGCCAGCGAAGTCTAACGCGCCGAGTTCTTTTAGCCATCCACCGACGCCCCATACCCAATGAGCGACAGGGTTGTAAACGATTGTTGTCCAGAGAAGGATAAAAATAAGAAAGGCTGAAAATCGCATTCTTTCAGCGAATGCACCTGAAATTAAAGCGGGAGTTAAAATAGCGAACATGAGTTGGAACATCATAAATAAATTGTGAGGAATAGTAGATGAGTAGTCTGGATTTGGTGCGTAGGTAACTCCGTTTAGGCCGAACCAATCAAGCGTACCTATAAGTCCGTGCCAATCGGGTCCGAATGATAAAGAATAACCAATAACAACCCATTGAATTGAAACGATAGCCATTGCACTATAGCTGTGCATTGTCGTGCTGAGTACGTTTTTACTGCGAACCATGCCTCCATAAAAAAGTGCCAATCCTGGTGTCATCAGCATGACCATTACTGTAGATACAAATATAAAAACCGTATCTCCTGTATTCATTCTTTTCCTCCTCCTGTAATGTTATAAAACATTACATAATTTTGTTATGTTTCATATCATATTGGAAATTAAAATAAAAATCAACTGAATTTTTAGATAATTTTATATTTTATGTAAGGAAATCTTACATGTGTTATTTTCGATGAAGGAAATTAGCCGTATGCGATTTGTTCTAATAATTGGTATAATATTCTTACAATTATAAATTTGGGGGATGCGTGTGAAAAAAATATGGGCTAAGGAACTATTCATTTGTTTTTGTTTAGCTGTCGCTTTGTTTGTACCAGTACATACTTTTGCGGAAGAAAAAAGAGAATGGCGAGATGAAGTTATATACTCCATTATGATTGATCGCTTCAATAACGGAGAGCCGAAAAATGATAAACAATTGGATGTTGGAAATTTAGAAGGGTACCAGGGCGGAGATATACGAGGGATTATAAAAAGATTGGATTACATAAAAGAAATGGGTTTTACTACTGTTATGCTTTCTCCACTTTTTGAAAGTCAAAAATACGATGGATATGATGCGCGTGATTTTCAAAAAGTAAATGAACATTTCGGAACAGAAGCAGATGTGAAAGAACTTGTAAAAGAGGCTCACGGAAAAGGGATGAAAGTTGTATTTCAATTTCCATTTGGAGAAAATGAACAACAATTAATTGATTCCATGAAATGGTGGATAAAAGAAGCCGATTTAGATGGAAGTTATGTTATACATAGTGAAAAAAAGCCGCGAGCTTTTTGGGATGAAGTGCAAAAAGATTTGCAGGCGATAAAGAAAGATTTTCGCATTATGACAAAAGAAGATAATGAATACTATAAAAAAATAGTAGAATCATTTTCAAAAGCAGATATGTCTGTGAAGCCTTTATATGATGTGAGTGAAAAAGAAGGAGAATTCGCTACGTTTTTAGATAATCAGGAAACAGAGAGATTTGCACGTATTGCAAAAGAAAATATGTATTATCCACCGTCTCGTTTAAAACTAGCGCTCACTTATTTATATACATCTCCGGGGATACCGAATTTTTATTACGGAACTGAAATTGCATTAGATGGAGGGAATGCTCCGGATAATAGACGATTAATGGATTTCAAATCAGATGAGAAATTTATGCAGCACATAACAAAGTTAGGTGAGCTTAGACAAACTAGACCATCTTTACGACGTGGTACGTTTGAACTTCTGTATGATAAAAGTGGAATGAGTGTGTTAAAGAGAAAATATAAAGATGAAGTAACACTAGTAGCGATTAATAATACGAAAGAAACGCAAAAAGTTTCCTTACCTGTAAGTGCAATCGGAGAAAAGCAAGAGTTAAGAGGGTTATTAGAAGATGAAATTATACGAGAAGAAAACGGGCAGTTTTATCTCGTTTTAAAGCGTGAAGAAGCGAATGTGTATAAAGTTGGTGAAGAAACGGGTATGAATTGGTTATTTATATCCTTAATCGTTGGTGTTAACGTATTATTTATTACATTTTTGATTGCGGTTAAAAAGAAACGTAAATAATGAGACATTCTCTTTTGAGATTCAATTGATAGTGTAGGGTGAGGTGTGGCGTTTGAGGAAAAAGAAGTTGTTCGTTCTATGTTTATGTCTTCTTATCGTATTTGTAAGTCTGTATTTTTGGGACAACGGTGACGATGGAAAGTTTGTTCAGTGGGGTGATAGTGTTCATTCTGTTGATACAGCAATTCTGAAGAGAAATAACATTAAATACAAAATAGAAAATGATAAAGTATACATTCCTGAAAAATCATTTAATGAAGCGATAATGTGTTGCTCTTAAAAATGTGTACAACTTAAAATGTGATAACTCTTAATAAGTAAAAAACTCCTCTAATGAGAGGAGTTTTTCTTTTTAGCGGTAGTTAATGAACTGTACGTCGATTGGTAAGTCAGCGCTACGAACGGCTGCGATTACTGCTTGCAAGTCATCACGGCTTTTCGCTGTTACGCGTACTTGGTCATCTTGAACTTGTGTTTTTACTTTTAATTTCATTTCTTTAATGATGTTGTTGATTTTTTTAGCGTTATCTTTATCGATACCTTGTTGAAGTGTTGCGCGTTGGCGAACAGTGTTACCAGTCGCAGCTTCAACTTTTCCGTAGTCCAAGTTTTTAATTGGAACGTTACGTTTTACAAGTTTAGAAATTAGAACGTCTTTTACTTGGTCTAATTTGAACTCATCGTCAGAAGTTAAAACAAGTACTTCTTTTTCTAATTTAATATCACTTTTACTTCCTTTAAAGTCATATCGGTTTTGGATTTCCTTTAATGCGATGTTAATTGCGTTTGTTACCTCGGGTAATTCTACTTTCGAAACGATGTCAAAAGAACTATCTTTTGCCATAGTTAGCACCTCCAAATAAAATTCTAATCTTTCTTGCGCCTAAAGGCTATGTACTGTACATACTAAAGTATAGCTGAAAACGAGTCTAGACTTAAGTGTTTTCATACTTATATTCATGTAACCTCATTTTATTATAGTGAATTTTGGGCAGTTGGACAAATAAAGGAAAAATCGTGTTATAATTAACTTTTGTTTGGAATGATAAAAAAGATAATTTTATATATATAGAAGGGAATTAAAAAATATGTATTTGCAATTAGGATCGATTGAACAGGTAACTGTTTTACGCGAAACGGAAATCGGATATATGGTTGGGAATGAAGAAGAAGAAATCTTCCTACATAAAAACGAAGTAGCTGGAGAAATTCAAGAAGGCGATACGATTGATGTATTCTTATACCTTGATCACCAAAATCGTATTTCAGCAACAATGAAGGAACCAATTATTACAACATATGATTGGAATTGGGTAAAGGTTGTAGAAGTTATTCCTAGTTTAGGTGTCTTTGTTGATATTGGTGTATCAAAAGATATACTAATTCCAGCCGATGAGTTCCCGATTTATATGCCAGTATGGCCAGAAGTAGGCGATGAATTATATTGTACGCTAAAATTAACGAATCGTGATCGTTTAATTGCTCTTCCGGCAAGAGATTCAGATATGCAAGAAATTATCGTAGATGCAACGCCATCTATGCGTAATAAAAACGTAAATGGACGTGTGTATCGCTCACTTCAAGTTGGTTCATTCATACTAACTGACGAGCATTTCCGTGCTTTCTTACACCATACAGAAAGAAAAGAACAAGTTCGCATTGGTGAACGTGTAACGGGCCGTATTATTGACGTGAAAGATGACGGTACAATCAACATTTCACTTCTTCCTCGTAAAGAAGAAGGAATGGAAGACGATGCAGCGGTTATTTATGAATATATGGAAGAACGAGGCGGAGCAATGCCGTTTTGGGATAAGAGCCACCCAGAAGATATTAAAGAACGTTTCAACATGAGTAAAGCTGCATTTAAGCGTGCGCTTGGTAAAATGATGAAAGAAGAAAAGATTTACCAAGAAGAAGGCTGGACTTACTTTAAGAAGTAAAGTGGATTAAAAAAGAGGAGGCTGTTTGAAACAGCCCCCTCTTTTTATTTTGTCAGTAAATCGATATATTTGAAAAATCGCCGATATAATTTCATTTACAATCATGCATACTGTTTAAAAAGTTTATACTCTCGCTTTTTAGTTCCCTTGCTCAGAAAGATGAGAAAATGTATCTTTTAAGTCACTATCGTTTATTTTAATATTTGCCTTTTTTAATTCATCTTGTAATAATTTTTGACTGTATGAAGGATCGGCAAGACGTTCTTCTTCTATGTTTTTACGTATAGAGTCTTTCACTTCATCGTAAGGTTTTAAATCTTTTTTGTCAGTTAGTTTAATAATGTGATAGCCGTTTGGTGATTTAACAGGATTGCTAATTTGCCCAACCTTTAATTTGTAGGCAGCTTTTTCAAATTCAGGTGTCATTTTGCCTGCCCCGAAGTATCCAAGGTCTCCACCCTTATCTTTTGATGCTATATCTTGAGATTCTTTTTTTGCTAATTCTTCAAATGAAGCACCAGCATCTAACTTTTTCTTTATTTCATTCGCTTCATTTTCGTCACTTACTAAAATGTGACTAGCTTTAATCTCTGGTTTATAGTAGTCTTTCACATCTTTTTCGGTAACGCTTTTCTTAATGGCCTCATTCATTGCCAGTTTGAATTTGATTTGCTTTTTGAAATCATCTTCATCTTTTAAACGATTGTTTTCTAGTACTGCTTTAAATTGTTCTCCATATTGATCTTTCGCTTTTTGTACTTCTTTATTCACGGCATCGTCAGATACTTTATATTTTTTAGTGATAACATCTTGTGCTATCATTTCGTATAGCATGTCTTTTCCGTAACGGTCTTTCAATTGCTTTTCGAAATCGCCCTTCGTAATCGTTGAGTCTGTTGCTGTAGCGATTGTGGCCGAGTCGTTTTTTTGTCCGCAAGCAGATAACGTTAATATACTTATTAGTGCAGTGATAATGAATATATGTTTCCCTCTCATGCTAACACCTCATCCGAATATGTTATCGCTATTGTAGAATATAGAAGTGAACATGAAGTGAATTTTTAATGTTTTTTCCCTGTAAAATGTAAAAAAAGTACACCAACATTAATGTTGATGTACGATGTGATCAAAGGTGATCTGTTTTCTTAGAATATGCACGCTTACCTTGCTCTATATTTTTTTGCTCTTGTTCATTTTTTTGAGTACGCTTTGCATTATTATCGCGTGCTTTTTTGTCGTTATCGCTCGTATGTGGCATATGTATCAACTCCATTTCTAAACGTTGTACGTTTATCATTTCCTTTTTCGTAAAGACTATGTATAGCGGTGCATTCATGAATAATAAAGGTGGATTAGAAATGGATTTGAAGCTGAATTATACTGAACTTATTAAGAAGTTAGTCGTCGTAATTATTGCAGGCTTATTAAATGCGATTGGGATGAATTTATTTTTAACACCAGCGAAAGTATATGCGAGTGGCTTTGCTGGATTGTCTCAGTTATTATCACAAATATTAGGTGACTTTTTGTCTATTCATATATCTACGGGGGTATTGTTTAGTTTATTTAATATTCCTGTCGTTATTTTGGCTTGGAAAAAGGTTGGGAAGGCTTTTACATTTTTTAGTTTTCTTTGCGTTATATTTATGACTTTGTTTTTAGAAATTATCCCAGTTAGAGCGGTTTCGAACGATATAATATTAAATGCCATTTTTGGTGGTATTATTTCAGCTATTGGGGTAGGAATTGCTTTAAAGTGGGGCGCCTCTACAGGTGGCTTAGATATTATCGCCATGATTTTATCAAAGATAAAAGATAAGCCTGTCGGTACGTACTTTTTCTTCTTTAATGCACTTATCATTATCGCTGCTGGTTACGTATACGGATGGGAAAAAGCGTTATATACTTTGGTCACTTTGTATGTATCGACGCGAATTATTGATGCAATTCATACTCGTCATGTGAAGATTACCGCATTAATTGTTACGAAGAATGGAGCGGATGTGCGAAAAGCGATTCATTCTCGTTTGGTGAGAGGGATTACAACTATACCAGCAACAGGTGCGTATACAAATGAAAATAAAGAAATGTTAATGATTGTTATTACTCGTTACGAGTTATACGAATTAGAGAGGGTCATTAAACAAGTGGACCCAGGTGCATTTACAAATATACTGCAAACGGTCGGAGTGTTTGGATTGTTTAGAAAAGATTAAAGAGGACCAAAGCTGGTCCTCTTTTTTAATGTGAATTCGTAATGTTTTGCAATTGCTCCTGCATTTCATGTAGCTGAACTTTTTCAGCAGTTGAAGAGTTTGCGTAAGCAGAGTGCAAAGCGTTTTTTGCCCTATAAACGAGTTCCTGTTGTTCAGCACCGCTTGAACAAGAAACGGCATTTGCAACAGCGTCTCTAGCTTGTTGGAATAGTAAGTTCCCCATTTAAACCCCTCCAAGAGAAGAGTTACTTCTTGCTTTTTCTGCCTCAGCTAATGTACCTCTGTACGGGAATCTTGCATCATGCTTCATAACAGCATCGGCTCCTTGTTGGATAAAACGTTTTGATTTGTTCTTTTTACCCATTCGAAAAACCCCCTTTATTTAGCTGAAAACAATTGACGCGCTTTTTCGCGTCTAATAATAGTATGAGCGTTTTGCGAGAAACTATAAGCAGGGAATTTTTAGATTACAATCCAAGAACCTCTTCTAAATATAGAGCGATACCATCTTCTTCGTTTGTTAATGTTGTGTGGTTTGCGAGTGATTTTAATTCAGGGATCGCATTTCCCATTGCAATTCCATGACCAGCAAATTCGATCATTTCAAAGTCGTTATCCTCATCACCGAAAGCGATGATTCGCTCTTTTGGAATGTTGTAATGACCTGAGATTTTTTGTAATCCGACAGCTTTATTTAGTCCGCTTTTTACAATTTCAATAATTGGCCAAGGTGCACCCCATTTTCGATGGTCAATTACTTCAGCATGCATATCTGTTAAATGCTGACGAATTGCAGCGGAATGCTCGTCATGTGCGTCGATTAATAAGCAAGTTGGATGGTCGTTTAAAATATTTAATAAATCTCCTGTGAAAATCTTTGGAGAACCGAATTCAAAAATATGTTTTTTATCTTCATCAATTTCACGAACATACACATCATCCATGACTTCGGCATATACATTTTTCACGCCAAAATCAAAGCAAGCTCGGACGATTTCTTGCGCTGTTGAAAGTTCAAGAGGAGAGTGGTGTGTTCCCCAACTTGAATCAAGAGGGTGATGCACGTAAGCTCCATTGAAGTTTACGATTGGTGTATTAAGACTAAGCTCTTTATAATAATCGTAACTAGCGCGGAATGGACGCCCTGTTGAAATAACGACAATATGTCCTTGTTCTTTTGCTTTTGCAATTGTGTTTTTAGTTCTTGGAGAAATTATTTTGTTGTCTGTTAATAGTGTTCCGTCTAAGTCTAATGCGATTAAATGTTGTTTGTTCATAATTTCACCTCTTATAATAATTTTTTTGTGTCTATCTGTATTTCCGTTTTTAATATGCAGAAATAAGAGGTTGGGCTAGGTGAAACCACCGTAGATGGAAGTTTCACTATATATCCATCTTACGTCGCAAAGTGCGGTGGTGTCCACTATTTCTCGCTGGAAATTAGGAAAAGTCAACATCTTTTTAGAAAGTTCAAACAATGTTTCTTTCATTATGTACAATTTGTGAAAAGGGTTACATTACTTGGGCGATGAGACATATAATGAACATGTAATCTTCTCGTATATGTTTGACTCTCCTTTGAAACTAGCCTAAAGATAGGTTGGTTTCTTTTTTTTCAACAAATATAACGGAGATTCCTGCTTAAGCTTGTGTAATTATATATGTAAGTGGATAAACAGTAGTACTTGTTTCCTAAACATGACAGAAAAGCTTTCTTTTAAAATGGATATACTAATGAGGCAAGACGTCATGGAAGGAGAATGAAAATGGGACAAAATCGTAGGTTTCGTTCTGGGCAAAAAGCACCAAATGATGGTATTTATGTAGAAATTGGTGAAACGGGAAGTATGGTAAAGGATCCGCAAATGGTGAAATTAACTGTCGGGGAGAGGTTTCCAGAGAATACAAATCATAACCGTCAGTGGGCATATAAAAGAAAACCGTAACAGAAGCCGCAATAGTTATTGCGGCTTTTTTGATTTGGAAAATGAATGTTACCTTTTTCTTTTTCCGATAATAAGTTTGAAATACATAAGCAAATTTATTGTATAAAAAAGTAAGTTGGCGTATAATCAAATCAAAGGTCAAAGAAAGTCAAACATTTGGAGGGCTGTAAAGATGGACTTAAATCAAATGACAACGAAAACACAAGAAGCGATTATGAGTGCTCAATCTTTAGCGGTATCTCATCATCATCAAGAAGTAGATACTGTTCATCTATTGCTTACATTATTAGAGCAGCAAGATGGATTAGCAGTACGTATTTTTCAAAAAATGAATGTCGATATAGAAGCATTAAAAACAGGTGTAGAAAGTTTAATTAAGAAAAAGCCTTCTGTAACTGGAGGCGGGGCAGAAGCAGGGAAATTGTATATAACGGGTGCTTTGCAACAACTGCTTGTTAGGGCAGGGGCTGAAGCAGAAAAATTGCAAGATGATTATATTTCAATAGAACATGTATTACTTGCCTTTTGTGAAGAAAAGGGCGATATAAATCAATTATTTATAAAATGTAACATTACAAAAGATACTTTATTACAGTCTTTAATGACAGTTCGGGGGAATCAAAGAGTGACTAGTCAAAATCCAGAAGCAACTTATGAAGCGTTAGAAAAATATGGCCGTGATTTAGTGGCTGAAGTAAGAGCGGGGAAAATTGACCCTGTTATTGGCCGAGATAGTGAAATTCGCCGTGTAATCCGCATTCTTTCACGCAAAACGAAAAATAACCCTGTTTTAATCGGGGAACCAGGTGTTGGTAAAACGGCAATCGTTGAAGGATTAGCGCAGCGTATCGTGAAAAAAGATGTACCAGAAGGGTTAAAAGATAGAACAATTTTCGCTTTAGATATGAGTGCGCTCGTAGCTGGAGCAAAATTCCGCGGTGAGTTTGAAGAACGTCTGCAAGCTGTATTAAATGAAATTAAAAAGAGCGAAGGCCGCATTTTATTATTCATTGATGAACTTCATACAATTGTAGGGGCTGGTAAAACAGAAGGAGCAATGGATGCAGGAAATATGTTAAAACCAATGCTTGCTCGTGGTGAACTGCATTGTATCGGGGCAACAACGTTAGATGAATATCGTAAATATATCGAGAAGGATCCAGCGTTAGAAAGACGTTTCCAACAAGTATTAGCAGAAGAGCCAACTGTTGAGGATACAATTTCAATTTTACGTGGTTTAAAAGAGCGTTTTGAAATTTATCACGGTGTAAATATTCATGACCGTGCAATTGTAGCGGCATCAGTGTTATCAGATCGATATATTTCAGATCGCTTTTTACCAGATAAAGCAATTGACCTTGTTGATGAAGCTTGTGCAACAATTCGAACAGAAATTGATTCTATGCCAACAGAATTAGATGAAGTAACGCGCCGCATTATGCAGTTAGAAATTGAAGAAGCTGCCCTTGGGAAAGAAAAGGATCTTGGTAGCCAAGAACGTCTAAAAACATTACAACGTGAATTATCGGATTTAAAAGAAGTTGCAAGTGGCATGAGAGCAAAATGGGAGAAAGAAAAAGAAGACATTCACAAAGTTCGTGACTTACGTGAACATTTAGAGCGCTTGCGCCGTGAATTAGAAGAAGCAGAAGGTAATTACGATTTAAATAAAGCAGCTGAGCTTCGCCACGGAAAAATTCCAGCTATCGAAAAAGAGTTAAAAGAAGCAGAAGAAATGGGCGCGCATAATAAACAAGAAAATCGTTTATTACGTGAGGAAGTAAGTGAAGAAGAAATTGCAGATATTGTTTCACGATGGACTGGTATTCCTGTCGCAAAACTCGTTGAAGGCGAACGCGAGAAATTACTACGCTTAGAGCAAATTTTATCAGAGCGTGTAATCGGACAAGAAGAAGCAGTAAGCTTAGTATCAGATGCAGTTCTTCGTGCTCGCGCTGGCATTAAAGATCCGAATCGTCCAATTGGTTCATTCATTTTCTTAGGTCCTACGGGTGTAGGTAAAACAGAGCTTGCAAAAACGTTAGCACAAACGTTATTTGATAGCGAAGAGCAAATGATTCGTATCGATATGTCTGAGTACATGGAAAAACACGCTGTGTCACGCTTAATCGGTGCGCCTCCTGGATATGTTGGATATGAAGAGGGCGGTCAATTAACGGAAGCAGTAAGACGTAAACCGTATTCTGTTATTTTGTTAGACGAAATCGAAAAAGCACATCCAGAAGTATTTAATATTTTATTACAAATGCTAGACGATGGGCGCATTACAGATTCACAAGGACGTACAGTAGACTTTAAAAACACGGTCATTATTATGACTTCAAATATTGGATCTGCGCATTTATTAGAAGGGTTAGAAGAGGATGGTTCTATTAAAGAAGAATCACGAGACCTTGTTATGGGACAATTACGAGGACATTTCCGACCAGAGTTTTTAAACCGTGTCGATGAAATTATTTTATTCAAACCTCTTACAACGAATGAAATTAAAGGTATTGTTGATAAAATTGTAAAAGAATTACAAGGTCGTTTAGCTGACCGTCACATTACTGTAGAATTAACAGACTCTGCGAAAGAATTCGTTGTAGAAGCCGGCTTTGATCCGATGTACGGAGCTCGTCCATTGAAAAGATACGTACAACGTCAAGTGGAAACAAAATTAGCACGAGAATTAATTGCAGGAACGATTACTGATAATAGTCACGTAGTTGTTGATGTAGAAAATAACGAATTAGTCGTTCATGTGAAATAAAAAAAGAGTTCGGATAAAATCCGGACTCTTTTTAGTGTTGTTCTACTGGCTCGTTTGGAATTGCAGCTGAAATCGCTAATACTAATACCGCAAGAACAACTGAGAAAATAGACGCTAGGTTAAAATCGTATGCACCGCCAGTCATAGAGCCGATTACATAGCTCATCATATGTACAAGCAAGAACGACCAAATTAATGCCCAAATAAAACGCATATTTTACACCTCTATTCGTTCAATCTGTCCTTATTGTAACACAATTGAAAAAAGAATATAGAAAAATATTTGTAGATTTTTCAACGCAAATTTGCATTCTGTTCATACAGTATAAAAGAGTGGTTTTATACGTTTAGAAAATAAGGCGGGAGAAAAATGAGTATTACGGAACGTTTCTTTTACTTAGAAAAAGAACCAAGTGTAATGTATTTACCGGAGAAGCCAAATGGATTTTCTGTTATGCTCCTTGGGGACTATAACTATTTCATTGAGAATGGTACAAGTTTATGGACACAGCATGCGGGAAGAGCTTGTTTTTTAAATGGCCTTATTGAAAGGGGCTACACGGTCTTTTCATCTAATTTATACGGAAGGCATTGGGGAAACGATCAATCTGTTCGTCTGGCAAAGCGTTTATATGATGTCGTTCTAAGAAAAGAGACATTAAATGCGAAAATGCACATTATGGCAGATGGTATGGGGGCGCTTGTAGCGCTTGAGATGATGAACAAATACCCTGAATGTATACGATCTGTCGTTATGTTAAATCCTTGTTTAGATTTACCAGAATATGTGGAATTTGAGAAGGAACACAAGTTTTTTTATAAAAGATTAGTTAAAGAATTAAGTTTGGCATACGAGTCAAAAGAAGCAGAGTTGGAATCAAAAATAAATAAGAAATCATTTGCATATCTTCCTTCTTGTGTACCGGTTAAAATTTTCGTATCCACACAAGAAAAAAGAGGGAGAAAACAATTATTACGTAAATATGAGCAAATGAGGCAATTAAAACAATGTGATACCTCCGTCTTATTCCATCTACAGGATGTGAAATATAAAATGGTTAGGCAAACGTGTGATTTCTTTAAAAAATATGAAGAAGAATTGTGAAGCTCCCATATACATAAATGAGGAGCTATTTGTTTAAAGGAGAAAGGGCTGGTGATATGAAACGCGTGCTTATTATAGGTGCACTTACGTTTGTAGGTTATCACCTTGTGAATAAAATGATCGCAGAAGAAGTGGAAGTGTATGGGCTTGATTTTGATGATTTAGATGGTATGACGAAAATTAATGAAGAGAAATTATTTTTAATTGGACGAAATGCGTTGTTTACGTACTATTCTATCAGGGATGAAGACGGATGGCGGGTAGTAGAAGAAGATAGTTTTGATACGGTTTACTTTTGCTTGTATGAGCCGAATCAGCAAAGTGGATTTCGGAATGAAAGGGTCATATTACAATATTTAAAGCGTATTGTAAGGCTGTGTAAAAAAAATAAAGTAAAGTTAAATTTAATTTCTTCTATTGAAATAGGGAGCACTGAAGAATCCGAAAATAAACGTCTATTTTCGAAAGTAGAAGAAGGGTTGAAGAAAGGAGAACTGCAATATAGTGTATTTCGAGTTCCTACATTATATGGACCGTGGCAACCATCATTTATGATGTATCATCAGCTCATCTTATCAGAACTCGATGAGAAAGAGTGCCATTGTATGAATGAAGAAAAAGGAAGCGATTTACTTTACGTTGAAGATGTATGTGAATACTTATGGGAAAATGGAACGAATGTAAAGCATCTTGGTGTATATAATTTACTTAGTGGAAAAGAAGCATTATGGGAAAAAGGTATGACCCTGTTGCATGCAGATGATAAAGTAAATAAAAAAAATGTGGAAGTAAGAGATGAAGCTATAGAGATTATTTCTATTAAAAGAAACACACCATTAGAATTCGGTTTAAATAAACAATTGGCACATATGAAAAAATATAAAGAGTTATACGAGGGCTAAAACACGTGTTACACTATTGTATGGATAATGGAATGAGAGCTTTTTATAGAGAGGAAGAAATAATATGAATGAAAAAAGCATGCAATTTTTACAAATCGCGATGAAGCATTTACCAGAAGCGAAGGCAATTTTAGATGATAACGGAATTGCACTTGATATGGAGAAAGCACAGCCGGTGTTAGAGTTATTGATGAAAGTAATGAGCGAAGCATATGAGCTTGGGAAAGCGGATAAAGAATAAAACCAAAACCTTCTTTTTTGGAGGGGAGAGAGGCTCGAACCGTGAGAAGAAGCGGTTAGGGCTTTTTTTGTCTCGATCGGGGAAAATCAGAGGGGTGAGGTAGTTGAGGGGAGAGAGGCTTGAGCCGTGAGAAGAAGTGGTTAGGGCCCTTTTTTTGTCTCGGGCGGAGTAAGGTCAAAAGTATGGGGAAGTTTATCTTTTGAAAGGACAGTGATTTTTCTGTTTCTTTTAATGAAAAATAAAGTTGATAATACGTTGGCTTTATTTTTTTTAGCTGAAATATATTCTAGACAAAAGTACATTTATGTTTTAAAATTAGTACCAAGTCATAATAATTGATATAAAACGGAGGGCTGCGATGTGAACGTAGGCATTTTAGGGATCGGAAGATATGTGCCAGAAAAAGTAGTCACAAATCACGATTTAGAGAAAATCGTAGATACATCTGATGAATGGATTCGTACGAGAACGGGAATTGCAGAAAGACGCATTGCCGATGATACAATAGATACGTCATATATGGCGGTAGAGGCTTCTAAAAAAGCACTTGAAGATGCAGGGGTTAGCGGAGAGGATATCGATCTTATTTTAGTGGCAACAGTAACGCCGGATCGCTCATTCCCAGCAGTTGCTTGTGTAATCCAAGAAGCGATTGGCGCAAAACATGCAGCTGCAATGGATTTAAGCGCAGCGTGTGCGGGCTTTATGTACGGAATGATTACAGCGCAGCAATTTATTCAAACGGGAACTTACAAAAATATATTAGTAGTTGGAAGTGACAAACTATCTAAAATTGTAGACTGGAACGACCGAAATACAGCAGTACTATTTGGGGACGGAGCAGGCGCTATCGTAATGGGAGCTGTTTCGGAAGGAAAAGGTGTACTTTCATTCGAATTAGGAGCGGACGGAAGTGGCGGTAAGCATCTTTATCAAGACGAGTATGTTATGATGAACGGACGAGAAGTCTTTAAATTTGCGGTTCGTCAACTTGGTGATTCTTGTCTGCGCGTGTTAGAAAAAGCAGGACTTACGAAAGAGGATGTGGACTTTTTAGTACCGCATCAAGCGAATATTCGTATTATGGAATCTGCAAGAGAGAGATTAAATTTACCGAAAGAAAAAATGAGTATGACAATTGAAAAGTTCGGTAATACATCGGCTTCTTCAATTCCAATTGCAATGGTAGAGGAATTGCAAAATGGACGTATTCAAGATGGCGATTTAATTATACTAGTCGGTTTTGGCGGCGGCTTAACATGGGGAGCAGTAGCTCTTCGTTGGGGTAAATAAGGACTGAGAGAAAAAAAGGAGTGTATTTTGTATGGAAAAAAAGAGGGTCGTAATTACAGGATTAGGTGCTGTTACACCAATCGGAACAGATGTTGAAACAGCTTGGGAAAATATTAAAAACGGTGTATCTGGAATTGGAAGACTTACAAGAATAGATCCAGAACTGTTTCCAGCAAAAGTAGCAGCAGAAATTAACGACTTTGAAGTCGAAAAATATATGGATAAAAAAGAAGCTCGCCGTATGGACCGTTTTACGCAATATGCAGTAGCAGCAGCGAAAATGGCAGTTGCAGATGCGAAGCTTGAAATTACAGAAGAAAATGCTCCACGCATTGGTGTATGGGTAGGTTCTGGTATTGGTGGTATGGAAACATACGAAGAACAATTTAAGATTTTTACTGAAAAAGGTCCGCGACGTGTGAGTCCATTTTTCGTACCAATGATGATTCCAGATATGGCAGCAGGTCAAGTATCAATTGCTACAGGAGCGAAAGGAATTAATACTTGCTCTGTAACAGCTTGTGCATCTGGGGCAAACTCAATTGGTGATGCATTTAAAGCCATTCAGCGCGGTGATGCCGATGCAATGATAACGGGGGGAGCAGAAGCACCGTTAACAAGTATGGCATTCGCTGGATTTTGTTCAGCGAAAGCATTAACATTTAATGAAGATCCAGCAACGGCTTGCCGTCCGTTCGATAAAAACCGTAGCGGTTTCGTAATGGGTGAAGGATCAGGAATTCTTATTCTTGAAGAATTAGAGCACGCATTAGCACGTGGTGCTCACATTTATGCGGAAATCGCTGGTTACGGTGCAACTGGTGATGCGTTCCATATTACAATGCCTGCTCCTGGCGGTGAAGGTGGAGTTCGTGCGATGCGTCAAGCTTTAGCTGATGCAGGTCTAGAGCCAGAAGATATTGATTACATTAATGCACATGGTACAAGTACAGATGCAAATGAAAAGTATGAAACGATGGCAATTAAAGAAACTTTCGGTGAGCATGCATATAAAGTAGCAATTAGCTCGACGAAATCAATGACAGGTCATTTATTAGGAGCGGCTGGTGCTGTTGAAGCGATCTTCTCTATTAAAACAATTACAGACGGAGTGATTCCTCCGACGATTAACTATGAAACGCCAGATCCAGATTGCGATTTAGATTACGTACCGAATAAAGCGAGACAACAAGAAGTAAACACAGTATTAAGTAACTCACTAGGATTCGGTGGTCATAACGCAGTATTAGTATTTAAATCGTATAAATAATAGATGAAATAAGGTGTTTTTTCGTAACATATTGCGAAAAAACACCTTATTTATTTTTACGCCTTTTTCTCCTTTTGCATATACATAAGAAAAAGGAGGGATAAAGATGGGGGTTATTGAAACAGCCGAGTGGTTACATCTATATTATGGACGTCCAGAAAAGATTTGTGAGAAATTTACGAAGTATATTCCATTGCCAAAAGAGAGGCTGTATCGCTTTTTAATTTCTAAAGGTATGTATCGCCCAGTAATGCGGGGAGAACAGGAAATTAAAGAATTAGAGAAAAAAGAAATTTGGAAAGAACTTAGCATGGAGTATGAAAAATTGAAAAGTTGGCTAAAAGGGCCAGATGTCCCTATCTTTATTTTGTTATCAGATTCCTATAATCGAACTGTACAAGAAGAGTATAACGGGAAGGCTGGCTTATCTATGCGCCACGTTATTTTCTTATTCGTATGTGGACGGAATTCGGTGGAAGAATTAAAAGTGTTATTGACACATGAATATCACCACATATGCAGGTTACATCAAATTGAGACGAAAGAAACGGAATATACATTACTTGATACGATGATTATGGAAGGATTAGCTGAACAGGCAGTAACGGAAAGATATACAGAAAAAAATAATGCACCGTGGACGACGTATCTTTCAAAAGAAGAAGCGATTTATTATTGGCAAAACGTTGTACAAGAAAGAATAAGCATAAAACGAGGAACAAAGGAGCATGACATTTTATTAAATGGACTTCATTCCTACCCGAAAATGCTTGGCTATGCACTTGGATTTTATATTGTAAAAGATTGTGTAGCGTTTGAAGGAGAGGATACACTTTCTTTATTATCTATAGATGCGAAAGAAATATTGAGTAAAGCAAATACATTTCATGTTTCATGAAAAAACAGGAGCTATATCTCCTGTTTTTTTAATATTATAGAAGAAAAAATAATAATTAGAATATATTTCCTAAAGTGGAATAAAGTTAAGCAAAAATGAACATAATGATTGGTACAAACAGTAGTGAAGTGAGGGGTAGAGAATGTTATATCTGCATGATGTATGGGTAAATTGGTTTGAAGGTGAAGAGAATGGGTATAACGTTTGTCATTTTTACGAATGGCGGAAAGATGATACGATTGAGCTATTAGATCAAGTGCCATTATTAAAAGTAGATTCTACATTATATCATTACATCGAGAACGAATTGTTAGAGCTTCCGCAAAAATTATTGGAAGACGTACATCATAAGGCTTATATTCGTAAAAATCACGAACGTTTGCAACAAGAGTATTGTTTTGTTGTTACAGATGGAAAAGGAATTATTGCGATTGATTCAATCGGCTATAATGTGCCAATTAGAAAAAGTAGGCTTATACCTCGTCAAGAACAGATGGTATATGAGATGGTAGAAAATGTGCAGGCAGAAAAGTATGAGTTCCAAGTGGAAAAAATTGAAAAAGAACATCACATTTTATCGCCGTCGCCTTTCATCATGAACGGCCTAACTCGCAAAGAACGACAGTTAAAACAATTATTATTTATGGCGTTAGATCAATTACATACAACGAAAAATCCAGCTGAAATTCGCTATTGGTTCACAGAGTGGGATCCATCGGCGTACGGAATGGTCCAACATATGGAGTTTGAAGATGTTTGGGCTAAGCTTTATGAGGAAGCGAAAGCGGGATGGTCCGAGAAGCACGAGCAATTATGTGAGCGCTTAGTGAAAGGACAGCCGTTTTTTGAAAAGTTATGGGAAATGGAAAATGAGCAGAAGGTAAATTAAAAAACCGCCAATTGGCGGTTTTTTTTATGGAGTCGGCAAGCTCTTCGTGCCTAAGAACCTTCCGCATAAGAAGACCAAAAGCGTCTTTTATGCGAAAGAGCCTTAGCTAATCAGAGCTGAACGAACCGCTTCCGCTTTATAATGAAATCCAGCTCTGGCTCCTAACCCTTCGCGTCTAAGAGCCTTTCCCACGAGAAGGCAAAAAGCACCTTCTGTGGGAAAGAACCTTATCCGTCAGGGCTAAACAGTCGCCTCCGCTTTATAAGTTAATCCAGCTCCGGCGGCAAGAATGTTCGGTGGTTTCGCGGTCTTCCTGCGAGGTAAAAAACACCTCTACGTCAGGAGCTCCATCCCCCTCGCATTCTGAACGAGCCGCCTCCGCCTTATATGTTATCTACGTTTTCTGCTTAGTCCCATTGCGTTTTCTACTTTGCGTAGTTGTTTGAATGCAACTCGGTTTGCTTTTTCGGCACCTTTGTCTAGAATTTCGTCTAGTTCTGGGGAGTTGATTAGTTCGTTATATTTGTCTTGGATTGGGCGAATTGCGTCCACAACTACTTGTGCTAGGTCACCTTTGAAGTCGCCGTATCCTTTTCCATCGTACATTGCTTCTATTTCTTCAACTGTTTTGCCAGAGAATGAAGAGTAAATTGTTAATAAGTTAGAAATTCCAGGTTTGTTTTCTTTATCAAATTTAACGATACCTTCAGAGTCAGTTACGGCACTTTTAATTTTCTTTTCGATTGTTTTTGGTTCATCAAGCATACTGATCATTGATTTTGGATTCGGATCAGATTTACTCATTTTTTTCGTAGGTTCTGTTAATGACATAACGCGAGCTCCTACTTTTGGAATACGAATTTCAGGCATTGTGAAGATTTCACGGTAACGTTTGTTGAAACGTTCTGCTAGATCACGTGTTAATTCGATATGTTGCTTTTGGTCGTCACCAACTGGTACGATTTCTGTGTTATAAAGTAAAATATCAGCAGCCATTAATGGTGGATACGTAAGTAATCCTGCTGGAACTGAATCTCTTCCAGAAGATTTATCTTTATATTGTGTCATACGTTCTAATTCTCCAACGTATGCAACAGATTGCATAATCCATCCTAGCTGAGCGTGTGCTGGTACTTCTGATTGTACAAATAAAGTAGCTTTTTCAGGATCGATGCCGCATGCAACATATAGTGCAGCAAGACTGCGGATGTTTTTGCGAAGTTGTACAGGGTCTTGAGGTACTGTAATTGCATGTTGGTTTACGATACAGAAATAGCAGTCGTGTTCGTTTTGAAGCTCTGTAAATTGCTTCATAGCCCCTAAATAGTTTCCAAGTGTAATCGTTCCGCTTGGCTGAATACCAGAAAAGATAACTGACATAAGTAATTCCTCCTAAAATTGAATGTGTGATGGGGAAGAGAAGGCATACAAAAAAGCCCATTCATCCCAAATTACATAGGGACGAATGGACCGCGGTACCACCCTAATTATTTCACAGCTGTGAAATCTCTCAGATCCATAATAACGTCTGGATATAACGCCAAAGCCTACTACTCTCGGTTCGGTTTGGTGCTCAAAAGCCCATTCCATATTGTGCAATTACTTGTTCACACCAGCCACAAGCTCTCTGAAATTGCTTCAATATGTACTCTTCTCTATCATCGCATACATATAAATTTATTTATTTTTAACTGAGCCCTTTTAATATGAAAGAACTAAAGTTTTATAACAAAATGTTTTGCTGATTATTATATCATATGGAATAGTGTTTGCAAACTACATCAAAATAGTAAAGCTAATGAGAGTCGAGAACAACCCAAGCACGATACCAGTAATACAAATCGGATACGTCCATTTGAATGAATATGTTGTATAAATACGTTCTTTCTTATCGATAGGTTCCTCTGCTTCTTCAATTAAAGAGTCAATTTTTTTATTCGTACCAAATACTCTTTGGAATGCGTAAATTGTTACGTTAAAAAATCCATTTTGAAATATGAATAAAAAACCACCTATAAGAATAAAAAACAATGCGATATAGAATGAAATGTTGACAAAATTCAACAAAAACTGAGAAGAAACGAGGAATGCGCCAACACTAGAAGCGATTATCGCTACAAAAAATAGTATACAAGTATGAAAAAAAACTTTATTCAAAATATTCCCCTCCGTCAAAATATTACTAGAATTATTATACTATAAAAGTTATAATAAGTAATATAAATAATTTTTTGAAAATTATACGCAATTGGAGTTCTAATTTCAAGATGATGGTATCAATGTTAACGTATTCCTTTACAAAAAAATAAAAATATTAGCATTTTATTAAAAATTTTAACAAAAAAACAAAAAACTATATTCACAATCGTCATATTATATGTATAATGAAAATTGTAGAAACTTGGAGATTATTCTTTCAATTCTGGTTTTTTACAAGTGAGGGTACAGGAAGTGCAATTAGGGGAGGCAACACAACATGAAGAAAAAGATACCGTTATTACTTGCATCAACTTTAACTGCAAGTATGTTGCTTGGCGCGTGTAGCTATCAGAAAGAGGACGCTAAAGCAAAAGGAAAAGAAACCGCTACTAGTAGTAGTAACGGAAAACAGATTCTTAATTTAACAGAGTTATCTGAAATTCCATCAATGGATGCATCATTAGCGTCAGATTCTGCGTCTTCAACAGCATTAAATAATACGATGGAAGGTTTATATCGTACTGGCAAAGATCAAAAGAGAATGCCTGGGGTTGCTGAAGATGTTCAAAAGTTGGACGATGGTAAAAAATACATATTCAAATTAAGAAAAGATGCGAAATGGTCGAATGGGGAACCTGTAACAGCGAAAGATTTTGTGTATTCATGGAAAAGAGCAGTAAATCCAGATACAAAAGCGACGTATTCGTACATTATGTTTGATATTAAAAATGCAGAAAAAATTCATAAAAGAGAATTACCAGCTGACCAATTAGGTGTAAAAGCGATTGATGATTATACATTAGAAGTGGAATTAGACAATCCTGTTCCTTACTTTATTGATTTAACAGTTTATCCAGTATTTTACCCACTAAATGAAAATTTTGTGAAATCACAAGGTGATAAGTTTGGTTTAGAGGCAAATACAACATTATATAACGGGCCATTCGTTATGAGTGATTGGAAACATGAACAAAGCTTCCAATTTAAGAAGAACCCATCATATTGGGATAACAAAACGGTTAAAATTGAAGAAATTAATTTCAATATTGTAAAAAACACATCAACTGATGTAAATTTATATGAGACAAATGCGATTGATCGTGCGGTTCTAACATCGGAATTTGTTGATAAGTTTAGACAAAATCCAGAGTTCCAAACACGAAAAGAAGCTGGAGTTGCCTATTTAAGATTTAATCAAAATAATAAGTATTTAAGTAATAAAAACTTAAGAAAAGCAATTTCGATGTCCTTTGACCGTGATAACATTGCAAAAGTTATTTTAAACAACGGTGCAATCGGTGCTTACGGATTTGTTGGAAAAGATTTCGCTGAAGGTCCGAATAAAAAAGACTTCCGTGCTGAAAATGGAAATCTAGTTGAAACGGATTCAAAAGAAGCGAAAAAACTTTGGGAAACAGCGAAGAAAGAGCTTGGCACTGATAAAATCGAACTAGAATTCTTAAGCTTTGATAATGAAGATGCTAAAAAAATTGGCGAATTCTTAAAAGGTGAGATGGAAAAGAACTTACCTGGTTTAACGATTAAAATTAAACAGCAGCCATTCGCGCAAAAAAATAAGTTAGAAGACTCTCAGCAATATGATATGGCGTTTGGTATTTGGGCTCCAGACTTCCCAGATCCAATCTCATATTTAGATATGTTTGTTACGAATGGTTCACAAAATAAAACAGGATATTCTAATCCGAAATATGATGAGCTAATTCTAAAAGCAAAAACAGATACAAAAGATTTACAAGCTCGCTGGAACAACCTTTTAGAAGTAGAGAAAATATTAATTAAAGAGGATGCAGTTATTGCTCCGATCTTCCAAAAAGGTTCAGCATATGTGGTAAAAGGTGCTGTAAAAGATATTATCCCAATTAATTATGGTGGTAAATTAACTTACAAATGGGCATCTGTTGAACAAAAATAATCTTTTTTCCATCGTTTACAAGGGTATATGCCTATGATGGGCATATGCTCTTATTTTAAAAAAATAAAAGTAAGAATATTTAAAACTATCTTATTGCTTTTGAGAAAAACGGGGAGGTGCTTGACTATGGGACGTTATGTATTAAAACGTTTCGTGTACATGGCTTTGACATTATTTTTAATTACTACACTGACTTTCTTCTTGATGAAATTGCTTCCGGGTTCTCCGCTTAAAAACCAGGAGAAACTATCGCCGGCACAAAAAGAAATCATTCTTGAAAAATATGGTTTAAATGATCCAGTGCCAGTTCAATATGCACGTTATTTAGGTAACTTAGCAAAAGGTGATTTAGGGGTATCATTCCAATATGATAACCGCCCAGTAACAGATATGATTGTGGATCGTATTGGACCATCGGCACAACTTGGTTTACAAGCGATTATATTAGGATCATTTATCGGGTTAATTTTAGGAATCGTTGCGGCACTTCGTAACAATACGTGGGTCGATTATGGTGCAACAGTTATTTCGGTACTCGGAATGTCGGTACCATCATTCGTATTCGCCGCATTACTACAATATTTCGTAGGGGTAAAACTTGGTTGGTTCCCAGTAGCATTCTGGAAAGGACCAGAGTTTACTGTAATGCCTACAATTGCATTATCGATGTCAGTTATCGCAACAATCGCACGTTTCTCTCGTGCAGAATTAATTGAAGTTATGCAGTCTGACTATATTTTAACAGCGAAAGCAAAAGGGATTAGTCAAGGTGTTATCATTGTAAAACACGCACTTCGTAACGCGTTAATTCCAGTTGTAACAATTTTAGGACCAATGGTTGCGGCATTAATTACAGGAACACTTGTTATCGAGCAAATTTATGCTGTACCTGGACTTGGGGAACAATTCGTTAAATCGATTACTTTAAATGACTATACAGTTATTATGGGAACTACGATTTTCTATAGTGCAATCTTCATTTTAGTTATTTTCATTGTCGATATTTTATACGGAATTATTGATCCTCGTATTCGTTTAGCGGGAGGGAAAAAATGATGAAAGATGTACAAAAATTATCTCCAGATTTATTTCAACAAGCCAATCAAAATAATGTTGATAATGAAGTCATTGCCCGTCCAAGCTTAACGTTTTGGCAAGATGTAAGAAGACGTTTGTTCCAACATAAAGGTGCGATGCTTGGCCTTGTATTATTAGTACTCATTGCACTATTAGCGATTTTTGGACCGATGGTAAGTAAACACTCGTATAAAGAGCAAGATTTAGGTCGTGCGAAATTACCACCAAAAATTCCAGTTATTGAAAATGTTCATTGGTTACCATTTGACGGTACAGATCAATATGGTGTTGACCAATATGCAAAACGTGATATTAAAGAGTACTTCTGGTTTGGTACAGATGATCTTGGCCGTGACTTATGGACAAGAACATGGGAAGGTACACGCGTATCATTATATATCGCTCTTTTAGCAGCAGCAATTGACTTAGTAATTGGGGTTGCATACGGAGGTATTTCAGCATTCTACGGCGGCAGAGTAGATAATATTATGCAACGTATTATGGAGATTATTAACGGTATTCCATACTTAATCATCGTTATTTTAATGGTAATCATTATGGGATCAGGTATTTGGTCTATTACACTCGCGATGGCGATTACAGGTTGGATAGGAATGTCGCGGATTGTTCGTGGACAAATCTTAAAGTTAAAAAACCAAGAATATGTATTAGCATCTCGTACATTAGGTGCAACAAATACACAATTAATTGTGAAACACTTAATCCCGAACGTAATGGGACCTATCATCGTAATGACAATGTTTACAATTCCATCAGCGGTATTTGGTGAAGCGTTCTTAAGTTTCATCGGTTTAGGAATTCAGCCACCATTTGCGTCACTTGGTTCTCTTGTAAATGATGGGTATAAATCTATTCAAACGTATCCACACATGATGTTCATCCCTGCGGTTGTCATCAGTATGTTAATTCTAGCATTCAACTTAATGGCAGATGGATTACGCGATGCGTTAGATCCAAAAATGCGTAAGTAAAAGAGGGGAGAGGCAAAAATGAAAACATTGTTAGAGGTAAAAGATTTACAAGTCTCCTTTGATACACATGCAGGTGAAGTACAAGCAGTGCGCGGAGTTACTTTTGATTTAAAAAAAGGGGAAACATTAGCGATTGTAGGAGAGTCTGGTTCTGGGAAATCAGTTACTTCTAAAGCGCTAATGGGTTTAATCCCAAATCCTCCAGGCCGTATTAAAAATGGAGAGATTGTATTTGACGGTCGTGATTTAACGAAATTAACGGAAAAAGAAATGCAGCAAGTTCGTGGTAAAGATATCGCAATGATTTTCCAAGATCCAATGACATCATTAAATCCAACGATGACAATTGGGAATCAAATTATGGAAGGTCTTATTAAACACCAAGGGATGAGTAGAGGAGACGCACGTAAAGTTGCGTTAGAATTAATCGACCTTGTAGGTATTCCAAATCCAGAAGCGCGTTTAAAACAATATCCTCACCAATTCTCAGGTGGTATGAGACAGCGTGTAGTTATTGCGATGGCGTTAGCTTGTAATCCGAAATTATTAATTGCCGATGAGCCGACAACAGCACTAGACGTTACAATTCAGGCGCAAATTTTAGAGCTTATGAAAGACATTCAGCAAAAGACAGAAGCAGCAATCATTTTCATTACGCATGACTTAGGTGTAGTGGCAAACGTTGCGGACCGAGTTGCGGTTATGTACGCTGGTAAAATTGTTGAAATTGGAACTGTTGATGAAATTTTCTACAACCCAAAACATCCGTATACTTGGGGATTAATCGCATCTATGCCAAGTTTAGACGGCTCAGAGGAAGAGCTATACGCAATTCCCGGAACGCCTCCTGACTTATTAAAACCGCCAAAGGGTGATGCTTTTGCACCACGTAACCCGCAGGCACTGAAAATTGATTTTGAAATGGAACCACCTTTATTTAAAGTAAGTGATACACACTATGCGGCAACTTGGTTACTTCATGAGCAAGCTCCAGAAGTAAAACCGCCGGCAGTCGTTGAAAAACGCATTCTTCAAATGAAAGCAGGTGAACAACATGACTAAACAACGTGAGAAATTAATTGAAGTGAAAAATGTAAAGCAGCACTTTGACGTGAGTGGTGGTGTTGTCAAAGCGGTTAATGATATTTCATTTGATATTTACCGTGGAGAAACATTTGGTCTTGTAGGAGAATCGGGTTGTGGTAAATCGACAACTGGAAGAACGATTATTCGTTTATATGATGCAACTGCTGGTGAAGTGTTGTTCGATGGTGAAAATGTACATGGTAAAAAATCACGCGCAGAATTGAAGAAATTCAACCGTAAAATGCAAATGATTTTCCAAGATCCATATGCATCATTAAATCCTCGTATGACAGTAGGGGATATTATCGCAGAAGGTATTGATATTCACGGATTGGCGAAAAGCAAAAAAGAGCGTATGGACCGTGTTCACGAACTGTTAAATACAGTTGGTTTAAATAAAGAGCACGCAAACCGTTTCCCACATGAATTCTCAGGTGGACAACGTCAACGTATCGGTATCGCTCGTGCACTTGCTGTAGAACCTGAATTTATCATTGCTGATGAGCCAATCTCAGCACTTGACGTATCGATTCAGGCCCAAGTTGTAAACTTGCTAAAACAGTTACAAAGAGAAAAAGGCTTAACATACTTATTCATTGCCCATGATTTATCGATGGTAAAATACATTAGTGATCGCATTGGTGTAATGTACCGTGGTCAAATCGTTGAGCTGACAACAAGTGAAGAGTTATATGCGAATCCAATTCATCCATATACAAAATCACTATTATCAGCAATTCCGCTTCCAGATCCAGATTATGAGCGCAATCGTAAACGTATCGTATACGATCCATCTCAGCATGAATACGGTAGCGAAGTACCAACAATGCGTGAAATTCGCCCAGGACATTTCGTACTATGTTCTGAAGCAGAGTATAAGAAATATAAAGAAATCTATCAATAAAAAAGTAGAGCCATTCTTCTGTTACAGGAGGATGGCTCTATTTTTTGTAATAAAGTGAAACTTTAATCAGTGGGGGTTTTGTTCATCCCCCACTGATTATTAGTTGAACCAATCAGGCTTTTACGGGCAGTTGATCTCCCACCTAACTTCCTCGCATTCTCCGAATTTTGAGGTGGGAGTCTTACTGCCCGTTAATGCGGGATAAAAGTAAGAGAAATGAGTTAATAGTAGTTATGTTGAGAAGGTTTGGCTTGTTCGTGAGGGAATGGATCGGTTCTTAAAACCAGTTGAAAAAGTATTAAGTAATTTTTCTATGTGTACTGCTGTCACTACTAATTAACTTAATTTAAACTATTAAAAAAGGAACTTTCTATGAGTTCTGTTTCTACTATATAAAACATTTCTATTATCAATATTTGTCGGTAAATCGATATATTTAAAGAATCGCCGATATAATTCGAGTTGCGGTCGATATATTCGAAAAACCGCCGATATAATTTCATTTACTGTGGTGATATCCTATAAAACGTACGTTTTATAGGATATCACCTGTATATTTTCTACTGCGCTTGAACAGAAGCACTATCTTCTTGTTCATCCGGTTTAACAAGTGCATAATTTTCCCACGCTCTACTTCTCCAACGGAAGAACATAATAATCGCCCGAGTCCATTCGTCGATAGCAATCGCTAGCCAAATACCAACGAGACCCATATCTAATTGAAAGACGAAAAAGTAGCCGAGCGGTAAGCTCATTAACACCATGGAGAATGCGCCGATTAAAACTGGATATTTCGCATCACCAGCTGCACGAAGGGAATTAATGATGACGATGTTCATCGTCCGTCCTGTTTCAAGTAGTACACTTAGTAAAAGAACGCTTGCCCCTAGAGAGATAATATGGGGATTATCCGTAAATAGTCCCATTAATTGTGTGCGGAATGTAATAACGAGAATGACCATAAATAAAGTTACACCAATCGCCCATTGTACACTTTTCCATACACGAGTGTATGCTTCATCCTTTTCATTTCCGCCAACTAGGCGTCCAACGATAATAGCTGTTCCCATACCGATAGCAATGGCGAATAAATAAGTGAACATAGAAATGTTGGTAGCGTATTGTCTAGCAGCTAACGACTCTGTTCCTAAGTATGTTGCGTAGTATAGGAAGACGATTTGGCAAGCTTGGTACATTACTTGTTCAAATGCAGATGGAATGCCGATCTTTAAAATTTTGCCAACGTATTCTTTTGATAAAGTGAAGTAGTATTGCAATTTCACGCGGTATTCCATAACGCGATACAGTAACCAGAAGAACACAATAAGTGCGATTAGCCGGCTGACGGCGGAAGAAATAGCTGCCCCTTGCACACCAAGTTCAGGGAAGCCGAATTTCCCAAAAATGAGTACGTAGTTTCCGGCGATATGAATAATATTCATTCCAAGTGAAATAAACATCGCTTGCTTTGTAAAGCCGTGTACGCGGATAATTGCAGCTAATGAGTTAATAATAGCTTGAAGAAAAATGGCTCCCCCGACGATGGATAAATAACTTTGCGCGTACGTTAATACATCATCTTGTAAGTTCATTGCCATCATCATATGTTTTGAAAATAAAAGAAAACCGGCGCTTATAACGAGACCGACTCCTAAATTTAATGTTACTGCTAATGCTGATATTTTGGATGCTTCCATAAAGCGTTTAGAACCGAGGTATTGAGATACGACGATAGCTGCGCCATTCCCGATGACTTCTAGTACTAAAATAGCGATATGGAGGTATTGATTTGCTGCACCAACCCCAGATACAGCATCGTCTGATAATGCACTTAACATGAAAGTATCAGCGATCCCCATCAGCATAAAAAGAAAAACTTCTAGAAAAATAGGCCATGTTAATAAGAATAAACTTAATTTTTCTGTTGGCCCGTTTTTTGAGCGAATTGCTGTCATGTCCGTCCCCTCTTTACCGATATCTATTTTTAGCAAAGTGTATCGTAACACACTTTCATATCCTTTGCACTCATTTTAGCCTACATATTTTCAATATGAACGGACCTTCATTTTATGACAAAAAAAGAAGAATAATTATACGTAAGATATAATGAGATATAAATTTCGTTATTCTCTGATAATTTAAAAAACTATAAAATTTGTTATTTTTAACACTTGACTGCAATAAAAACGTAGTATGAAACGTTTACAAATACACTGAATATTAACAGAAAATTTTAATGAAATAGAAATATAAATATACAAAGAATATATTTGTGTGTATAATATGAATTATTAGAACATACATATATTTCTTTCTGTTTGAAAATGAAAGGGCTAACATTTTTTGGAGGGTGGAAGTATGAAAAAAAAGATACCAGTTTTTGTAGCATCAACAGTAGCAATGAGCATGGTTTTAGGGGCATGTAGCTATCAAAAAGATGAACCGCAAGCAAGCGCAAAAGGGGATAGCGGTAAAAGCGGTGCTAAGCAAGTTATAAACTTAGTTGAAACACAAGAAATTCCAACGATGGACCCAGCATTATCAGCTGATGCAGTTTCTTCGAAAGTAATGAACAATACGATGGAAGGTCTATACCGCCTTGGAAAAGATGATAAATTAGTTCCAGGTGTAGCGAAAGAATTCCAAAAGTCAGAAGACGGTAAAAAGTATACATTTAAATTACGTGAAGATGCAAAATGGTCAAATGGTGATCCTGTAACGGCGAAAGATTTCGTGTATGCATGGCAAAGAGCAATTAATCCAGATACAGCTGCGAAATCAGCGTATATTATGTACGATATAAAAAATGCAGAGAAAATTAATAAAAAAGAGATGAGTCCAGATCAATTAGGCGTCAAAGCGATTGATGATCATACATTAGAAGTAGAATTAGATAATTCTATCCCATATCTTGTTGATTTAATGGTCTATCCAATCTTCTATCCTGTTAATGAAAAGTATGTGAAAGAGCAAGGGGCGAAGTTTGGCTTAGAAGCAAATACAACACTTTACAACGGTCCATTTACACTAAGTGATTGGCAACATGAACGTAGTTTCAAAATGACAAAGAGCCCATCTTATTGGGACAATAAAGAAGTGAAGCTTGAGGAAGTAAACTTTAACATTGTAAAAGATACATCTACACCAATTAACTTATATGAAACAAACGCAATCGATCGAGCTACATTATTAGCAGAGTTCATCGATAAATATAAAGGAAAACCAGATTTCAAAACAGTAGAAGATACATCTGTATTCTTCCTTCGTTTAAATCAAAAAGACCCAGCTTTAGCAAATAAAAATATTCGTAAAGCAATTTCACTTGGTTTTGACCGTAAACCATTCGTTGATACGTTATTAAATAACGGTTCTAAGCCAGCGACCGGATTAATTCCTGACAATTTCATTAAAGGACCGGATAAAAAAGATTTCCGTGCTGAAAATGGAGATATTGTAAAACCGAATGTGAAAGAAGCGAAAAAGTATTGGGAAGCTGGTAAAAAAGAGCTTGGTAAAAATGAAATTGAATTAGAGCTATTAAATGAAGACGTTGAATTATCGAAGAAAACTGGTGAATATTTAAAAGGTGAGTTAGAAAAGAATTTACCAGGTTTAACAGTGAAAATTAAACAACAACCATTCGCGCAAAAATTAAAATTAGAAGATGCGGGCGATTATGTAATGTCATTCTCTGGTTGGGGTGCAGACTTCCCAGATCCAGTTACATACCTTGATATGTTTGTAACTGACGGAGCGCAAAATAAAATGAAGTATTCTAATCCGAAGTACGATGAGATTATTACGAAAGCGAAAAAAGATGGAAGCGATGTAAATGCTCGCTGGAAAAACTTACTTGAAGCAGAAAAAATGTTACTTGATGATGCAGCGATTGTTCCAGTATATCAACGTGGTAGAGCATATTTACAAAGAGAAACAATTAAAGATATGTACAACCATAAATATGGCGGCGAAGTAAGCTTCAAATGGGCATCAGTAGGAAAATAAGAAAAAAAGCAGGTGATTACCTGCTTTTTTTAATACGTACGTTTTTTATAAATACCTTTTCCACCAACTTGGTTCCAACCGGATTGTACATCTAAACTTTTGTTAACAAACTTCATTTTTTCTTTCCCACCAAAGAGTTTTTCACCAATGCTATTTGTAATGACACCAATCAATGCTGTTATTCCGATGATGAGGGCAGCAACAATGACAAAATCAACAAAATAAGCAATCATATGCAAATTCCCCCTTTGCCTGTCTATATGTTTATTGTATGAGATAAAAGATAAAAAAGAAAGAAATGTCAGAAAAATACTGAATTTACTTTAGAAATCGTATGGGCATGAGTGAAGAGATTTGTTAAAATGAGAACAAGTGTTCCTTTTCGTTTTAACCTTGAGAGTCTTACATTTCTCAATTGTTTTGTTGGAAAAAGGTAAGAAAACGTTATCTTTTTGATAGGGGAAGATTATGAAAATGTAATTGTATATCAGGTGAAAATTATTGTAGAAAGCAAGTGTCAAAAGGGTTGAGGATCGTTGTTAAAGGACAGTTAAAGTGAGTGTAATCATGTTACATAGCAGTGGAATACAAGGAAGAGTTTTCTCAACTAGCAGTAAATTTACTGTATATTTCTTGCAAAAACTATTGTATAATGATTATAGAAGTTACTTATTAAAAGTAATTGTTGTTTGTAATAAGTTGTTGCTTACATGAACTGCGATTTTTTTACTTTGCTATAAGACAAGTTATTGTGAAGAATTGCTGAAGTTAGAAATTTAAACTGTAATTAGTACAGAATTTGTACTCTTTAAGGAGAGTGAGCTTTGTATGGTAACATTATATAGTTCTCCAAGCTGTACGTCTTGTAGAAAGGCGAAATTATGGCTAGAGGAAAATCATATTCCTTATACAGAACGTAATATTTTCTCAGATCCATTAACGATTGAGGAAATTAAAGAAATTTTACGTATGACAGAAAGCGGAACGGATGAGATTATTTCTACTCGTTCAAAAGTTTTCCAAGAATTGAATGTGAACTTAGAGTCTTTACCACTTCAAGATTTATATAAGATGATTCGTGACTATCCAGGTATTTTACGTCGTCCAATTATGATTGACGAAAAACGTCTTCAAGTAGGTTACAACGAAGACGAGATCCGTCGTTTCTTACCACGTACAGTGAGAACGTTCCAATTACGTGAAGCACAACGTCTTGTAAATTAATTATAATAATATGAAAACCTTCTACCTATTATATAGTAGAAGGTTTTTTTTTACTGTTTAACATTTCGTAATCGAACTTGTTGAACGATAAAGCCTATACATAAAACGGTGAAAATGAACAAATAAGGGATGCCGGTGGTAAAACTAGGATTATGATAGAAAAACGTTGCAAGTCTGTCTTCGTGTGTAATCATTTTTCCTGCTGTATAGGAGAGAACTGCTGCCCCACCATAAATGAGAAATGGAAAGCGTTCCATGAGTATTAAAATAAGTTTGCTTCCCCAAATGATAATCGGGATAGAAATGAATAAACCGATTATTACGAGTAAAAATCTTCCGTGGGCTGCTCCTGCAATGGCAAGAACATTATCAAACCCCATAACGAGATCTGCGAATACAATTGTACGTACAGCTTGGAATAAAGTCGTTTTTCCTTGGATAGAAGAAAGGTCATTGTTATTATCAGTTAGTAAATTTACCGCGATTAATGTGAGTAAAATTCCGCCAATGAGCTGTAAGAATGGGATATCGAGTAAATAGACGGCTAGTATTGTGAGGAGAATTCGTAGCACGATTGCTAAAATAGTACCAATCAAAATGGCTTTATTTCGTTTTTCTTCAGGTAAATTTCGGCTAGCTAGTGCGATGACAATTGCGTTATCGCCACCTAGTACAACATCGATACCGACAATCATTAGTACAGATGTTAAAAACTCTAAGTCCATTCGTCTGCCTCCATTTATGATGTTTTAATAAGCGAAATATATGTATGTGATGAAGAAAGTTTGTCTAGTTTTTCCCGCGTACTTGGGGGACTAAATAATCTCCTCTAATAGATGTTTCACTTTATTACAGTGTACGGGCGAATATGGAAATGTATGTCCAAATTTTTTGTGAACAGTGAATTGGTGTCATGATATATTTGTCACGCTATCTGGGGGCTAATCATCTGAGGATGAACAAAACCCCCACTGACTAAAGTTTTACTTTATGTAAGCAGCTGAATGAAGGTAGGCATATAACTATTTTTGTAAAATAAATCGATTTTATTTCCATTCTGGAGAATCTTATCATAAAATGAAAGTACAAGAATCTATTGATTTGTCATATGAGTGGGGGATCCCTTCATAACAATTCCAAACAGGAAGGGAGAGTTGTATTTTGGATATTGAAAGAATTAATGATCATACAATGAAATTTTTTATTACGTACATTGATATAGAGGATAGAGGATTTAACCGTGAAGAAATTTGGTATGACCGCGAACGAAGTGAAGAACTTTTTTGGGAAATGATGGATGAAGCCCGTGATCATGACGATTTCTTTATTGATGGACCATTATGGATTCAAGTGCAAGCAGTTGACAAAGGGATTGAAGTGCTTGTAACGAAAGCACAGCTTTCAAAGGATGGGCAAAAGTTAGAACTACCAATAGGTGTAGACAAAATTATAGATATTCCTCTAGATGAAGGAATCGAATCATTATTCCAGCAAGAATTAGAGGAAGAGGTAGTGGAACCAGCAGGTACAAACTTTAATGAAGATGGTACGTTTGGCTTTTTAATTAAGTTTAGTGATTTTGAAGATGTAATTTCATTAAGTCATCGTCTTATCTTTGAAGATATAAAAGATGAGCTGTATTCATTTGAGGACCGCTATTATGTATATGTAGAGTTTGATGAAGTGCTACATGATGAGGAAGAAATTGATCGTATTTTAAGTATTATTTTAGAATATGGAGAAGAATCTACTCTAACGATTCACCGCTTAAGTGAGTATGGAAAACAAGTTGTGAAAGAGCGTGCGCTTGAGACAATTCGTAATCATTTTCCTGCTAAGACGTAGGCCGATTTCTATAGTATGAAATCGGCTTTTTTTATGAAGCATAGGAAAGTTGTCTTTGTAAGGAGGTAAGAGATGAAAAATACGTTAAAACTACTTTTCTTTTTTCTATTATTGTTCGCATTATTTGTTTCGTTACGTATGTTTATTGATGTAGCATTTTATTCGGATGTAATTGGGATAGAAAACATTTCGATTTTAGGTATTATTAGTATTATATTTACGGTTTCTGCGTTTTTAATAGGGTGTGTTATTTTCTTAGAAAACCGCCACCCGTCTAAAACACTTACATGGTTAATCGTACTAGGTATTTTTCCAGTGTTCGGTTTCTTTGCTTATTTATTATTTGGACAAAACTTTCGTAGGAAAAGAATGTTCCAAAAGAAGGCATTACTTGATGAACAGGCGTTTTTACAATATAAGGGACACGAAGATCACGAAGAACGGATTTTGAGAAACCATAAGCATCAAGAATTGTTATTTCGCTTAGCAGATCGACTGGGTGCTTTAAATATTTCATTTCAAACTGAAACGAGGACATTAACAAATGGAGATGAAACGTTTCAGGCAATTTTAGATGGATTAAATCGAGCGAAACACCACATTCATATGGAATATTACATTGTACGTGATGATAAGCTAGGTACAGAAATTAAAGATATTTTAATAAAAAAATCAAAAGAAGGCGTTGTCGTTCGTTTTTTATATGATGCGGTTGGAAGTTTTAAATTATCAAATTCGTATATTGAAGAATTGAATGGTGCAGGAGTAGAAATGATTCCATTTTTCCCTGTACGCTTTCCGATTTTAAACGATAAAATTAATTATCGAAACCACCGAAAAATCGTTATTATTGATGGAAATGAAGGATTTGTAGGTGGATTAAATATTGGCGATGAATATTTAGGGAAGGATAAATATTTCGGTTTTTGGCGAGATACGCATTTATATTTGCGCGGTGAAGCAGTTCAAAGCTTACAGCTGATTTTCCTTCAAGATTGGTTTTATATGACTGGTGAGGCAGTATTAGCGCCTGAATATTTACAAGCGAAAGCAGTTGAGGGTGATCATTGGGGCGGAGTGCAACTAGTTGCGGGTGGACCAGATAATAAATGGGAAACAATTAAACATTTATATTTTGCAATGATTGCTTCGGCTCGGAAATCGATTTGGATTGCAACACCATATTTTATTCCAGATGATGATATTTTATCTGCATTAAAAGTAGCTGCACTTGCTGGTATTGATGTTCGTTTGTTAATGCCAAGTAAGCCAGATAAGCGTACTGTCTTTTATGCATCAAGATCGTACTTTCCGGAGTTATTAGATGCAGGAGTAAAAATATATGAATATGAAAAAGGTTTTCTTCATAGTAAAGTTGTCATCGTTGATTCTGATCTTGCTTCAATTGGGACAGCTAATATGGACATGAGAAGTTTTCATTTAAACTTCGAAGTAAATGCCTTTTTATATGATACAGATAGCATTCGAAAGCTCGTTCAAGATTTTAAAGATGATTTAGAAGAATCAAGTGAAATTCATGTCGATCGCTTTCATAAAAGGCGTCTTCATAGACGAATTGTTGAATCAACGTATCGGTTATTATCACCTTTGTTATAGAAAAAGATGTCCTAAATTAGGACATCTTTTTTTGAAGGGAATTTGTAGTAGTTTGTAGAATACAAGAAGCTGAAAGGGTGTGATTGCGATATTTATTGCAAGGAGAGAAAACGGAGAAAAAATTCATCTATTATATAACCGGGATGAAGAGTGTTTACGCAATATGCGTAAACAAGAAAGATTTTTTTGTACAGCTTGCGGAAAGGAAGTGCAAATGAAATTAGGAAAACAGAAGAGCTGGCATTTTGCTCATAAGAAAGTAGATTCATGCCTTGCGTTTTATGAAGCAGAATCTGTGTATCATATGCATGGTAAAGAGTTGCTATATAGATGGTTAAAGACGCAATGTTGTCATGTGGAAATTGAACATTATCTTCCAGAGATTCGTCAGCGCCCAGATCTGTTTATAGAAAGAGACGGGAGAAAGATTGCTATTGAATATCAATGTGCTGCGTTATGCGCGGAGCAATTATTCAAGCGAACATTATCGTATTGGAAAGCAGGTATACAAGTAATATGGATATTAGGCGGAAATCAACTGAAAAGGCATTCCGCTTATTGGTTTTCGTTATCTTCGTTTCATTCTTTTTGTCTACAGTCTTATCCTCAGCCATTACTCTTCTTTTTTTGTCCAAAGCAAAAAGCATTTATGAAATGTGTATTTATAACCGCATTTTCTTCAAATATTTATTTCTCACATACTATTTATTTACCTCTTCGTACTATTAGTCTTGAAAATCTTCTTCAGCCAGTTCCATTTCAAAAAAAACGATTAGAACAAGAATGGACGCATAAAAAGCAATATTTTCGGAAGAATGCTTTACCTATTTGGAATTATAATTATAAGTCACTACTACGAGTTCTATATCAATTCAAATTTACCCCAGCGAGTTTTCCTTCTGAAATTGGTGTTCCTCTTCCATCCTCATTTGCTTTTCAAACAAATCCATTTATATGGCAAGCTTCTCTTTATATGAAGTGCATAGGTAAACTTAAGGTGGGGGAGTATATTTCCCTTCAATACGTATGTAATGATGTAGCAAAATATACGAAGAGGCGTCTACTTCCGTATTTTGCACAACAAATATGGAAGGTAGCAGTTGCAGAGTATATGACATTTTTATGTGATGCAGGTGTGTTAAATAAAGTAGGTACTTATAAGTATCGAAAAATAAGAGATGTTGTTATGTTAAAAACAGAGGAAGAAATTATGAAATATGATGAAATTTGCTTAGCGCATGCACTATCTCTATTTGAGACAAAGTACAACATGAGAGAGGGAAAAGTGGATATAATAAAGACTGATCGTGAAGGAATTACATAAGAAAAATCGAATTGTACTTAAGTAGAGATATTTAAAGGAGGGCTTAAAGAATGGCTGAACAAAATACAGTAAAATCATTACCAGATCGCAATGAGATTGAAGAAGCAAACACATGGCGATTAGAAGATATTTTCCAAACAGATGGAGAATGGGAAACAGAATTTCAGGCTATTAAAGAGCTATTACCGAAGTTAATTGAATTCAAAGGGAAACTTGGTGGATCTGCAAGCAATTTACTTGAGGCGCTGCAATATGAAGATGAAATTTCAATGCGATTAGGTAAGCTATATACATATGCTCATATGCGTTACGATCAAGATACAACAAATTCTGTGTATCAAGCATTAAATGATCGTGCGACAAATTTATATTCACAAGTATCTAGTAGCACAGCATATATCGTGCCTGAAATCTTATCCATTTCAGAAGATACGTTACAAGCTTTCTTACAAGAAAATAGAGAACTAAGTGTATATGAGCATGCATTAGAAGAAATTACACGCCAACGTCCACACGTATTATCTGAAGCAGAAGAAGCTTTATTAGCAGAAGCATCTGAAGTGATGAGTGCATCAAGTAATACATTCGGAATGTTGAATAATGCGGATTTGAAATTCCCATCTATTAAAGGTGAGGATGGAGAAGAAGTAGAAATAACACACGGTCGTTACATTCAGTTTTTAGAAAGTGATGATCGTCGTGTTCGCCAGGATGCATTCGAAGCTGTTTATGAAACGTACGGAAAATATAAAAATACATTTGCAAGTACGTTAAGTGGTGCAGTGAAACGTAATAATTTCAATGCACGCGTTCGTAAATACGATTCTGCACGTCAAGCTGCATTAAGTAATAATAATATTCCTGAGGCGGTATATGATCAACTTATTGAATCAGTACATGATAATTTACACCTATTGCACCGTTACATTGATATTCGTAAGCGTGCTCTAGGTCTGGATGAGCTTCATATGTACGATTTATATACACCACTTGTACCAGAAGTGAAAATGAATGTGAAGTATGAAGAAGCGCAAGAAATGTTATTGAAATCTTTACATGTACTTGGTGATGAATATGTTGAAACTTTGAAAGAAGCATATGAAAATCGCTGGGTAGATGTGTATGAGAATAAAGGAAAACGAAGCGGTGCATATTCATCTGGTGCATACGGAACAAATCCGTATATTTTAATGAACTGGCATGATAATGTGAATAATTTATTTACACTTGCTCATGAGTTTGGTCATTCTGTGCATAGTTACTATACAAGAAAGACACAGCCGCACGTATATGGTGATTATTCAATTTTCGTAGCAGAAGTAGCATCAACTTGTAATGAAGCACTTTTAAATGATTACTTATTGAAGACGACAGAAGATAAGAAAGAGCGTCTATATTTATTAAATCACTATTTAGAAGGATTCCGCGGTACTGTATTCCGTCAAACCATGTTTGCAGAGTTCGAGCATATCATTCATAAGAAAGTACAAGAAGGACATGCCGTTACTCCAGATATGTTAACGGAGATTTACTACGATTTAAATAAGAAATATTTCGGTGATACTTTAGTAATTGATAAAGAAATCGGTTTAGAGTGGTCTCGTATTCCGCACTTCTATTACAACTATTACGTATATCAATACGCAACAGGATTTAGTGCGGCAACAGCTTTATCAAAACAAATATTAGAAGAAGGGCAACCAGCAGTAGAACGTTACATTAACGAATTCTTAAAAGCGGGAAGCTCTGATTATCCAATTGAAGTGTTGAAAAAAGCAGGAGTAGATATGGCATCGCCAGAACCTGTAAGAGAAGCATTACAAGTATTTGAAGAAAAGTTAAACGAATTAGAAGCGCTACTATTTGAAGAGAAGTAATTAAAAAGACGAGGATGAAATTCCTCGTCTTTTGTATTGTTTTGAACATTGATTCAGATATGTGTTGAATTTGTCGTTATTTGTCGAAAAGCTATGGGGTTTCGCTTATTTTTTCTAAATTAGAAGAGGTTTCGTGACTTGTTTTTGTAGTTAAAATCGTTTGAACCGTTTTCTATGGTTGAAATAAGAGAGAGCGATGACGATAACTCCGAATAAAAGAGGTAAGGCAATAATTTTAGGAAAAGCTTGTAATAGAGAGAGGATATACAAGAAAAAAGAAACAATAACGCCTAGAAAGATAAGGAAAATATGAGACTTTTTCATAAAGAACACCTCCTAAATTGCTTTTTCTATAGCTTATTCAGGAATGAAAACGTTTAGAATGTGACAAAAGTGTGAAATTCGACAAAAGGGGTTGTCATCTGACGTCGAATCTTGTAATATAATAAGCGTGAACGAATTCACATACAAACATATACCCCTTTGTTTGAACGTGAAAATTTCTCCCATCCCCTTTAATATTTTTATAAGCCGTAAAGAAAAAGACCTGGTGTTTACACCAGGTCTTTTTCTTTTGTAATCCATTTCCAATAACGTTCGCACTTTACTTCAATCATTTGTACTTTTCGCTTTAGTAGTAATTTTTTTAGTTCGCGTTCTATTTCTTGCTGAGAGCAGTCATATATAAATGAGATTTCCTTCGAAGAAATAAATTGTGTTGCTTCTAGTAATACCTCTAAGGGCGGTAATGGTTCTGGCTCAATCTCGCATTTCACAAGTTCTTTCAATAGCTGTACGTATACATCATAGGAATAAATCCCTGCGATTTTAATGCCTTCCTCATCTGAATTTGCATGGAAAAATACGAGGGAAGGAATTTCTGTAATGTGCATCTCATTTGTGAATTTTAGGTCACATTGGAAAGCTTTTTTTGCACTAATGGAATGTAAATCTTTTTTAAATTCCTCAACATCAATATCGCTATCTTTAGCACATGTAAGTAATAATTCACCGTCAGGGTTTGATACATTTTTAAGCAAAATGTATTCTTGGAGTTTTCGCAAAAACTTCGAACCTGCTTTTCGGCCTTGCAACTCCGCCGCCTTAATTGCCATCGAAACTAAATACGGTGTTGACGATGAATCTTGCATATGTACCTTTCCATCACATGAAAAGCCTTGTAAGCTTGTTGTTTTTTCCCACACAAATCGAATATTAGCAGGTTTATTCCATTTGTGTGAGGAAGCATTTGCTCCGTCCACTTTTCCTGTTACTATATGACGAATCGAGAAGTATTTCCCGTATTCGAGCCATAGTTTAATAATAAATGGCTCGATATCCCAGCAATCTTTACAAAGTGGATCAATAAATAAATATGCTTCTACAGATTTATGTTCGCATGTGGAAGGAGAAGGCATATTCATATGCTTAGCTTCCTGCTTATCCATTACACTTCACCTGTTTCATTTGGAGTATTAACCATATGTTGAGCAGTTAATGCTAAACGTTCAAAAACAAACTCTCTTATATGACCGTGCACTCCTGTATCATTCATTGCTTGCTCCATACATGATAGCCAAGCTTCTGCTCGTTTTGGAGTAATCTCAAACGGAAGATGGCGTGCTCTTAGCATAGGATGCCCATGTTCTTCAGTGTATAAATTAGGACCACCTAAATATTGTGTTAAAAATTGTTTTTGCTTCCTAGCGGTTTCTGTTAAATCATCCGGGAAGATCGGAGATAAGTCAGGGTGTTCACTGACATAGGAATAAAATGTATCCACTAATGTTGCAATGCATTGTTCACCGCCAATTGCTTCAAATGGTGTCATCGGTTGCTTGCTCATCCTTTATAAACTCCTTTTTCCATGAAATGTATATCTATTGTAGCAATGGAATGTTATGAAGAGCAACTAAACAGCCTTCATAACATTCTTTGCTTATTCTATAAGTTGCTAATAAATCTTTTTCTTTTCAAAAAGGTGAAACATAGTCACTGGTGAATTGTTTCTTCACTAATGGAATTTTCACTTTAGCGTGCTTTGTTTTGTTTGGCAAGGAAAAAGCGTTTTACTTTGTTGTTTGTATGACGAACTGGTACGTTATGTTGCTTTAGTAAACTCATAAATGCGGCTTTACCAGTCTTTTCATCTTGCACTTCGTATTCAATTTCATAATCATCGTGATTGTAATAGAAACTATGATCAAAGACAAGCGTTCCGCCTTCAAATAATGTTTCAGCTCTTTCTGTTGTTAAACTACCCATATAAGTTAAAGAGGAAACGGGGATTTGTAATTTGTGAAGTTGATCCATTACAGCGCCTTGAATAATTGTGTTTGTTTCCATCATAAGGTTAGCTTCTTTCTCTGTTACAGACTGATGAGTTTCTAATAAACCAATTTCAGCAGGTTGTTTTAATGTTAATGTATAAGTTCCATCTTTATGACGAATACGAAGTGCAGAGCCCGCATCTTTTAAAGAAAAGTGAGGCGTTTCAAAGTAGTGATTCACTTGTTTTGTAAATGCTTCAATAGAAAAAGATTTGCATAATGTTTGGAATTCGTCCTCTGTAACCATATTTTTAAATTCAATTTCAATTTCTTGTGTCATTGTATGCGCTCCTTTTGAAAAATAATTCTTTACACATTATCGCTTTTTCACAAATTTGGTTCAATGTTTTATTTGTTTGCGTCCATGTTATGATACAATAATACTGTTAAGTAAGACAGGAAGTTGAGATGGAGGAGTTCGAGCATGCAAAATAAAATCCAAGTTAAGAGCGTAAAAACGAGAGAGAATGCTCTTATTTTTTGTGCGGAAAATACTGACATAGAGGTAAAGGAGTTAAGTGCGCGTAATCACGTACTTGTAGACTCAGACAATTTATCATTTTTATATATCTTAGAAAATGAATCATCTTTCATTTATGTAAGCATTCCGCATACATGCTGGGAAGCAATGCATGAAGCGATGAATAAAGATACAGCGATGTTTATTTACGTGAATGATGTTGAAATGGAATTAGAAGGATTAAAAGAAGAAGTAGAATATTTAGTTGAAAATATTGAAGGTAATGCAAATTACGGAGAAGAATTAGTAACTGCTGTAGAAAAAGTGTTTCTATAAGCAAATGGATTGATTTTGGTGGTGGTTGAAATGAATCGTAATTGGGAAGAATTTTTAGCGCCTTACCATCAAGCGGTGGCAGAGCTGAAAGTGAAACTAAAAGGAATGCGTACTCAATTTACAATGTTAACGGAGCATTCTCCAATTGAGTTTGTAACAGGAAGGGTAAAGTCGGTTGCAAGTATTATTGATAAAGCGGAGAAGAGAAATGTACCGCTTGATCGGCTAAGAGAAGATATGCAGGACATCGCGGGCCTTCGAATGATGTGTCAATTTGTTGATGAGATTAAGCCTGTTGTAGAATATCTTCGAAAACGAAATGATTTTGAAATTGTGGAAGAACGTGATTATGTCACGCAAAAGAAAGACAGCGGCTATCGCTCTTACCACGTTGTCATTAGTTATCCTGTTCAAACGATACAGGGAGAAAAAAAAGTATTAGTTGAAATTCAAATACGTACGTTAGCAATGAATTTTTGGGCAACGATTGAGCATTCTCTAAATTACAAATATAGTGGACGTTTTCCTGAAGATATTAAAATACGCTTACAACGTGCAGCGGAAGCGGCATTTTTATTAGACGAAGAAATGTCTTCTATTCGTCTTGAAATTCAAGAAGCGCAAAAGATTTTTTCACGAAAGCAAGAAACGAAAGATTCTGAATCATAAACTAAAGGGTGTTGGGCGATGAAATTTGCAATTATGTCAAAGGGAGATCAATCATCAGATACACTTGCAAGTACGATGAAAGAGTACTTGCTAGATTTTGGATTTATAATGGATGAAAAGGAACCCGATATTGTAATTTCTGTTGGGGGAGATGGAACGCTTTTATATGCATTTCATCGTTACTATAATCGATTAGATGAAACCGCATTTGTTGGTGTACATACAGGTCATTTAGGTTTCTATGCAGATTGGTTACCGACAGAAGTAGAAAAGTTAGTGATTGCAATCGCTAAAACGCCATTCCAAGTGGTTGAATACCCGCTTTTAGAAGTGATTATTCGCTATGTGAATGGTAGTAAAGAGTCACAGTATTTGGCGATGAATGAAGCGACTGTAAAAAGTGCAGAAGGTACATTAGTAACAGAAGTGGAAATACGCGGAGAGTATTTTGAAACGTTTCGCGGAGATGGTCTTTGTATTTCTACTCCTTCAGGAAGTACGGCGTATAATAAAGCGCTTGGCGGAGCAATTATTCACCCGTCTATTGAAGCGATTCAAATTGCAGAAATGGCATCCATTAACAACCGTGTGTTTCGTACAGTAGGCTCGCCGCTCGTACTGCCGAAGCATCATACATGCGTTTTGAAGCCGGCTGCAGGAATGAACTTGCAAATTACGGTGGATCATTTAACGATGGTTCATCAAGATGTGAAATCAATCCAGTATCGCGTTGCGAACGAGAAAGTGCGGTTTGTTCGTTTTCGTCCGTTCCCATTTTGGAAACGTGTCCGTGACTCGTTTGTTGCAGATAAATAGAGAGGGTTTATATATTTGAACAGATTTACATTGAAATGGACTATACAATCTGTAGCAGAAGGAATCTTAGTTAGAGAATTTTTAAAAACAAAGGGGATTTCTAAAGCTGCATTAACGGATATAAAGTTTCATGGCGGAGCAATTGAAGTGAACGGTGAACATGCGAGTGTTCGTCATAAGTTACAAGCTGGTGAAGAGTTACAAGTCTTCTTTCCAGTGGAGGAAAGAAGTGAAGGGATGATAGCGGAAAATATCCCTTTATGCATTGTATATGAAGATGATGCAGTGCTTGTTATGAATAAAGAAGCTTATATGTCAACGATTCCGTCTAGGGAGCATCCGTCAGGAAGTGTTGCGAATGCTCTTTTATATCATTATGATAAACAACATCTCGCAAGTACAGTGCACATTGTGACGCGACTAGACCGTGATACTTCAGGGCTTATGTTAATTGCGAAAAATCGATTCGTTCACCATCTTTTATCAAAGCAGCATCAACAAAAAGGGGTGAAACGAACGTATGAAGCGATCGTTCATGGAATGATTTTAGAAGAGGTAGGAACGATTGACGCACCAATCGGACGAAAAGCGGATAGCATAATCGAGCGAACTGTCTGTGAGGATGGTCAAAGAGCGGTTACTCATTTTAAAGTAATGGAGAGTTTTCCTAATAAGACGCGTGTAGCGCTTGAGCTCGAGACAGGAAGAACACATCAAATCCGTGTACATATGGCGCATATAGGACATCCGCTACTTGGAGACGATTTATACGGGGGACAAAGAGATGTGATGAAACGCCAAGCGCTTCATAGTACGTCTTTGACGTTTTATCATCCTATTTTAGAAAAGGAAATGACTTTTACTTCCAGCATTCCAGATGATATGCAACATGCTTTACGTAACAATTAAAAGGGAACAAAATTCTTAATACAATAAGAATTTTGTTCCCTTTTTTCTTAGCGGAATAATATTAGAATTTGATTCTCACTAGTACGTTTTATAACGAAAAAGCCACTTTCAGCTTTTGTAGCAATGCCGTCATCATTTGGACGACAATATCCGTGTGTTTCGCAAGTACCGTCATCACGTACTAACATTTGTCCAATTAATCCGATAGGAAGCCACTCGGTGCGATTTCGTCTTGATATATACTTGCAAGCTGGATCCCATTCTGTATTTAAAAGAGGCAGTATTTCTTGCGTGTCCGTACGTGTATATTGACGTTTTCCGAAGCTATCTGTTGTATAGCGCTTTGCCCAACTTAAAGCACCGCTATTTCCTATGAGAGCGGGTGTAGCACTAGATATTCCTAATATGAATGAATCGTTTGAAGTAGCTATACGAATTTTTTCTTCCCTACTAAATGTAACGAAATAACCGACATCAATAGGGTTATGATCTGCTGTTTCAAACATTTGTGCATAATCAGTTCCGCTTGCATTGTAAGAAGCGCCATCGATATACATTTCTCCATTATGAGCAAGCCATTTTGCACCTATATTATGATCGGTTTCATTTGTACCATTTGCAATAAACCATGAATAAGCCTCTTCGGCTGTACCAAATTTCCCCATAATATGGCTACCGGCAAAATTAGCTGTTGATGTATGATTTCCTTCCGCATGAGATGAGAACCCGTTAGCGATAGTCGCGGTTCCTTCTGCATGTGCTGCTTCGCCTAAAGAAATCGTATGTTTTCCTTCCGCGTGAGAATAAGAGCCGCCTGCTGTCGTTTCACTTCCTTCACTATGCGAACTATGTCCAGTTGCTTTTGTTTTTGTCCCTTCTGCATGAGAAAAGGGACCCATTGCTTGTGTAAGAAATCCTTCGGCATGTGAGGCGATTCCGTCAGCTGTAGAGTGAAGGCCCTCCTTAAATGCATATCTCGCCACTTTTTTATTCTTTGAAGGAGTAGGTGAAGGTATGTGAGATTGAGTGATAGTAGGCTCTTCTTTTTTTGTGTCATCGGTTAAAGTTAATACTTCTTTTATTTTTTTTACTTGCTGTATAATATTGGCGGGGATTTCAGTCTGGATTTTTTCTTTAATTGCTTCAGGAATTTCAGTCTGGATTTTTTCTTTAATTGTTTCAGGAAGTTCTTTTTTTATTTTCTCTTGCACACTGTTTGACTCAAGTATAGGCTCATTTTTATGAGAAAGACGTTTCTTTTTTTGTAGTGCTTTTATTTTTCGGTTATCTATAATTCGCTTCATAACAGCACTCTCTAAAGAGATATACATTTCTCCCGTTTTATCTTTTTTTATTTCTTCTCGTTCTTCTATCTTTTCAATAGCTGCAGCTCGAATACTGCACCAGTTGTTAATTCCATACATGGGATGGTATAAAGGGTGGAATTTTCTTTTTTGTTTAGAAGATTTTTTCTTCATTCCGTCACCTCCTGCGACAGTATATGCCGCACAATTAAAAAAAGATGCACTTTATTGCATCTTTTTTTAATTGCTTTATCCAGTTTTAGTGTGGGATACGCCTAGAAAACACCATTTTTCCCTGTTACTTGTGAATTCAATAGGGGTATTTATCCCGCATTAACGGGCAGTAAGACTCCCACCTCAAAATTCGGAAGTAAAGCAAAGAAGTTAGGCGGGAGATCAACTGCCCGTAAAAGCCCGATTGGTGTGGGCTAATAATCAGTGGGGAATGAACAAAACCCCCACTGATTAAAGTTTCACTTTATGAAATTGGGCGGAACTTTTCAGGAACAAAAGGTAAGGAAGAAGGGACAGAAACAGTCTCCATCTCAGGGTAACGTAGTCCAGTTAGTTTACCACCAAATACAGCGCCGGTATCAATATTGACTGTATGATTCACAAAGCGGGGTTCATTGACAGGTGTATGTCCATAAATAATCCATGTTTCACCCATATACTCTTTCGCCCAATCTCGGCGGACAGGTGAGCCGTCAGGGTGTTTTTCGCCTGTAATATCACCATATAATACAAATGTTTGTACTTTTTTATCTTGTCTTCCTATGTAATCTTGCCGAATACCAGCGTGACAGACGATTAATTTTTTTTCATCCAGTATGTGATATAGCGGTGATTGTTCGTAAAGAGTAATGAATTTTTCTTTTATTATTTGTTGCTGATTAGAAGGCAATGCTTCATATTCTGCAACAGTTGTTTCGAGCCCATGAGCGATTGTAACATTACGCCCAAGGAAGAAACGATACAGTTTATTACAGTGATTCCCTGGCGCATAATAAGCATCTTTTCTATTTATTACGAGCTCCCATACAATTTCAATCATACGTAATGAATAAGGACCTCGGTCTGTAATATCACCAACGAATGCAAGCTTTCGTTTTGCGTTATGAATTGGGAGACCACTATCCCAGCTATACCCTAGTTTCGTTGTTAAATCTTGAAACTCTTGGAAGCATCCGTGAATATCACCTATAATGTCATATTTCATATTTAAACCTCCAGCTCATTTTTTTATTAGTATATCTAAAATGGACATAGAAAAAAACCATACCGTTTTTCGATATGGTTCATTTAAACATAAAGATTTTAGTTCTTGAGCGTACGTTTAAAATAAATCCAATAGCAATCAGATATGTGAGCAGTGAACTCCCGCCGTAGCTCATAAGCGGTAACGTTATTCCTGTAATAGGGAGTAAACCGATTGTCATCCCGATATTTTGGAATACCTGGAACGTGAACATTCCGATTGTACCAGCGCAAATATAACTACCGAAAGGTTCATTGCTTTCTAAAGCGATATGAATCATTCGATAAATGAGTAAGAAAAAAAGTGAAATGATGACACTTGCTCCTAAAAAACCGAATTGTTCAGCGACATTTGTGAAAATAAAATCTGTGTGTGGTTCCGGAAAATATACTTGTCCATTCTCCCATCCTTTTCCTTGCATCTCTCCTGATCCCGCAGCTAAAAATGCTTGTCTTAATTGAAATCCTTGAGCGTCATATTCATAAGGTGCTAGCCAACCGTAGAAACGGTTTAACTGATATTCTTTTAGAATGTATCCCTTAAAGAACTCTGTATGCGTGAAATAAATATATGTTAAGGTAGAGCCTATGGCGAAAACACCGGAGGTTAATCCGAAAATAAAGCGCCAACGTATACCAGAAACTAAAATCATTGCTGCGAGCATCGCAGAAATAACCATTGTGTTTCCTAAATCAGGTTCTTTAGCGATTAGAAGTAGTGGAGGCAAACTAGCTGCGAATATTTTTCCGAGTAAAATAAAATCTTCACGAGTTGTCCGGAAAGGGTACTTCTCATTATGGTTCGCTATAATTCGTCCAACGACGATAATCAAAAATAATTTCATAATTTCAGAAGGCTGAAAATTTCCGATGCCTGGAAGTCTGTACCACGCGGTAGCCCCTTTAATTGTAACGGCGCCAGGAACTTGAAGCTCTAGGCCAATAAGAAGTATCATTGCAAAGCCATACAAATACCAAGCAATTTTTTTATAGCGATCAAAATCGATAATCATAATAACACCAATGGCGATAAATCCAATAACGTACCACTGGATTTGCTTTAGGACAAAATTTACGTTTTGTAAAAATGGTGGTAAAGAAGGTTGTGCACTTGCAATAGCGAAGCAACTAACAGTCCCAATGGCAAATAAAATAAATATTAATATGTAGTCTATTTGATATTGAGGATTTGAGTCTTTCACTGTATGTATTCCTTTCTAATGCTCTTTATATTAGTGGATCTTAGTTGTTGTATCGCAGAGTTTAAAATGAATGCATGATCGATAACGTGGATTCACATATCGATTATATACTTTTATTTTCGTAGAATAGGCTAATGATTTAGCTCTTTTTATAATTATATCCAAATAATGAGAAAGACGTACATGTGCATTAGGAATGATATTTGAAATGTGACGGTATGTAAAGAAGTCTTTAAAATACTTAGAAATGGTACTGGAGGATCTTCAATTGAATGCGCAACCGAGGCGGAAGTTCTATAGATATATGTAATGAGGTAGGGAGATATGGCTCATACGCTACTCATATTTCAAACAAAGCTGTTCTTTTTAGCAATTCGTGGAAAGGTTGAACTACAGATTTGTTTTCTATATGTGAGCCTCCTATAAAAAGGTATACGACATTATGGCTAATGTAGAAAGAGAAGAAATAATGATTGAATACATAATAGAAAAAGCAGTAAAACTTATATCAGTTTTACTGCTAAGTAAAAATTAAGCGATTTTTTCAATAGTAATTGATGCACTCGTACCAGCAGTTAGTGATAATCCAGTGATGTTTGTAACAAATGCTTCAACTAATGATGGAGTTGATGTAATTTGTGTAATCGCTTGGATAACGATAGGTACTCCAGCTATAACTAAAGTTGTATTGGCGCCTGGTATAGGTGAGCCATTAACTTGAATTTCAATGTTACCTAATGCACTTGCCGATGTAGTATATACGATAACGGTAATTTTATAGAATCCAGTTTCGTTTATGTTGAAAGTATCACCACCTGAAAATGGAGAAATTGCTGTGCCGAATTGTGATCCCAATGTATTAAACGGTACAGGTCCGGTACCCGACAAAGTGACACCAGCCGAATCAGAGTTAAATGCGTACAAGCCTGCTGGAAGTCCTGCCCCAGACGGTCCAGTAGCCCCAGTCGGTCCAGTAGCCCCAGTAGTGCCAGTGGCGCCGGTAGCTCCAGTCGGTCCAGTAGCCCCAGTAGTTCCGGTAGCTCCAGTAGTGCCAGTGGCGCCGGTAGCTCCAGTAGTGCCAGTGGCGCCGGTAGCTCCAGTAGTGCCAGTGGCGCCGGTAGCTCCAGTAGTGCCAGTGGCGCCGGTAGCGCCAGTAGTGCCAGTAGCGCCGGTAGCTCCTGTAGCTCCAGTAGCCCCAGTAGTTCCGGTAGCTCCAGTAGTGCCAGTGGCGCCGGTAGCTCCAGTAGTTCCGGTAGCTCCAGTCGGTCCAGTAGCCCCAGTAGTTCCGGTAGCCCCAGTAGTTCCGGTAGTGCCAGTCGGCCCGGAGTTCCCAGTGATACTGGTCGGTCCAGTAGGAAAAGTAAATGGTGGAATTGGCGGTAATGTAGGTCCTATGAGATTAGGATCAAATGCACTGGCGGATAAAGATTCATCCGGATTTAAACCATCTGAATAAGTATGATTGGACATAAAGTCACCTCCATAAATCTCTCATTATATAGTAGGTGGGAATTAGTGAGAAAATACCATCGACATTAGAAGGATTGAAAAGAAATCTCGAATATATTGAATAATATAAAAAAAGGGGAAGTTTTTTGTATATATAACATATGATTGAGTGGGGAGCGGGTGATTATATTGAACAAGCATGAAATTACAATTAGCTTATGTATGATTGTTCGTGATGAAGGATGAAAGGGATTATTTTAGCAGGCGGGACAGGGTCGAGACTATATCCAATAACGAAAGTAACGAATAAACATTTACTTCCCGTTGGGCGATATCCGATGATTTATCATGCGGTATATAAGCTGAAGCAATGTGAAATTACAGATATTATGATTATTACAGGTAAAGAGCATATGGGAGATGTTGTTAGCTTTCTAGGAAGTGGTCAAGAATTTGGCGTGTCCTTTACGTATCGTGTGCAAGATGAGGCGGGCGGGATTGCACAGGCGTTAGGGCTTTGTGAGGGCTTCGTCGGGAATGATCGTATGGTAGTTATATTAGGAGATAATATCTTTTCAGATGATATTCGTCCATATGTTGAAGAGTTTACAAGTCAAAAAGAAGGTGCGAAAGTGCTGCTTCAATCTGTAGAAGATCCCGAACGATTTGGCGTAGCGCATATTCAAGGGCGGAAAATAATTGAAATTGAAGAAAAGCCGAAGGAGCCGAAAAGTTCTTATGCTGTGACGGGAATTTATTTGTATGATTCGAAAGTCTTTTCTTATATAAAAGAATTAAAACCTTCCGCAAGAGGGGAACTTGAAATTACAGATATAAATAATTGGTATTTAAAACGAGGGGTACTTACTTATAATGAAATGAGCGGTTGGTGGACTGATGCGGGAACTTATGCATCTCTTCAAAGAGCGAATACGTTAGCGCGAGATATAAACTTTGGGAAACAGTTTAATGGAAAATAGGTGAAAATATGAAAGTTGTAGAAACAAATTTTACCGATGCGAAATTGTTAGAACCGAGGTTATTTGAAGACGAGCGAGGTTTTTTTACAGAAAGTTATAATAAGAAAATACTAGAAACGTTAGAGATTACGTATTCATTTGTACAGGATAATGTATCTTATTCAGCTAGGTCGGGAACGATTCGTGGGTTACACTTTCAAAAAGATCCGAAAGCACAAACGAAGCTTATTCAAGTTATGCAAGGTGCAATATATGATGTTATCGTTGATTTGCGAAAAGAATCACCAACTTTTAAACAGTGGAGAGGGTATATTTTAAGTGCGGATAATCATAGGCAATTATTAGTGCCAAAAGGATTTGCTCATGGTTTTTGTACGCTTGTACCTCATACAATTGTTATGTATAAAGTAGATGAGTATTATAGTGCTGATCACGATTCAGGTTTGCTTTGGGAAGATAAAGAATTAGCAATTCCATGGCCGGTAACAAATCCTATCTTGTCTGATAAGGATCGAATATTACCATTACTCCAGGAATATGAAGATAGTTTTTAAGTAGGAGAGTTGTTTATGAATATATTAGTAACAGGTGGAGCGGGATTTATTGGAAGTAATTTCATACATTATATGTTAAAAAAATATGAAACATATAAAATTATTAATTATGATGCATTAACATATAGCGGGAATTTAAATAATGTAAAGTCTATTCAAGATAATCCTAACTACTCATTCGTAAAAGGGGAAATTCAAAATGGAGAGATGCTAGAGCATGTTATTCATGAATGTGACGCGCAAGTAATTGTAAATTTCGCGGCTGAATCACATGTGGATCGTAGTATTGAAAACCCAATCCCTTTTTATGATACGAATGTAATAGGTACAGTTACGTTATTGGAGTTAGTGAAAAAATATCCACATATTAAACTCGTGCAAGTATCAACAGATGAAGTATACGGTTCTTTAGGGAGAACGGGGAAATTTACAGAGGAAACCCCATTAGCGCCAAATAGTCCATATTCTTCAAGTAAGGCGAGCGCGGATATGATAGCCTTATCTTATTATAAAACATACCAATTACCAGTTATTGTGACGCGTTGTTCTAATAATTATGGACCGTATCAATATCCTGAGAAGTTAATACCGTTAATGGTTACGAATGCACTTGAAGGAAAGAAACTACCTTTATATGGTGATGGATTAAATGTAAGGGATTGGCTGCATGTAATGGATCATTGTAGTGCAATTGACACCGTCTTGCATAAGGGACGTGTAGGAGAGGTATATAATATTGGTGGAAATAATGAAAAGACAAATGTAGATGTTGTGGAACAAATTATAGAACTTTTAGGAAAAACAAAAAAAGATATTGAATTTGTAACAGATCGTTTAGGTCACGATCGTCGTTATGCGATTGAGGCACATAAAATGAAGAATGAGTTTGATTGGGAACCGAAGTATACATTCGAGCAAGGATTAAAAGAAACAGTGGAATGGTATGAAAACAATACGGAATGGTGGAAACCACTAAAAGAAAAGTAAGGGGCATGTAGATGAAAGAACGGATTATCATAACGGGAGCTAACGGTCAATTGGGGAAGCAACTACAAGAAGAGTTGAATTCTGAGGAATATGACATGTATCCATTTGATAAGAAGTCACTTGATGTAACAAATATATCTCAAATTGAGCAAGTCGTACAAGAAATAAGGCCGCATACAATTATTCATTGCGCAGCGTATACGAAGGTAGATGCTGCTGAGAAAGAACAGAATCTTGCGTACTTAATAAATGCGATTGGAGCTCGGAATGTAGCAGTTGCTTCACAATTAGTAGGGGCTAAATTAGTTTACATCAGTACCGATTATGTATTTCCAGGTAATAGGCCGAACGGATATCATGAATTTCATAATCCAGCACCGATAAATATATACGGATATTCTAAGCTTGCAGGAGAACAGTTTGTAAAAGAGTTACATAATAAATATTTCATAGTTCGTACATCGTGGCTGTATGGAAAATATGGAAATAATTTTGTGAAAACGATGCTGCGCTTAGGAAAAGAGAAAGAAAACATATCTGTTGTAGCTGATCAAGTTGGTTCTCCTACGTACGTGGCGGATTTAATTACTGTGATTAACAAGCTCATTCATACGTCCTTATACGGTACGTATCACGTATCAAATCTCGGTTCGTGTTCTTGGTTTGAATTTGCTCAAAAAATATTTTCGCACACAAAAATGAGAGTGAATGTGTTACCTGTGTCGACTGAGGAATTTGGATCGGTGGCAGCGAGACCGAAATATTCGATCTTTCAGCATAAAATGCTACAATTAAATGTTTTTTTACAAATGCCTTCTTGGGAAGAAGGATTAGAACGGTTTTTTATAGAAACAAAAAGTCATTAACAAATGTATGTTAATGACTTTTTTGTTTGCCTTTAAGAGGTTTTATGGTACTATAATTATAGTATCAGGTACTAATAACAAGTATAAGTATTTCTGGGAGGATATATCATGGAACTATTACAAGGGAAAACATTTGTTGTTATGGGCGTTGCGAACCAAAGAAGTATTGCATGGGGAATTGCTCGCTCTTTGCATAATGCAGGTGCAAAATTAATATTCACATATGCAGGAGAGCGTTTAGAAAGAAACGTTCGTGAATTAGCGGAAACATTAGAAGGGCAAGAATCACTTGTATTACCTTGTGATGTAACGAATGATGAGGAACTTACAGCTTGCTTTGAAACTATTAAGCAAGAAGTTGGTACAATTCACGGTGTTGCACACTGTATTGCTTTTGCAAATCGTGATGATTTAAAAGGTGAATTTGTAGATACTTCTCGCGATGGATTTTTACTTGCACAAAATATTAGTGCATTCTCTTTAACAGCTGTAGCAAGAGAAGCGAAGAAAGTGATGACAGAAGGCGGAAATATTTTAACTTTAACATACCTTGGCGGCGAACGCGTTGTGAAAAACTATAACGTTATGGGTGTTGCGAAAGCTTCATTAGAAGCTAGTGTAAAATATTTAGCGAACGATTTAGGACAACACGGCATTCGCGTCAACGCTATTTCTGCAGGACCAATTCGTACGTTATCTGCGAAAGGTGTAGGTGACTTTAACTCAATCTTAAAAGAAATTGAGGAGCGCGCACCACTTCGTCGCACAACAACTCCAGAAGAAGTGGGAGATACAGCAGTATTCTTATTCAGTGATTTAGCACGCGGAGTAACAGGTGAAAACATTCATGTTGATTCAGGATATCATATTCTAGGATAAATATAATATTGATTATAGTTTTTTAAAAAGGACAGTCTCTAAATATTGAGACTGTCCTTTTTAATTGTCCTAGGAAAGAACGATTTTTAACGAAAGTTCTTGCATTGTTATGAATATAACTATAATAGTACACGATTTATCCAGCTATGTATGGAAGTGGGAGGGACGAGTGTGAAGAATAAAAATAAAAGTTCAACAGTTGGAAAACCGTTGTTATATATTGCACAAGTAAATTTAGAACTTGCTGCACCGAAAATAAAAAGAATTATTCTTACAAACTTTAAAAATGATGGTAGGCGTGAGCAGCTCGATAGAGATCAAAGTATTGTCAGTAGTGCGATGGAAGAGACGGTAGAAGAAAAGCTTGAGCAAGAGGAGCATCAAGTAGAAGAAGAGCAGGTGAGGACAGTCCCGCACAATAAATCGTTTAAGGCTATGAGCAATAAAGAAAAAATTAACTTCTTATTAAACCGCCCTCATTACATTCCGAAAGTAAGATGCAGAATAAAAACAGCAACGATATCATATGTAGGGTCGATTATATCGTACCAAAATGGAGTCGTATCAATTATGCCATCAAATAGTATGAGAGACATTAAGTTACCTATAAAAGAAATAAAATCGATTGATATGGCCGGTTTATAAATATGTAAAGGTGGTAGAAAGACTCTACCTCCCCCCCAATAGTTTTTTAGTTTACTTATTAAATAGAAACGTCGCTTAAGCACTGAATAGCACAGAAACAGCTTAAATCAACAGTAATACAAGTAGGTGTTGATTTTAACTTTGCATTTGGTACATTTAAAAACGTACAAATTGGATCATCATCAGCTGGTACAGGGGAGCCATTACCTAATACTACAACTAATACGCGTAGCACAGCGCAGCTACCGTCATCTACGCTCTCAACACGGAAAACTGCAGACGTACAGTGCTTAGCTTCTCCTACTGCTACTGGTGCAAATGCTTTAAAAGGTTCTCCATCTTTTGTGTATAAAATAAAAGGACGTGTATTCGCTACTGATGCAGTGTTATGTGCTCCTAAAAATGGAATTTCACAACCAGATCCACACGTTGTAGTAGAACAATCTTGTAGTTCATTGATGAATTTTACGACGTCAACTACGCAGTGAGAAGAGCCATGGTGTTTATTTTCGTTACAGCTCATTAATGTCACTCCTTATCTTCTTGTTTGTATTTACATTAATAAGATATTGGAGTAGGAGAGATTTGGTCACAGTCTCAAGACCTTTTTTTTAAATAGGCTAAAGAAGATAGGGAAGGTGGAAGTATGTTAGTTACAAGCTGGCTTTTATTTTTTATTTTCGCGCTAGCGGCTTTTAGGTTAACTCGTCTCATTGTGTATGATAAAATTACAGCTTTTTTGCGAAGACCGTTTATTGAGGAGTTAGAGATTACGGAACCAGATGGAAGTGTATCGACTTTTACAAAGGTGAAAGGGAAAGGATTAAGAAAGTGGATTGGAGAATTATTAAGCTGCTATTGGTGTACAGGTGTGTGGGTCAGTGCTTTTTTATTAGTTTTATATAAATGGATTCCTATTGTTGCAGAGCCTGTACTAGCATTATTAGCCATTGCAGGTGCAGCGGCGATCATTGAAACAATTACAGGATATTTTATGGGAGAATAATAAAATGAAACTGGGGATCATCCACACTAACTATTAGCCCTCACCAATCGGGATAAATCTTCATGATGCTAGTAAAAGCGGAGTTTAAGAGGATGAGGGAACGGAAATAAGGAGTTGTTCATATAGTAAATAGACAGAATTGATAGTAGAGGAGATGTTTGCTGTGAGTAATAATCCAAGTCAGAATTCATATGACCTACAGCAGTGGTATAATATACAGCAGCAACAGCAACAGCAACAGCAACAAGCACAACAACAGGCATATCAAGAACAGTTACAGCAACAAGGATTTGTGAAGAAAAAGGGATGTAACTGTGGGAAAAGAAGAACATATTAAAATAATATGAAGAATGAAACACTCATGTTACTGTGAGTGTTTTTTATTATAAAAATAAAAAGCAGTATTTCGGTTAAGAAATACCGCTTTTTACTAACCGATTTGTACAACTGTTAATGCTGCAGCACGAACATCTACACTACCGAATAATTCGACTGGTACAATTTGAATGAAGTTGCTAGGGTTTAAGTTAATAAGGATAACACCGCTGGAGATATCTGCTTCACCAGTGCCAATAACGTTAGAGCGGACCGCAGTACTTGAGCCTGGAATAATATTGTGTGGTGTATCTAATGATAAGAAAAAACGATTAGCTTCAGGGATTGCATTGGAATTATCAAGGCTTATTGATAATTTATAACTGATTTGATAAATACCAGGTAGTTGAATTTTAATACCATCTCCTATACTTACCGTATCGTTTATTATCGGAACCGTAATGTTTGGATTGGGACTTGTGCTAGGTAATAGTAATGGTGTGAATAATGAAGCGAATTGAGGCGCAAAAGCATTAAAAGCAAAACCGAAGGCAGTTAGTGTACTAGCTGGTTTCGCCTCGCAATCAATTTTAGTAAATTCGCAATCAGAAGAGAATGTGTTTTTCACTCTTTTATCTGTTTCTACTCTCAGTTAATGTAGTGAACAAGTTCCAAATTTTATGAAAAATACATAATAATACCTTTTAAGCATGGATTGGGTGGCAGAGTTCTCTGCCACCCAATCCATACTTAAATCATTGTGTAGTTTTATATAGAAACATCGCGTAAGCATTGAATAGCGCAGAAGCAATTTAAATCGACAGTAAGACAAGAGGAGGTCGATTTTAATTTCGCATTTGGTACATTTAAAAACGTACAGATTGGATCATCATGAGCTGGTACAGGAGAGCCATCACATAATACAACAACTAATACGCGTAGCACAGCGCAGTCGTCATCATCTATGCTCTCAACGCGGAAAATCGAAGACGTACAGTGCTTAGAATTTCCTGATGGTGCAAATGCTTTGAATGGTTCTCCATCTTTTGTGTATAAAATAAAAGGACGCGTATTTGCAACTGCTGCGCTATTATGTGCTCCTAAAAATGGAATTTCGCACCCAGATCCGCATGTTGTGGTTGCACATTCTTGTAGTTCATGTATAAAACGAACGACATTAGATACACAGTTGAAATCAAAATTATGGTGATGATGATCTTCGTTACAATTGCAGCTCATTATGTTCACTCCTTATCGTGAGTTCTGACATACACTATTACAATATGAGTGGGATATGGTTGATATTACGTTAATTCTCAGGATAGAAACAGGGAATTTATATAGAGGGGATGTACATAACGTGATATGGAAAAAAGACATCCTTATTTTGTGGATGTCTTTTCAGGTAAATCTTTTCGCGTAGTATATAAAAAACGAGATATATCTAGTTTTTTTCCTCTGAAAAATTGCGGAGAGGAAATGTAAAGTTCTTCTTTTGCGCGTGTAATTGCGACATACAGTAATCGTCGTTCTTCTTCTAATGCTTCAGAAGTCTCAGTTACACGGTCATTTGCGTCTTTTAAAGAAGAAGTGTGAGGCAGAATGCCATCGCTTGCTCCGAGTAAAAAGACGCATGGGAATTCAAGGCCTTTCGCATTATGAATCGACATAAGCGATACGGCATCTTTTTGCGGCATTGTTTTTAATGCTTCCATTTCTTTTTGACCTTGAATTGCTTCATTAATAAATTGTAAATAAGCTGGAATATCCGTAAAGCGAGTGGCTGATTCCATTAATTCCTCTAGCATTTCTTCTTGTATGTCCTTATGCATCGTAAAGGAAGAACGATCATTACTTTGTAAGTACTCTAAATATTTTCCTTTACCATGAATAATTTCTTTCAATGCTTTTTTCGGTTCAAGTTCTTTTATAAATTTAATAAAATCGATTCGCTCATTTACTTTTTTTACTTGAAAAGGTTTTAAGCTTGGATTTAGTAATAGGAAATGAAGAAGAGAAGGGAAGCGGCCCTCACCATATTTCCATTGTTCACGTTCAATAAATGAAATGCACTCATCACGGCCAATATACATCGTTGGTAATATATTTGAAAGTGATTCGAGGCGGAACGGTTCCAGCACCAATCGTAAATGATCTAATACGGGCCTAATTAAAGAATGCTCGTAGAACGATTGGCTCGCCCCATGTTTTATAAATGGAATTTTATGAATTGTAAGCTGATCGAGTAAAGAACGACTTACAGAATGTGTACGATATAATAAACAAAAATCTTTATAGTTTCGTTCACCGCTATCTACTTTTTCTTGAATGAGTTGCAAAATTTGGTTTGCTTCATCAAGAGTCGTAGCGGGTCTTGCGTAAAATGGTTGTACACCTTCTTCACGAACAGAATACAGCTCTTTATCAAAGCGTTCTTGATTTAATTTAATGACTTCATTCCCAAGTCCAACGATAAATGGATTGGAGCGATAGTTCGTATTAAGGGCGATAATCGTTGTGTTATCAAATTCTTTCGGAAAAGATAAAATGATCTGGTGGCTTGCTCCTCGCCATCCGTATATCGCTTGATCGTCATCACCTGCGATAAACAAATTATTTCTTGGTGAAGCTAACAATTTTACAATTTCATATTGTGCATACGATGTATCTTGAAACTCGTCTACTTCAATGTAATGAAAACGCTCTTGTAATTGCGTAAGCAGGGGAGCGTTATTTTCTAACATATAATATGTTTCTAATAAGATGTCGTCAAAATCGATATAATTGTATCGTTGTTTTACCTCTTCAAAACGTTCATATACTTCTTTGAATTCTTGTTCAACCGGTGTTTTCGCTTGTACATCTTTCGGACGATTCAATTTGTTTTTCTCAAGTGAGATCATAGCGAGTATCGTTTCAGCATCATAATCGTCTTTTAAGCGCAATTCTTTCAAAATTTTCTTTATCATAATTTGTTTATGTTTTTCATTTGCTAAAATTTGCTGATTATATCCTTGACTACGAAGCAATTTTAAAAAGACAGAGTGGAATGTACCAGCAACGACATAGCTACTTGCGGCATGATTCATACCAGGCAAATTCGCTACACGGCTTCGAATTTCTTCAGCTGCTTTTTGTGTAAACGTTAGTAGCAAAATATTTCGTGGATGAACATGTTTTACATTAACTAAATAACCAACGCGAGTTGTTAAAACAGATGTTTTACCACTTCCAGCACCAGCTAGTGTAAGGACAGGTCCTTCTGTCGTTTGCACTGCTTCTAACTGTTTCTCATTTAAATAAACACCTTGCTGTTCTAAAGCGCGGAAATACGCCGCATCTGCATCTTCTTCCATAATTAAATGGGTAGATGTTTTCGGAATATGATACGTCGCTTGCGGAATGCCAGCGTGTGTTAACGATTTTTGTGAAAATTTTTCTTGTGTCATATATTCACCTTCAAAACTATAGCATCAACATTTAACTTTAGCGGAAGAAAAAGAAAATAGCAATGTAAAAAACAGGAGGGGGTACCTCCTGCTACAAAATTATAATTCTTTTATCATCACGATGTGCGGGATATTTGCTTCCATAAATACATCAGAAGTCGTCACATATCCGAGTTTTTTATAGAAAACTTCAGCATGTGTTTGCGCATGGAGTTTCAATTTTGGTAGAGACTCTTCCTTTGCGTGCGCTTCAAGTACATCCATAATGATTTTACCAATTCCTTTTTTGCGATGGGAAGCTAGTACGCAAATGCGTTCCATTTTTCCAACTCCATCAACAATGCGAAAGCGACCCGCACCGATTGGAATGTCATTGTCATATACAACAACGTGCGCCGAAGTATCTTCGAATTCATCGTATTCTTCTTCTGACGATACACGCTGTTCTTCTACAAAAACTTGTTTACGTACAGAGAATGCATCACTTAGCTGCTCGTCTGTTTGTACGATTTGTGCGTGCAAATTAGTTGTTCCCCTTTCCAAGGTGGAATGTTTCATGTACAGTCCAAGTTCCGTTTTCTAATTGATATAGAAGGTGGAAACGATCGATTGGTTGCTCATAATAGAAATCTTTCATACGTAATCGACCTAATACATCAGCGTGCTCTGCATCTGATAAGCTTTGACCGATTGTTAAATGCGGTACGAAAGCGTACTCGCGTTCATGTGTAAAGAATCCATTATGCATTTCTTCATTTAAGAAAGTAAGTTCAGGTGTTTTTTCTACTTTAAAATAAAGAACATTATTAACAGGTGCGAATGAACCAACTTTTCCAACATGAAGGGTAAATGGATTCGTTTTGTTTGCGATTGTATGTAACTCATCTACAATCGATTCTAATTGCTCATCTTGCGTCTCAAAGGGTGTTTTCAATGTAATGTGTGGCGGAACTAATGCGTAATGCGGATCATAACGTTTACGCAATCCGTTCGCTTTATCTTGAATCATTTTTGATGGAAAAATTACAATGCCTAATTTCATGTTCCAATTCCTCCCTTTGCAAGTCTAGTTAGATTTTGAGAATAAATCTCTTTATCTATTATATCAAATTATTCTGAATACTGCTCTCTATTATTTCATTGATAGAATATGAGAAAATGCTTTCGGTAAATCTGCTTGCCAATACTTCCAAGTGTGATTACCTTCAAACTCTTCGTAATGCGTGATGAAATTTCTGCCTGAAAGAAGTTTATTTAACTCGCGATTCGGTTCTACGAAATCAGATGTTTGTCCATCTGTACGTTTTACATTTGTTTCTTCTGTACCGATGACATGATAAATTTCTAGTGCTTGTGGGTCTTTGAAATCTTTCGCTAAGTTAAGAACTGTGTCATCAACAAATGGTGATTGCATAACGACCTTACCGAATGTATGCGGATACATAAGCGCAGTCATAAAGGAAACGGTACCGCCAAGAGAATCTCCAATTAAAACGCGGCCTTTACCCATTTGATACGTTGGATAATTTGCATCAATATATGGAGCAAGCTCATGAGCAAGGAAACGAATGTAAGCAGCATTCTTTACATCGTTCGGGAAATACTTCTCCTTACGATCGTGTACATTTTTATATGGAATACCGACAATAATTGTGCGGTCAATTTCTTCAGTTTCACGAAGACGCTCAATTACACGGTGCGCTTTACCAAGTTGAAAATAATCTCTACCATCTTGCGCAATAACAACCGTATGTTTATGGAGAGGTGTATAATTTACTGGTAAATAAACGAGAAGTGTAAGTTCCTCTTGAAGTGATGTACTAAAAAATGAAATTTCTTCAATTCTCCCTATTGTTTGATTCATGTATATCCCCCTAAATAAAAATTTACTGTAATGATTGTAAGAGCGACGCTTGTAGTGAAAAGGAAAGAAATATTCACTAATAGGTGCTTTCATTTCTATTTTACCATAATGGTACGAAGAATCTAAAAATTTGTATTTAAGTTATGAAAGAAAACGGATATAATGAAGTGGGATTTTTTACAGGTGAGAGGGGAGACAGGATTTGAAACAAGAAAGGTCAATCGCACTACCATTAGCAATTTCCATTATAGCCATTTCATTCGCAGCAGTTTTTGTAAAGATGTCCTCAGCACCATCTTCCATTTTAAGTATGTATCGTTTATGGATTATTGTACTTATTATGCTGCCTATCGTTTGGAAAAAACGGGAAGAGTTTAGTAAGATTCAAATAAAAGATTGGGGATTTTTAATTGGATCTGGATTCTTTTTAGCGCTACATTTTCTTTTATGGTTTGAGTCTTTAAAGCATACAACAGTTGCTAGTTCGACAATTATTTTAGCACTTCAACCGATCGTGTCTTTAGTTGGAGGTTTTTTTCTGTTTAAAGAAAGAACAACCTATTCAGCAATTGCGACGATGGGTATCGCTATATTAGGTGTAATGTGTATTGGCTGGGGAGATTTAGGTTTAAGTAAACAAGCAATTTATGGAGATATATTATCCTTTTTAAGTGTAATAGCGGTTGTCGGTTATTTATTTATCGGACAAACGACAGTAAAGAAAGTATCGCATTGGATTTATAGCTTTACAGTTTTTGCATTCGCAGGTATTTTCATGGGAATTTATAATGCCATACTGCAAGTGCCTTTTACAGGTTATACGAAGTGGGACTGGACTATTTTTCTTTTACTTGCGATTGTACCAACAGTGTCACACGTAATTAATAACTGGCTATTAAACTACGTAAATGCAACAACAATTTCAATGAGTATTTTAGGAGAACCAGTTGGGGCATCTATACTAGCGTTCTTCTTACTTGGAGAAAAATTAAACGCAATGCAAATTATCGGCAGCATGCTCGTATTGTTTGGTGTATCTGTTTTCTTACTACAGCAACAAAAACGAACATCAAAAAATGTGGTAAACGAGCAGGTGTATACACAGGAACTATAACGAATTTATTGTAATATGAGAAAAGAGAGGTTATTGGTAACTTCTCTTTTTTTGTTCTATGCTGAAAATAAAAGAGATTATATAGTGGAGTTAAATCATACGTTTCTCATACAAAGGGAAGGGGAAGCAAAGATGAAAGAAATTTTAATGAAATACATGACAAATCTTACAACATTAAGTGAAGAACAACAGCGCATGATCGTGGAAGAGTTACAAATTGAAGAATATAAAAAAGGAACAGTGCTCTTAAGACAAGGAGATGTTCCGTCTAAATGTTATTTTGTATTAAAAGGATGCATTAGGCAACATTGTATAGATGAATCTGGAAAAGAAGTTACATCAAATTTTTATACAGAAGAACAAGCGATCTCAAATTTTAACCATCATAAACAAGATAAATCATCCCCACATACGTTAACGTGTTTAGAAGACTGTATAGTAGTCGTGGGTGACCTTAATAATGAAAAGGACATGTATAATAAATATTCACAGTTAGAAGAAATGACACGCAAAATGATTGAATACAATTTTGGTGAAATACAAGAAGAGCTTACATTATTTATTGCATCGACACCAGAAGAACGCTACAAATCATTATTACAAAAACGACCTCATTTAATCGATCGTGTTCCTCAATATCAATTGGCAAGTTACCTTGGTATTACGCCAGAATCGTTAAGCAGAATAAAGAAAAGACTTAAGTAATAGATTTTCTGCCGCCTTTTAGAAGTAGCCATATGCTAAGTCCTAATTCACCTGCAATCATAGGCAATTGGAATAAAACTTTAGTAAACGAAATGATTGCATCATATTGTGAAAACATCGTATTCATTACGTTAATGACGATATAACCGATTGCAGCAATGAGCAGTAATACACTAATAGTTTTCGGTATTCTTTTAGATTGAAAGGTTACATATCCTAACGTGAGAAGGTGTAAGCCGAAAATGATTAATCCAACAGACCAAATGTATTCAAAAGCTTCTAGAAATAACATTATATATGCTTCTGGATTAGCGACTGTACTTTTAGAAAGAAGTAATGCAGATGTTAAATTGAATATGGCAATTCCAAGTAGTACTGTATACATAAGACGAAGCCAGGCAGTTAGTAATGAGAGACTAGCGTGGATAGGCTTTAGAAAGAAATAAAGAGCCCATGCGACGATAATATCAGTAATAAAAATGATAATCCATCCAAAGATTTCCGCTTTGAAAAGTGAATTTGAATTTTGAATATTATGGAGTGTCGTGCTCGCATCTCCTTGTACAACGAGATTTGCGTGAACAAAACCGTAAGAAAAAAATGCAATGAATGCCATAGCAAGAAGAGAAGTACCAGCAAATAAGGCATACTTTCGTTCAGTCATAATACGTCCTCCTATTTTAATGTTGCTTTCATTGTAATAGGAAAGAGAAGGGGGTTCATTGACTTAAATCAAGAGAGGAGAAGTTTAGTGGAATTTCCATCAAAAAAAGACGCATGGTTATATCCAATTTTTCTAGTTGTTATTGGTGCATGCATTGCTCCAATCTTTGCAGGGAGAGAATATTTTCTTATGTTTTTTACAATTCCGTTAGCTATGGTACTTACTTGGAGCTGGTTTACGACAAAGTATATTGTGGAGGAAGAAGTAATCATTATTAAATCAGGACCTATTAAGAAGCGGATTTTTATAAAAGATATAAAGAAAATTTCTAATACGAAAAATCCGTTAGCAGCCTATGCACTATCATTTGATCGATTAGAAATTCTATACGGATCATATGAAACAGAACTTATTTCTCCAAGAAATAAAGAAGAATTTAATTCGTTGTTAAAAAGAAAAAATCCTCAAATAGAAATAAAGTAAGAGAGTGGCTTCGTATCCACTCTCTTTATTTTACTTTGGATTTGTCATATAAGATTGTACGTGAACGATACATAATTCACGGAATTTTCCTTCGGCAGTTGTGACAATAACAACTGCTCTTCCCGCACTTTTTCCTGTAATTGTTACAGTCTCACCTTTTGGATATATGGTGATGACGTCGGAATTCATATTTGTCCATATAAGCTCTTTATTCGTTGCCTGCATTGGTAAAACGGAAGCTGATAAATCAGCGCTTTGTCCCATTTTTATTTTTAGCTTATTTTTTTGTATATGAATACCAATTACAGATATAACAGAAGGAGCAATTGAAATTTTAGGTGGATTTGGTTGTATGTTTAAGCAAGAAGCAGAAGTATTTGTGATAGGTGAAAATTTTCTTATATGTTGTCGCTGTAAAGATGCTAACATTTTGGAGTCCCCTTTCTGTATAAGTCTCGATATTAATAATATAAAGGAAGAATGTTATAGTAAATTTAACGAAACATAAAGAAATTGTTAAATTCGAGAAGAAAACTGTCTATAATAAAAAATAACCTCCGCTTGTATATTAAAAGCGGAGGTTATTTTTATAGGCTATGTTGTTTTTCAAAATCCTCAAATTGCTCTTCAACTTCTTTTGAAGGTTGTGTTAGTAAACTAACAATTACGATTACTAGTAAACTAATAGTGAAACCAGGAATCATTTCATATAAGAAGTCTTTTAAGAATTTAAATTGTGTCCATATAATAACAGTCGCGGCACCAGAAATCATACCAGCAAGCGCGCCCCATTTCGTCATACGTTTCCAATATAAGCTTAATAAAATAGCAGGTCCGAATGAAGAACCAAATCCAGCCCAAGCGTATCCGACAAGAGCTAAAATCGTATCATTTTGTTTAAACGCTAATGCGCACCCAACTAAGGCGATAACAAGTACAGCCATACGACCGACAAATACAAGCTCTTTATCAGAAGCAGAACGTTTAAAGAATGTACGATATAAATCTTCTGTTATAGCACTAGAAGTAACGAGCAACTGAGATGAGATTGTACTCATAATAGCTGCTAAAATAGCTGCTAATAAAAATCCAGTAATAAGTGGATGGAATAAAATTTTTCCAAGTTCAAGGAAAATTGTCTCTGGGTTAGATAATGTCAGCCCTTGTTGTGAATAGTAAGCAATACCGATAAGACCAGTAAACATAGCTCCGACAACAGAGAAAATCATCCAGCTCATACCAATTCTTCGTGCGCTTTTAATTTCTTTTACAGACGAAATTGCCATAAAGCGTACGATAATATGAGGTTGTCCAACATAACCAAGACCCCATGCAAATAAAGAAATAATTCCTAAAGTAGAGGCACCTTTAAAAATATCTAAACGTGTTGGATCTACAGATCGAATTGTATCAAATGCAGGTCCAAGTCCGTTCGAATTCATAATTGTTACGATTGGAACAAGAATAAGAGCAATTACCATAATGATTCCTTGCACGAAGTCTGTCCAACTTACTGCCAAGAAACCACCAAATAGTGTGTAAGCTACAACAACGCCTGCGACAATGAATAATCCAACATGATAGTTCATACCAAATGAATTTTCAAATAATACAGCGCCTGAAACTAATCCTGAAGCTACATAGAAAGTAAAGAAAATCATAATAACAAGTCCGGATACTAAGCGTAGCATATGAGATTTGTCGTGGAAACGGTGTTCCAAAAATTCTGGGATAGTAATAGAGTTGTTTGCCATTTCAGAGTAGGTACGTAAGCGAGGAGCGACATAAAGCCAGTTTGCGTATGCGCCTAGTGTTAGGCCGATCGCAATCCAACTACTACTTAATCCAACGCTAAACATTGCACCGGGTAATCCCATTAAAAGCCAACCACTCATATCGGATGCTCCAGCACTTAATGCTGTTACTGCGGGGCCTAGTGTACGCCCGCCAAGCATATAATCTGTTAAGTTGGACGTTCGTTTATAGGCGAAATAGCCGATTACTAACATCCCGAGCATGTAAATAGAGATAGAAGTTAAAGTTAACATCTGCGTACTCATGTAGTTCCCCTTCCTTTTGTCATGTCTTTTGATGCATTTTGCATATGTATAATCTATCATGATTATTCAGAAAAATCCATGTGAAAATATGAATTTTCTGAAATGTAAGCGTTTTTTGACAATGATTCATTTTTGTAATATATAATTTTCTGACAAAAAACCTTAATTTTAATAGAGTATTTATTATATTTACATAAAAACAGGTTGTTTTGTCAATATAATATTGAATGAAGAAAAAATATTTTTTTCGGAAAAAGTATTGACTTATTTGAAAAACGAGGAATATAATGAGTGCAACTTAAAAAAATGCAAGCGTTGATGAAGAAGAGTACACATGATGAACATGTCAGAGAGCTGATGGTTGGTGCGAATCAGTATGGAATTGATGTGGAATGGGCTTCGGAGCTTCCAAACCGAAACGAAAGAAGTAGGCTTTGGCGACATGATCTCATCGATACAAGAGACACGTATTGTTTTTGATACGGTAAAGTGCGTTACATTCGTAACGAATTAAGGTGGCACCACGGGAGTACCCGTCCTTTCTATAGGATGAGTACTCCCTTTTTGTGTATAAAAAATTGTTGAAAGCCTTATAAAAATTAAATATGTTAAATCGTTTAAGTAAGAAGAGTACGTATAATGGAGACGTTACAGAGAGCCGGGGATAGGTGGGAGCCCGGTGCGGTGCCATATACGGAATGGGCTTACGAGAGGTATGCTGAACAATTGTTTTCAGTAGGCAACCCGGGTTCCGCCGTTACAAGGATAAGGTATATATTTTGTACCTGAATAAAGCGGGATGCTTTTGCATCCAACATGAGGTGGTACCACGGTAAATTTATCGTCCTCTACATATTTCGATATGTAGGGGACTTTTTTATTTTTCAGAGTGAGGTGAAAGGCATGATGACAAAAGAGGAATTTTTGAAGGAAAAAGAACTAGGAAAGCCATTTTTAATAATTGCTGAAGAAGAAGGAGATAGCATTACGCCAATTTCTTTATATAGACGTTTGAAAGGGAAGAACAAGTTTTTATTAGAAAGTTCACAGCTTCATCAAGATAAAGGACGCTACTCTTACTTAGGGTGTAATCCATATGGAGAAGTGAAAAGCGTTGGTACAGTCGTAGAAATAACATTAAATGGTCAAACTGAAAAACTTCAAAAAAATGTATTACACGTATTAGAAGAAACGCTCGCACCAGAGCAAGTAGAGAGTCCATTCCCGTTTTGCGGAGGAGCGATTGGATATATCGGCTACGACGTAATTCGGCAGTATGAAAATATAGGAGAGGAATTAATTGACCCATTAAATATCCCAGAAGTACACGTACTACTGTATCGCGAGTTTATCGTTTACGATCATTTACGCCAAAAATTATCGTTTGTATATGTATACAAGAAAGACGATTCTAGCTCCTATGAAGAAGTCTATGAAAGATTACAAGTATACAAAGAGGAAGTACTAAGTGGAGAAGAGGCCGCGGTAAGTGAAGTGCTATCACCTTTATCATTTACTTCTTCAGTAACTGAAAAAGAATTTTGTGAAATGGTAGAAACAGCGAAAGAATACATTCGGGCTGGAGATATTTTTCAAGTTGTATTATCTCAGCGTTTGCGAAGTGAATGTAAAGGAGATCCATTTGCATTATACCGGAAACTTCGGATTGCGAATCCATCGCCATATATGTTCTATATCGATTTTCAAGATTACGTCGTTCTCGGTTCTTCACCAGAAAGTTTACTGTCAGTAAGAGATGATAAGGTGATGACAAATCCGATTGCTGGTACGAGGCCGAGAGGGAAAACGAAGCAGGAAGATGAGGAAATCGAAAAAGAACTGTTAGGAAATGAGAAAGAGCGAGCAGAGCATATGATGCTTGTAGACCTAGGCCGAAATGATATTGGCAGAGTAAGTGAAATTGGCTCTGTGACGATAGATAAATATATGAAAGTAGAGAAATACTCTCACGTTATGCACATTGTATCTGAAGTTTACGGAACATTGCGAAAACAAATGAGTGGATTTGATGCATTAGCGTATTGTTTACCAGCTGGTACAGTATCAGGTGCTCCGAAAATTAGAGCGATGGAAATCATCAATACATTAGAGCATGAAAAAAGAAATGTATACGCCGGAGCAGTTGGATATATTTCATTCTCAGGAAACCTTGATATGGCGCTAGCAATTCGAACGATGGTTGTGAAAGATGAGAAAGCGTACGTTCAGGCAGGAGCGGGCATCGTCTACGATTCAGACGCGATAGCTGAATATGAAGAAACATTAAATAAAGCGAGGGCGCTTTTGGAGGTAATGAAATGATTGTACTTATCGATAATTATGATTCATTCACATATAACTTGTATCAACTATTAGGCGAGTACGAGGAAGAAATTGTTGTCGTAAGAAATGATCAAATAACAATTGAACAATTAGAGGAGATGAAGCCGAAAGGAATTGTGCTCTCACCAGGACCTGGGAAACCAGAAGATGCTGGAATTTGTATCGAGATCATTCGTCACTTTTATAAGAACGTTCCTATCTTAGGTATTTGCCTCGGTCATCAAGCAATCATATCTGCATTTGGAGGAGAAATTGTTAGAGCAGAGCGCATTAAACACGGAAAAACATCGCGAGTGAAACATAACGGAACGTCAATCTTTTCATACGTTACGCAGCCGCTTACGGCAATGCGTTACCATTCACTCGTCGCAGCGCAAAATAGTTTGCCAAAATGCTTTGACGTATTAGCGACAGCGATGGATGACGGAGAAATAATGGCAGTTCGTCATAACTATTATCCGCTCTTCGGATTACAATTTCATCCGGAATCAATCGCAACAGAAGAAGGCGGGAAATTAATACGTGCCTTTTTAGCACAAGTGAAAGAGGAGGAAAGAGTATGAACAGTTATCTTCGAAAATTAGTAGAGGGACAGCATTTAACAGAAGGAGAAATGTATGAAGCAGGGCTCCTTTTATTAAGTGAAAACATATTAGAAAGCGAAATTGCTGCCTTTTTAGCACTGCTGAAAGCGAAAGGGGAAACAGCAGAAGAAATATACGGTCTCGTTCGTGCTCTTCGTGAAAAGGCATTGCCGTTTTCGAATCATATAAAAGGCGCGATGGATAATTGCGGTACAGGTGGTGACGGTGCGCAAACATTCAATATTAGTACAACATCGGCATTCGTACTTGCAGGAGCTGGCGTAAAGGTTGCGAAACACGGAAACCGTGCTGTTTCTAGTAAAACAGGAAGTGCTGATTTATTAGAAGAACTCGGTGTAAACATTAGCTGTACGCCTGGTGAGATTGATTACTTATTAGAAAATGTAGGAATTGCCTTCTTATTCGCACCAGCGATGCATCCAGCATTACGACGCATTATGAAAATAAGAAAAGAATTAAACGTTCCGACAATCTTTAACTTAATTGGACCGTTAACGAATCCAGTTAATTTAGAAACACAATTTGTCGGTATTTATAAACGAGATATGTTATTGCCCGTAGCAGAGGTATTGCAGAAACTTGGCAGAAAACAAGCGCTCGTTGTAAACGGAAGTGGATTTTTAGATGAAGCATCATTACAAGGCGAAAACTACGTCGCTATTTTAAAAGATAATGAAATAATTGAAACGAGTATTGCACCAGAGAACTACGGTTTTTCAAGAGTGAAAAATGAAGACATTAGAGGCGGGAATTCAAAAGAAAACGCAAAGATTACGCTCGGAGTATTAAACGGAGAAAAAAGCGTATACCACGATACCGTTTTATTAAATGCAGGGCTTGCTCTTTTCGCAAGCGGAAAAGCAGAATCGATTGAAGAAGGAATTAAACTAGCGGCACATAGCATTGACTCTGGAAAAGCATTAGAAAAATTAAACTTATTAATTACAGCAAGTTATGAAAAATTAGAAAGGGTGAATTAAAGTGGGGACGATTTTAGACAAAATTGTAGAGCAAAAGAAAGTAGAAGTTGCGGAGTTATATGAAACGTATTCACCAGTAAAAGCAAAAAGGCAAACACACTCACTTGTAAAAGCTTTAGAGCAGTTTACTGTAATCGCAGAGGTGAAACGAGCGTCTCCATCAAAAGGTGATATAAATTTACATGTTGATGTACCAAGACAAGTTAAAACATATGAAGAATGTGGTGCTGGGGCGGTTTCCGTTTTAACAGATAGTCAATTTTTTAAAGGATCGTTTCACGACTTACAAACTGCAAGAGCAGAAAGTAACATTCCGCTTTTATGCAAAGACTTTATAATCGATAAAATTCAAATTGATAGGGCGTATGAAGCAGGAGCGGATCTTATTTTATTAATCGTAGCGGCGTTAACGAAAGAGAAGTTAAAAGAGCTTTATAACTACGTACTAGAAATAGGATTAGAAGCGATTGTCGAAGTTCATGATGAACGAGAACTAGAAATTGCAATTGAATTAAATCCACATGTTATTGGCATTAACAATCGAAACTTAAAAACGTTCGAAGTAGATGTAAGCCAAACAGAAAAGCTCGGAAAACGATTGAATGAGGAAAAATTACTATGGATTAGCGAAAGTGGCATTCATTCAAAAGAGGATATTATTCGCGTCAAAAGAGCTGGTGCAAAAGGTGTATTAGTTGGTGAAGCACTTATGACAACATCTTCTATTAGCAGCTTTTTCGATGAATGTAAGGTGAAAATATGAAAGTGAAAATTTGCGGTATTACTGATGTTGAAACAGCGAAAAGTGCGTGCGAATACGGTGCAGATGCAATCGGATTTGTTTTTGCAGAAAGTAAACGGAAAATCACTCCCGAGCAAGCGAAAGAAATTATTCAGAAACTTCCAGCGCACGTTTTAAAAGTTGGTGTTTTCGTAAATGAATCAGTAGAAATGATCCAGAAAATTGCAAAGGAATGCGGGTTAACACATGTGCAGTTACATGGGGATGAGGAAAATTATTACATTAGAAGATTGAATATTCCGTCTATAAAAGCGGTAGGAGTAGTTGCGGAGAGTGAAATTAAAAACGCAAATATATACGAAACTGATTATGTATTATTTGATAGCCCGAAAGAAAGGTTTCATGGAGGAAATGGTAAGACATTCTCATGGGAGTTACTCGCACATATACCAAACGAGTTGCGAGAGAAAACGATATTAGCTGGTGGATTAAACATCCTTAATATAGAAGAAGCAATTCGAACCGTTCAGCCCTATATGATCGATGTGAGCAGTGGAGTAGAGACAGAAGGAAAGAAAGATATAGAGAAAATAAAACAATTTATACAAAAAGCGAAGGAGTGTTCCAAATGAATTATGCATATCCAGATGAAAAAGGTCATTACGGTATATACGGAGGACGATACGTTCCAGAAACGTTAATGCAATCCGTATTAGAACTAGAAGAAGCATATAAAGAAGCGATGCAAGACGAAGCGTTTCAAAAGGAATTAAATCATTATTTACAAACGTATGTTGGAAGAGAAACACCGCTATATTTTGCGGAAAATATGACGAAGTATTGCGGCGGGGCAAAGATTTATTTAAAGCGTGAAGATTTGAATCATACAGGAGCTCACAAAATTAACAATACAATTGGCCAGGCACTTCTTGCGGTAAGAATGGGTAAGAAAAAAGTTGTCGCTGAAACAGGGGCTGGACAACATGGAGTTGCAACAGCTACTGTATGTGCACTTCTCGGTTTAGAATGCGTCATTTTCATGGGAGAAGAAGATGTAAGACGTCAAAAATTAAATGTGTTCCGAATGGAATTGCTCGGAGCGAAAGTAGAAAGCGTAGCGGCCGGTAGCGGCACATTAAAAGATGCTGTGAACGAGGCGCTTCGTTACTGGGTTTCACACGTGCATGATACGCACTATATTATGGGATCAGTTCTCGGACCACATCCATTCCCGCAAATTGTCCGTGATTTCCAAAGTGTAATTGGAAAAGAAACGAAAAAACAATATGAAGCGCTAGAAGGGAAATTACCAGAAGCAGTCGTTGCTTGTATTGGCGGTGGTAGTAACGCGATGGGAATGTTTTATCCGTTCGTACACGATGAAGAAGTGGCTCTTTACGGCGTAGAAGCAGCTGGAAAAGGGGTCCATACAGAAAAGCACGCAGCGACTTTAACGAAAGGAAGCGTCGGTGTTTTACATGGGTCAATGATGTACCTTCTGCAAAATGAAGAAGGACAAATTCAAGAAGCGCACTCTATTTCGGCAGGACTGGATTACCCAGGTGTTGGGCCAGAACATAGTTTACTAAAAGACATTGGCCGCGTTTCTTACCATTCGATCACAGATGATGAAGCGTTAGAAGCGTTCCAATTATTAACGAAAAAAGAAGGCATTATCCCGGCATTAGAAAGCTCACATGCTGTTGCATACGCTTTAAAACTAGCACCGCAAATGAAGCAAGACGAAGGACTTGTCATTTGTTTATCCGGCCGTGGTGATAAAGATGTAGAGAGCATAAAACGTTATATGGAAGAGGTGTAAAAAATGGGAGTAGAAAAAATTAAAGCAGCGTTTGAAAATGGCAAGAAAGCATTTATTCCGTATGTAATGGGTGGAGATGGTGGCCTTGGAAAATTAAAAGAACAAATCCGTTTTCTAGATGAAGCAGGGGCAAGTATTGTTGAAATTGGTATCCCATTTTCAGATCCAGTCGCAGACGGTCCAACTATTCAAAGAGCAGGAAAAAGAGCGTTAGATAGCGGTGTAACATTAAAAGGTATTTTTCAAGCATTAGCTGAAGTGAGGAAAGAAGTACAAATTCCATTTGTACTCATGACATATTTAAATCCAGTACTCGCATTCGGAAAAGAACGTTTCATCGGGAGTTGTCTTGAGGCAGGTGTGGATGGCATTATCGTTCCAGACTTACCATATGAAGAACAACATATTATTGCGCCGCTTCTCCGCGATGCGAATATCGCTTTAATTCCACTCGTAACCGTAACGAGCCCAATTGAGCGGATTGAAAAAATTACGAGTGAATCACAAGGATTCGTCTACGCTGTTACAGTAGCGGGGGTAACGGGAGTACGTCAAAACTTTAAAGACGAGATTCATAGTTACTTAGAAAAAGTAAAATCACACGTCCACTTACCGGTAGTTGCAGGATTCGGTATTTCAACACGAGAACAAATAGAAGAAATGATTACAATATGCGACGGTGTTGTCGTAGGAAGTAAAGTCATTGAGCTGTTAGAAAATGAAAAGCAAGAGGAAATATGTGAGTTAATACATGCAGTAAAACAAAAAGAAGAGGCGTAAGTCTCTTCTTTTTGTTTCCTTTAAGAAATGTTAAAATATACAGAAAATACATATAGTTTAGAGGGTGAGAAGGCATGCTAAGATGTAAACTATTATATCTTCTTTTAACTGTACCATTATACGCTTGGCTCATTAGCATGACGAAAATAGAATTATTGGCTCTATTTCTAGGGTATGTATTCATCTTTTCCAACTTAAAGCGGATTCAAGAGCAATCTATTTTAGAAGTATGTATATTTTCAATTATTATAGAACTATTTAGTATCGTTTCGATTGTATTATTAAACGAATTATTCCGGGGAATTCATTCATTTGCATTAATGAAATTTGGGAATATTGTACTGCAAGTAGTATGTACTTATATTGTGTTTGCTGTTTTAGAAAAGATGCTTGGGCAGCAGACGGTTTTTCAGGATAAATAAGAGGCCTACTGTTAATAGGGGCCTCTTACTATTTTAACCTAATGGGTTCTCGCCGAAACGCTCCCATAACTTTGGAAAGCGCTCCGCTAGTTCATCTTCATCATCTTCCCAATCGAATTCCAGTTCAGGCATAGATGAATCATGCCCTTTTTCATCTAATAGGGAGTCAAATTTATTCCACAGATCATCGTCCCATTCTGTATCACCGATTTCTTTTAAAGAGAAGGCTTCAAGTCCGACAGATAGCATTTCCTCGAATTCTGGAATAAGCTCATCTTCTTCATAAAACTCCGGAATTAAGTTTGCTAGGGACTCAGGGTGTTCTACTGCGGATTCAAAGATTTCTTGTCCACATGCAATAAGCCAGCCTCTAAAGTAATCAAATGAATCATCAGAGCATCCACCTAAAATAATATAAGCGCTAGCCCATAGGTTAGACGTATAAGATTGCTTTAAAGCGTTTTGGAGATGAATCTCAAAATCTATAATTTCACTTGTAGGCTTTTTAGATAATTGTTTAATTAACCAATCACTCGTTTCATCTTTTGTATTCATTTCAGAAATAAATTGCCAAAATTGTTCTTTATTCATATGTATAACACCTCGAAAAAATGTATTTCTTAAAGTGTAACATTTTTTCGGTTATTCACTTCATTAACAATAACGAGAAAAACTGTTATAAAATTAATTGAAAATTATAACACCTGTTATATAATAGTTAAAATTGCATTTTTTACGAAATGAGATGATAGCATGGCAATATTGTTGGCACTTATCCCGATTATGATGATTTTCATTTGTTTATTTTTGTTTAAACAAACGTCATTAAGAGCCTCATTAATTTCTTATGCCGTTTCTGTCGGAATCGTTTTACTCTCGCCAACGTTTCAATTAGGGATAAGTGAAACTGTACACGCAACGATTAAAGGTTGGTTAATTTGTTTTATTGTCGGATACGTTTTGTTTTTCGGTATTTTTTTATTTCACCTCATGAACAAAATGGGGTATATCGATCAAGTAGCGAGATTTCTAGAACAAGTCACGCACGATCGATTATTGCAAATGCTTCTTATGTGTTTTGGTATTTGTCCACTTATTGAATCAGTAAGTGGGTTCGGAATTGGCTTTATGGTCGCAGCACCTATTTTTCTTTCTCTCGGCTATAAACCATTTCAAGCTGTGCTACTCTCGTTTATCGGCTTACTTGCAAGCTCATGGGGCGCGATGGCGACCGGTACAATTATCGGTTCTCAGCTTATTAACATGCCGCTCACAACTCTTGGCGCAAATACAGCATTATTAAGTATCCCGATGTTTGCATATTTTATCTTCCTTTCTTTATATGTTGTCGGTGGCTTTCAGGCAGTTATGGAAAAGTGGAAGGAAGGAGTTGGTTTCTTTCTATTATTTTCTATCGGAATCTATCTTTCTAACGTATACGTAAGTGTTGAACTAGCAGGGATATTAAGTTCTATCGTTACAATTACATTTGGCTTTCTTATCATTAAATTAAAAGGGAAAAATGAGCAGGATTTATTAACAGAACATGCTGCGGCTACGGAGAGAGAAGTATCCATTATAAAAATTATTAGCCCTTATATCTTTTTAACAGTTTGTATTTTACTTTCTCGCCTCGTTCCAGTATTACATGATTCGCTTAGGTCATATGCGGTTCTCGATTTAAAATCATACTCTTACAAATTAGAAATGCTGTATTCGCCAGGATTTTGGCTCGGTATGACTTGTTTATTTACAATTATTTTCTTCCGCATTCCATCTACTATTATTAAACAATCAATCTCACAAACGATAAAACAATGGATTCCTTTCGCTATTACAACGACGATGTTCATTGCAACTTCAGAACTAATGGGAGCATCTGGTATGCATTCATTACTCGCAAAAACAGCTGGTGAAACATTTGGTACCTTTTTCGTTTTCGTTGCGCCATTCATCGGCGGAATTGGTGGCTTTTTAACAGGTAGTAACGCAGGATCAAATGCGATGTTTATAAAACTGCAAATGCAAACAGCTCAAAACGTAGCACTCCCGTGGCAATACGTCACAACGCTTCAAAACACCGCATCATCAGTAGCGACAATCGCTTGTCCATCACGTATTACACTTGGTGCTTATTTATGTAATATCCCTTATCGTGAAAATGAACTATTAAAGAAAACGACGTTAATGATTTTTGGTGCGGTGTTACTTGTAGTGATAGAAGTTATTTTTTGGTACGTATTGATAAAGTGAAACTTTAATTAGTGGAGAGCGTTTTTCATCCCCACTAATTATTAGTTGAACCAATCGGGCTTTTACGAGCGGTCAGGCTCCCGCTGGATTTTTTTGTGGGGGGTCTTACTGCCCGTTAATGCGGGATAAAGTGAAAAATCCTCCTAACATAGGAGGATTTTCCTTATGATTGGATAATTTGTAAGTATGTAAAGCTGCTACTAAATGAATAGGAGATGAAAGAGATGCCCTTAAAAAACTACGGTGTGTTAAAAGGTACAGTTATACAATCTAAGATAGGAAAAGGGAAAACACCTCATTATCAAGTTCATTTACAAGGCGAAGTAGGAGTAGATTATCGCATTGCAATTAACGTAAAATCGCAAAGTTATCCGTCAGAAGTTTTATATTTTGCGAGCGAACATATTGATTCAGAAGCTATTCGAATTTTACCGACATTACCGTTTGGATTTACGGAAGTGAAAAATAACGAGCCGAGAGTTGCCTTAGATTATGTAAGGGGTAATTTATTTCATTCAAAACAAATGATTCCTTTGCCAGCTGAAAAATCGGGATCTGATAATGATTTAAATGAGAAAATAGAACATTATATAAAAAGAGCAATAGATGAGAAAGCAATTATTTATGCGTTTGGTGAAAGGTGGGGACCGGAAGAAAAGGTTCCGGATTCATATTTCCACTTTACACCTGGAAACGGTATACACGATATTCATATGAATCAAGGGAATGTAGAGAAATGGCAAGGTGATGACGGTATATGGCAAGATGGAGGTTTGCTCATTCATTTTGAGAAGAGGGAAGAGTGGATAGGTATTTTCCTTGCCTTTCAGTCACAGTCATGGTGTACCGATGAAGAGGGGCATGCTCGTGTTCCGGTTGAGAATTGTAGTTATAAGAGAGAGAAATGATTAGAGGAGGTAGTTCAAAATGAACTACCTCCTCTAATTTTATAAAATACAAAACTCACAAGTGTAGAAATACAAGAGAACAGCAGTGCCACACTAGAAAACGCAATGAGATACATATTATATTTCATTACTTTACCAATTAGTTGGTTACTATCGTACTGAAAGAGTCCCGCTATTATATTGAATAAAAATAACACGATAAACATGACGATGACACCGTCTATTGATCCTTTAATGTCTGGTTTACTTAAAGCGATATGTGCGGAAATACAAATAGCGATAAATAAAAATAACCAAAATGAAGGATTTAATAAATGGTTTAGCGTAAATAAATTTTTCAATAATACAAACGTTGATAGTAGCATGTTTTGGACCATTTCTACATTAATAGAAGTAGAGGCAATCGTTTTTTCGAGAGTTGTATTAAATAGAGAATATGAATCTGGTACGAAATAACGCATTAAAAGGATTAATGCAGTAATACCAGAAATAATAGGGCCGATTCCAATGAAGAAATTCCCAATTCGCTGATATACACTTTTTTGATTGTATTGGTGTTGTACGTAACCTAGAGCACCTTGACTTGTATCTGTTGGGAAGAACTGCGTTGCTACAATTTTATGACGAAATAGTACGCACATAATTGCATGTCCGAGTTCATGAATAGGAACACCAATCCACGCAGTTAATAGGAATCCTTTTCTTCCGAAAGCCCTCGACCAATACATTCGTGTGAGAGATTCTAAATAACCTAATAGAAATCCAATTACAATGATGACTCCAATTAAAGAAAATAGTTGGATCACACTTGTAAGGAGTATTTGAAAAATTGAGTTTACAAATTCCATTGTCTTTCATCCAATCTGTTTAAAGTTTCACTTTATTTGCTATGTTTCATAATAGCATTATTTTTCTAGATTACTAGTACATATATTTTCTTTCGAAGGGAGGATTTCATAATCTTTTTCTTGTAGTCATGTTTTATGTCCAAAGTCATATATTGAATCTGTAACACCCTATAAGGTATATGCTTAAGGAGGGATGAGAGAATGAAATGTCCGGTGTGTAGTACAGAGAATGCAGCGGAGGCAAAGTTTTGTGGGAATTGTGGACATTCGTTAACGGAAGAAGCGGAAGCAAGTGGTACACAGGAAGAAGGGCAACTATCGAGCGCAACGCAAGTAAAGGAAAGTCGGCCGAATGAAACGGTAGAGCAAGCGAAAAAATTTGCAAGTGGTTATTTTCAGTTCTTTCAAAATGCGTTAAAAGCACCGACAGCGATTATGAAAAGTGGAAGTATTGAAGTGCGAAATGGGATCGTGAGTCTTGTGCTTATTTGTTTTTTAGGAGCATGTATATTTTATAGAATAATGAGCGCAGCAACAGCCGTTACGAGAACATTTGCACCAGATATATCTACTCCCACATTTTTTGGAGAATCTGTAACGGTCTTTTTATTTTTATTAATTTTAACTTTATTTGTCGGATTTATTATTTTTGTAAGTGGTAAGATGATGAAATCATCTTTTTCTTTTCTTGAAGTATTCGGTATATGGGGAACGATAGTGACTCCGGCTATTGCTATATTAGTCCTTTCGTTTCTTTTTAGTTTCCTATTAATATTTTTCTTACCGATATTACTATGGGTAGCTACAACATATATAGGGATTAGTATAATTGTAGCTATATTAAAACTAGACAACGGCGGCTTAGATCCTGTTTACACACTTATTATCGCAAATGTTTTCATTGGGATTGCAACATGGATTGTACTTTGGTCTTACATTAACACGATAATTCAAACCTTTACCAGAGGATTAACTGGCTTCTAATGAAAAGGTGGTTGAACGGATGAATGTATGTACAAAGTGCGGAACTCAGTTTGAAGACGGAGTGCAATTTTGCCAAAACTGCGGGACGAAGAGGGGACGTCCTGTAGTACAAAAGCAGAAAATGGGCAAAGGGACAAAAATTGGAATTATACTTTTAGCACTTTTTGTGATAGTAATGGGCGGGTTGTATATGTATGGTGGTTCATATTATTCGCAATCAGCGCAAGTAGACCGTATGATTACTGTTTTACAAGAGAGGAACGGGGAGCAACTGGCTGAGATGGTCACGACAGATGATCCAGCGGTTATTGTAACGAGAGAGAGTTTAGCGCCTCTATTTTCATATATAAAAGAAAATCCGTCTTACGTTAATGAATTGAAAGGTTATATGAAGCAAGGACAAAAGCAGGGTGAGGGAATAGAAAGAGTAGATTTTTCTTTAACAAAAGACGGGAAGTATTTCTTTTTATTTGATCGGTATAAATTGAAAGCGAAGACGTATTATGCAACGTTACTTACAAATGAAAAAGATACATTTTTAAAGGTGAACGGAAAAGAGCTTGATAAGACGAATGATAAAAAGTTTGAGAAGCAGTATGGACCGTTTCTTCCAGGGGTACAACTGTTTCAATCAGAATATAAAAATGAATATGTGAAACTATCCCGTGAAGAAAAGGTTGTACTTATGAAACAAAGCCAAAATAATGTAACGGTAGATTTAACGTTACAAGGACAATATATTACAGTCCAAACGAATGCGCCTGGTGCGACATTATATGTGAATCAAAAGCCAGTTACAACGTTGACCGGAGAAGAGATTACGTGGGGGCCTATATCTACTGATGGAAGTGCAACGATTTATTTAGAACGAAATGGTGAAAACGGAAGAGAAATGACAAAGGTGGAAACTGTCACCGCACTGTCGACTTATAGTCTTCCATTTCAAAAGAAAGGTGCAGAAAAAACAGTTATTTACAATGTCACCCCGCCAGTTACGACTCAATATGTATATAATGGTTTCATTTTCCCTGATAGTGATATTCGTAAATTAACGAGTGCGGATTTGGGATATTTAACGAAAGAACAATTGAAAATTGCTAGAAATGAAATATACGCAAGACATGGATATATTTTTCAAACGAAAGATATGCAAACGTACTTTTCAAAACAGTCTTGGTACAGAGAAAATCCGTATTTTACAGGAGCGTTAACTAATATTGAATCTTATAATGTTGAACTTATTAAATCAAGAGAATAGAGTGCGTGAAAAAGGTACAGTGCATATTACTGTACCTTTTCTATAGTTATTTAGCTGGATTAGGATCTCTTGAGAAAAAATATGAAAGAGGAATGTGACTCTGCTTCAGAATGGGGTGGTACGACTATTTTAATTGTATCATCTGATCCTGCTGATGTAGTAAGCATTATTGTATTTGGAGATAAGTTAATAATTTTAACAGTACCGACCGGAAATATGGACTTACCGGCGTGTGATGCTGAGGCGAAGCGAGTGGCTTTCCAAATATCTTGTGCCACAAATTTGTAGAGGGAATTCTCTTTCTTTACAATAGAAGTAGGTGTTATTTTGATAAAATATGGAAAGCGTAAAGAGTATGTAAAAAAGAAGGAGTGGTAAAGTGAACTATGTCATTATTGGCGGAGATGCAGCTGGTATGAGTGCAGCGATGCAAATTGTTAGAAACGATGAAACTGCAAATGTTGTGACGTTAGAAAAAGGTGAAATATATTCATACGCTCAGTGCGGACTACCGTATGTGATTAGCGGTGCTATTGCTTCAACTGAAAAATTAATCGCACGCAATGTAAAGACATTTCGAGATAAATACGGAATAGATGCGAAAGTGCGTCATGAAGTAACGAAAGTGGATACTGAAAATAAAATTGTGTATGCAGTACATACGAAGACGAAAGATGCCTTTGAATTTCCATATGATCGATTATTAATTGCGACTGGTGTACGACCTGTTATGCCAGATTGGGAAGGAAGGGATTTACAAGGTGTTCATCTTTTAAAAACAATTCCGGATGCTGAGCGTATATTAGACACGTTACAAGCAAATAGTGTTGAGCAAGTAACGATTATTGGCGGCGGTGCAATTGGTCTAGAGATGGCAGAAACATTTGTAGAACTAGGAAAGAAAGTAAGAATGATTGAGCGAAACGATCATATTGGCACAATTTATGATGCCGATATGGCGGAATATATACATAAAGAAGCGGATAAACATAATATCGAAATTTTAACAAATGAGAATGTAAAAGCGTTTAAAGGAAAAGAGAGAGTAGAGTTAATTGAGACGGATAAAGGTACGTATAAAACAGATCTCGTTTTAGTATCTGTCGGTGTACAGCCAAATACTGATTTTCTTGAGGGGACAAATATACGTAAAAATTATAAAGGTGCAATTGAAGTAAATGCTTATATGCAAACGAATGTGAAAGATGTATATGCAGCAGGAGATTGTGCAACACATTATCACGTTATAAAAGAGATTCATGATCATATTCCAATTGGAACGACCGCAAATAAACAAGGGCGACTTGCAGGGCTAAATATGGTTGATAAACGAAGAGCCTTTAAAGGTACTTTAGGTACAGGAATTATTAAATTTATGGATCTTACATTAGCGAGAACGGGGTTAAATGAAAAAGAAGCGAGCGGATTAAATATTCCGTATAAAACAGTAAAAATAGATTCAACAAATATGGCAGGCTATTATCCGAGTGCTACACCACTTTATTTGAAATTACTATATCGTTCTGATACGAAACAATTATTAGGCGGGCAAGTAATTGGTGAAGAAGGTGTAGATAAGCGTATTGATGTTATCGCAATGGCACTTTTCAATAAAATGAGCATTCACGATTTAGAAGATGTCGACTTAAGTTACGCACCACCATATAACAGCGTTTGGGATCCAATTCAACAAGCGGCAAGGAGAGCGGAATAGCACTTTTTAAGTGCTATTTTTTCGTTAAAGGGGAATGATTATTTTTGTCGAATAAAGAGGGTTGGGAAATAGTTACATATAGGGGAGGGGATCATTAAAAATGGTTGTAGCACTTCAAAAAGTTCCAGAATCAGAAAAAACGATTTTACGTAATTTGTACTCACTATATCTTCATGACCTTTCTAGGTTCACTACTAATATAACTATTGGAGCGGATGGTTTTTTTGAATACGAAGATTTGGACACGTTTTGGAAAATCGACGGAATCACTCCATATTTCATAAAAGTTGATAATAGTATCGTAGGGTTTTTATTGTTATTAGAACGCCCATTTTTGAAGAAAGAAAATGACTTTGGTATTAATGATATTTTCATATTGAATCAATATAAAGGAAAAGGAATTGGTAAACAAGTTATTGAGAATTTACTAGAAGAGAAACGAGGACAATATTTTGTTATCGAACTTGTGGGAAATGTACCAGCAGTTTCGTTTTGGAAGAAAGTATATAAAGAACTGAATATTGAATTTGATGAGAGAGAGCAACTAATTGATGATGAAGAATGTCTCGTTCAGACGTTTAAAATATAATGAAATTGGTGCTCTTTACAATTACTTTGAAGTTGAACTTTATCCGCGTTAACGGGCAGCCCGATTGTGGTGAGGGCTAATAATCAGTAGGGGATGGGCAAAATCCTTGCTGATTAAAGTTTCACTTTATTTTGAATATAGCGTTCACCCTTGAAAAGTATAGTAGTTATCGCTTATATTGTCATATAGTATTTGTTTTTTTAACAAGCAATGAACGAACCAGGGGGTACAACATGGCAATAAATATGAAAACAATCGAAGAATGGATTGCTGAATCAAATACAAGACATGAAGAAGACTTTGGACACGTTGTTGAAGAGATGAAAGAAGTATGTGTCGGACTTGATAACGCGACGTTAATTTATACGAAAAATGTATTTTGTTTCGGCAAGAAAGCAGAAGTATTTTTCTTCTTCCAAGATCACGTTGTTATCGGACAAGAGAAGGAAGAGTATGTCGAAGTTGAGAAGTTAAAGTATGCTGATATTACAAATAGTAATTTAAAAACAAATGATAAAAATACTACATTAGAATTGAAGTTTTCTAATGGAAAAGCTATCAATTTAGATAGTTTAAATGATAACTACGGTACGAAAAACTGGTTATTTGCAAGACAAATTAAGAGTATCTTTAAATTAATCTAGTAAAAAAGCAGGCCTTGAACGGCCTGTTTTTTTACTTGTTTCCTATTACACAAAGGCAACCTCTCTCCTCATAACATTTCACACCTTTAAATCCTGTTTTATAAAAGAGGTTTACTAATTCTTCGGTCGCTTTAAATGTATCCATATGATATTGGATTTTGAAAGTTTCAGCGACTAATAAAAAGGATCCGTTCGGTTTTAAGACGCGAAACACTTCTTTTATATCGTGTTCAACATCAGGCCAAAAGTAGTGGGTTTGAAAAGCGGTAATGAGATCAAAGAAGTCCGGATGATATGGAATAGAGGAGACGCTTGCTTGATGAATAATTACTTTCGCTGCTTTTACATCCTTCATATTTGCTTTCTTTGAGTTTTCAACAGCTTGATTGGAGTAATCAATCCCATATATTTTCCCATGGGGAGTTAATCTTGAAAGTGTATGTATTGTTTTACCACCTCCACAACCAATATCTAAAATAATTGCATCTTCACGTATATGTATTTTTTGTAAAGCCCAATTTGTTAGTCTCGTATGTGCAGCATTCATAATGCAAAGCATAGAGGAACCGATTGTCCCACGAGGATTTTTCGCTTGCTCGATTAATCGTTGTAAAATACTCAATTCAAACTCTCCTTTTATATAAGAATATGTACTTATTTCGCTTCTAATAATTTAACTCCTTTAAAAAAGCACGCCATCAATTGGCGTGCTTCTAATTATGCAAGTATCCTTTTAGCCAATTCCGCGCCCGATACGCTCCAACTGGAATTTGAATGAGCGACGTTTCATTTCTGTCATCTATTCCATACAATTGATTACATAAATTTGTATCGAAACTAAGTAAAGGGTGACCGCCCATTCCCATAGCAGTCGCAGCTAAAACGAGTTTATGAACGAGTATACCAGCTTCCATTTGGTGAATACGGTATCCTCTATATCCTAATTCATTTTTATAGTAATCTTTATTTCCAATTACATGTAGACAAAGTGGTGCTTGAAACAGGTTTACGTTATCCATCGTCATACTGGATTGGAGGGGATAACGAAGGTCTCCATGCCGTATTGGCTGTATGGAATGTGTTTGACTGTTATAAGCGTAAGCGCCGTTTTCTATATCTTTTACGTTATAAAAGCATCCATATAATGAGACTCGTGCATTTTCATTTAAGTAATTACCATCAAGGTCGTTGTAATAAGGGAAGGAGAGGCTCGCTTCTTGTAGTAAAGTAGCGAGCTCGACTGCATCCCATTTCGTTAAAATGAAGTCGGCATCAGGTGAATATCGTTTTTTACAAAGGTGCAAGAAATCATATGATAAACGTTCTACTTTTGGTAGTTGTAAAGTGTGGGCATTATATTGATGTCGTTCTTCATGAGTTAATGTTTGGAAGTGTTCTGTCGATTCAATCATAGATGTCGCGTTTACTTTTGTTATCATCGGATATTCATCTACATGTTTTGAGCGAACGAAATGCTCATGTGTTAAAGGCGGAATTTGCTGCAGTAAGTCATGAGAAGTAACTGTTTTATTTTCATGATGATCATCGTGAAACCAATCTGTATGTGGTTCTGTACTTAAAGGAACGACCGCGTATACACTTTCTTCATTTTCTGATAGTCCGAGTAAATGATTAATTGCCCGGTCTAGAAACTGAAAATATACCCCATTTGTGTAGCCGAATTGTTTTGCGCATTCAAGCAATTGTCCGATTAGAACGCCACTATCTAACCCTTGCAGACGATATGAAAAGTTATTGTATTTAAAGAAGTTTTTCCAAAACATAGTAGATACGAATGCAGCGCCAAAACAAGAATGCATGTTGCAACGATTGCCGAGTGCTTCTGTAAGATAAGAATCAAAATTTCCTTCTCGAAGTAAGACGAGACGATGGTGTGCGGTGTCATAATGGTAAATTCCGTCTGGATAATGGTCAATCTTTAAATACATATATAATTCATTTGGATATAAAGCCCCCCCTGAAGGGATGAATCTTCGGAATAGAGTCGTTGTTTTATTATGTTCTAGGCTAGTAGTAGGTTGGCATAATTGTGTTAAACCAAACGAGTACCAAAGATAATGACCGATTTCCTCTAAGTTAGGTTTAGTAGAAGGATTACGTAATGTTAACGGGACTTCTAAAGAGAGAGGGATGACTGGTAAATTTCGATATAATTTATAAGGAAGTGGCGCATCTTCCCAATCAATCTCTTTATCGGGCGGCATAATTTCATTAATAGAGAAATGGAGATGGTGTAAAAAAGTATCTAGTTGCATCAAATTCCCTCCTTATTATAAATTATGGAAACGGATGCGGATGTGGATTTAATCCCTCATTCGTTAAAGGTTCATTTGTATAGCCGAGTGTCATCGGTACGGTATATACTCTGTCTAGTCCTGTAAGACGAGTGAGGTGGTGACCAAACGTCATCGGTAACATGCCTGGAATAATTACTTTTACACAATGTAAGCCATTCTTTTCTATGAGGGGGACAGTTTGATCTACAACAATTACTTCAAGCCCAGATTGATGTAGTCGGTTTAAAAGTTGATTCAGGTCAGATGTTAAATCCATATCAAATGATTGTAATGCATTTACTTCTTGGAACGTTTGCACCGGAGCATCGTCACGTAAAAGGAAGTGAAGACGTTCTTCAGCTTCTTTCAATCCGTATAGCATACTATGATCGCCCATTTGCGTAACAAGATAAGGATCGCGTAAACAGTTTTCATATTTTTCTTTGTTTTGATTCAGATCATCATCTGATATAAGTAACATGCCAGCTATTTCATGAATCGCAGTTTTGATTGCTCGAATGGGTTCCATATGAGCACCACCAGCACAGACGAGATTCATCCCATCTTGCCTCGTGTTTTTTGCAATCACCCAAATGCTCGGAATATCGTGTTCCATCGTTGCGTTGAAAACGTGTAATTCATATCCAGTAATCGTACGCAAGCGCTCAATCATTAATTGTAATTCAGTATCCTCTGCGGAACTAAGATCAAGACGAGGAAGAGGTAATTCTGCATACCATGTGAGTAAAAAAGCATCGCGCTCTACGATTTCTAATATGCCATGAAAAATGGCTTCTTCTAAACTACCACCAATCGCACATCCATTTGATGTTTCATACACAAAAGCATCTCGATGACCAAGGCTATAATAGGCGATTGATTCTGGGACTAGAAGTGGTCTATCTTGTGATAAAGAATATCCCCATACCCAACTTTGCTGATGATCAGGATCAAATGGTTTAAATGGAAAAGGATCACGATTATAATGTTCATTTGTATGTACACCAAGTGTGAGGGGATTCAGTGCGATATCCTCTAGTTCACGAAAACTACCATGTACATTTGTCTTTTTGCCACGAGGTGACATGCCGCAATATCGTTCTAATCCTTCCAAAATAGCAGTTGATTCACTGAGTGCGAATGAATTAGTTCGGCCCGCGACACCTTCATTCCCAAACATTAACGGCATATTTATAATGACATCAGCGAACGGTAATAAAGAATGCTGCATTTTGCCGTTTAAAATTCCGGTTCGATAATCTAAATAATCTTTCGTTAAAAATGTGTTTAGCTCATGAATCGAACGACAGCGATACGCCTCACTGCTCGTTTTCAAACTCGGTTGTAAAGAAATCTTTGATGCATCGGCTGTATCGTCAGACAAATTGCTACATACTGGACAGAGAGGATCTGGAAGAAAGGAATGCCGGGTACATTGTAATGTTTGTAAGTCTAGTAAAATAAGTTCGTTTTCTAAAGAAGAATGTTCAGTAGATAATATTTTCTCTGTTTCAGCATGAATGAGCTGGCACATTTGTAAAATTCCATTTTGGGTGGCGCGTACATCACGCCTCGTCACATCATTTGCTTTTAACGCATATTTTCGCTGTAATTCCCACATTTCTCGTTGATCAAAGCCAGCTATAAAGCGACGGCCATCAGCGCAGTTGGTACATCCTGTGGCAAGAGGGTGAATGTAAGGGCCGATAATCCCTTCACCAAATGAAGTGAACCCCCGAAGCCATGGAATATTACTTGAGCGAAAGATAAGTTCGGCATCATGATGAACGGAAGAAGGAGAGCCGTCATGTAATACAAGAGCGAGATGAATATTTTCAGGGAGAGTTTCTGTAATTGTATGTTGGCGGATGATGGAGTATTGTTTACACAATTGATCATGTACATAGTCTGCGAGTAGGCCATCTCCTATTAGTAGTATGTTTTGAGTCATTTGCTTTCACCCTCCTCAATTAATACCCCATATACACCATCTAAGTTATCTTTTAGAAATGACTCAATTGCTAAATCAAAAACGAATGGATAAAAATTGTTTTCTGCTAAATTTTGCAGGGCAACCTGTAAAGACTGTACGCCTGGAACTTCTTGCTCTTCTTGTATTTCTACCCTAAAAGAATCAGTACTACATAAAATAATGGATGATTCTGGCAAAATATTAGATCTATAAGGAACCTCTTCATTTTGAATATGAAGGAGTGCTTGTTGCAGAGCGTTTCTTAGTGCCAATGTCATATTAATATTTGCTGCACCATACCATCTATCGTTTATACCGACCCAAACGACAGGAAAACCGAGTAATTCCTCACTTATTCCAACTTTAGGCGTTTCATGAATTGTAGAGAGAGCATTGTAGTAAAATCTACAATGGTTATCATGTACTTCGGTTAAATCGAGTTCTGTAATTTCTTCTAGCATATGTGATTGCCGCTCACACAACTGATTGTTTAAATGTTTTTGTAGTGCGCGGTATACACCTTCTGTCATCGTTTCACCAGCACCAATACCGATATCATTATGTTCAGGAATAAGACGATGAATGATTTCCTCTACATATGTTTCAACCCCTGTTAAACCAGCTTCGCGGCGCGCTTCATTATGAGTTAGTCCACCACAAGTTATAGTAGGGAGGAGAGCGCTAGGTCCGTCTGATAATGGATTTGCGACTTGAATATAGCACTGTGATAAAGGTAATTGATATAAATTTTGTTCATCCCACATATGGAATATACCAGCTTCTCTAGATGTTAATGTATCAAAAAAGCGGAAAATTTCAGTTGAATCAAATTGTTCGGAACGATGTGCAAGGTTTTCATGAAGATTTTGCACCGTATCAATTGTAAAGCTTTCATCAGTTGCGAGAGGATGCTTTATAAAGGGATGCCACTTTCCCTCAAGTGTTTCAAAGTTTAATAAATAGAATTGCGGGTTATTCTGCCGATGTGAATCGTCAGCGACATGCTTAAATAATTCAAAAACGATAATATTTGCTAACATTGCACCTGTAATTGGCGAGAAAGGCTCTGTTGGATTTTCATTTTGTAAAGTAGTTTCATGTAGCCGATGCCATGCTGATTCCCAGCATTCTTCACGCTCTGCTATTACGACAGGTCCAGCTAAACCGATTCTTGATAAGCATATAGCAGGGATGAAATTTTTCCCTTCATCTCTACAAATAGCATGTATTGCTCTTAAACTTTCAATATCTCCATTTTGAGAAACGTATAAAATCCAGTCGAAAGGCTCGAATACTTCATGTAAAGGACGATCGATTGTAGTATCTATTTCTTGTATAAGTACATGATCATCATTTGCATAGGCACGTTCTATTAGTTCATGAATTCGATCGTAGTTTGTTTCAGCACGATCTGTAACAAGATAATGAAATGTAGGTAAGCCGGATTCAAGCAAAGAAGAAATTAGGGAAGTAAGCATATCCCCAGAACCAATTATAAGTACATTTGCTGTGCGGTACGTTTGGAATTTTAAAGCACCTGAATGGGAATCAGCTTCTAAAAATTCAATTTGCGAAGCATATCTGTCGAGCAGTGCATCGTTTAATTCGTGAGGAGCGTCTTGGCTTACATCACGAACGAAACCATTTTCATATAAAATCTCTCCAATTTCAAACACTCGATTTTGATAGGGGAGAGGGAGACCATCCGTCAATTCCTCTAAAGAGTGATTACCATTAAACATAGGCATTAATTTCTCAATCCAGTTATAAATTCCATCACCATCCATACGGAATGAACTGGAGTTATTTCGAAAATAGACACCCCCGTTTGAATCGGGGAGGAAGAAAGTATCTTTATTTGTTTTGAGTTTCGTGTGAGTCGGAAGAGTACTCATTTTTATCCCCCTTATGTTTTGTAAGCATACATTATTAGTCTATGTAGTGCGATTTGTCCCTTATGAGCATAAAAAAAGGCTGTAGAATGGATTCATTCTACAGCCTTTAATAGACTCTTAGTCTATCAACCTTCTAATAATAATGATTTTGGATCTTCAAGCATATCTTTAACAGCAACAAGGAAGCTAACTGCTTCTTTACCATCAACAATACGGTGATCGTAAGATAGTGCAAGGTACATCATTGGACGGTTTTCCATACGCTCGTTATCGATTGCAACTGGGCGTACTTGGATTTTATGCATTCCCAGAATACCTACTTGTGGGCTGTTTAGGATTGGTGTCGACATTAGAGAACCGAACACGCCACCGTTTGTAATTGTAAACGTACCACCTTGTAATTCTTTTAATGAAAGTTTGTTATCGCGTGCTTTTTTACCCAATTCACGAATTTCGCTTTCGATTTCAGCGAAGTTTAATTGGTTAGCATCGCGTACAACTGGAACAACTAATCCATCTGGAGCTGCTACTGCAATACCGATATCATAGAATTTTTTAATGATAAGCTCGTCGCCTTGAATTTCAGCATTTAATAATGGGAATTGTTTTAATGCTGCAACAACTGCTTTTGTGAAGAATGACATAAAGCCAAGACGTACATCATGTTTTTTCTCGAAAGCATCTTTGCGTTCTTTACGTAATTCCATGATTGCACTCATATCAACTTCGTTAAATGTTGTTAACATTGCAGATGTTTGTTGAACTTCTACAAGACGTTTTGCAATTGTTTGACGGCGGCGGGACATTTTCACGCGCTCAACTGGTTTTTCGAATTCAGTTTTTACAGCTGGAGCAGGAGCTGGACTTTTTGGAGCAGCTGGTGCTTCTTTTGGCGCTGCAGCATGAGCTTGTACATCATGCGGTCTCACACGTCCAAGTGGATCTGTGCTGCGCACATCGTTTAAGTCGATTCCTAATTCACGAGCCATTTTGCGAGCAGCTGGTGATGCGATAGGACGATTTGTATTTGGTAAACCTTGAAGAGCTTTATTTTGTTCAGCACTTTGCGCTTCAGCTTTTGGTGCTTCAGTAGTTTCTTGTTTTGGTTGCTCAGCAGCTGGAGCAGGTGTGCTTACTGCAACTGCTGCGCCATTAGCATCTAAAATTGCGATAGTAGCGCCAACTTCAACTGTATCTCCAGGTTCGCCTAGTAATTTCGATACAATACCTGAATCTTCTGCAATGATTTCTACATTGACTTTGTCAGTCTCAAGCTCAACAACGCTGCCACCTTTCTCAACTTTGTCGCCTACGTTGATAAGCCATTGTGAAATAGTTCCTTCTGAAATAGATTCTGCAAGCTCAGGTACTTTAATTTCGATCATTTTAAATGTCCTCCCCTTATTTGCCTAACGGTGTGTTTTGTCTTCTTTAATCTTCGGTAATCTCCATTTGTTAGCCCGACTTGGGCAGAATATCTGCCCAAGTAGAGCCTGAAAAATTCATTGTTACTTTCAGTTGCTGTAAACTTCAATTTCTTGTTTATCTTGACGGAAGTTGTACTTCACGTCTAAAGCGTGCGCAACGATTAGTTCTTGCTCAGCTTTGTGAGCGAATGGATCGCCACCAGATGGACTAGAACGATCAGGGCGTCCAATATAACCTGTTTTCACTTTATCGCCAGCAAGTTCGAACAGAATTGGGGCCATGTAATGCCATGCACCCATATTACGAGGTTCTTCTTGAACCCAAATGATTTCTTCTAAGTTTTTAAAGCGTTTAATAATAGATTGAACTTTTTCAGCAGGGAATGGGTACAACTGCTCGATACGAATCATATGAACTTCATCTAAGCTGTACTCATGCTTACCATTGTCGATCTCTGCTGCTAAGTCAATCGCCATTTTACCTGTGCTTAAAACAAGACGTTTTACTTTGTTTGGTTTCATACCAAGGTTTTCTTGTTCTAAAGCAGGTTGGAAACGTCCTTCACTTAACTCACTACCTGTTGAAAGTGTAAGTGGGTGACGTAATAAACTTTTCGGCGTCATAATTACTAACGGTCGAACAGCTTCTGTTCCTAAGATAGATGCTTGACGACGCAAGATATGGAAGTATTGTGCCGCGCTCGTTAAGTTTGCAACTGTCCAGTTATTTTCAGCAGCTAATTGTAAGAAACGCTCTGGACGTGCACTAGAATGCTCTGGTCCTTGACCTTCATAACCGTGTGGTAATAGAAGAACTAAACCTGATTTTTGACCCCATTTTGCTCTTCCTGCTGAAACATATTGATCAAATAACGCTTGCGCAGTATTTGAGAAGTCACCGTATTGCGCTTCCCACATAACAAGAGTTTCTGGAGCGAATACGTTATAACCATATTCGTAACCAACAACAGCAGCCTCTGATAACGGACTGTTATGAACAGAGAATGAAGCATTGATATTTGGTAAACGATGTAATGGTGAATATGTTTCGTTTGTATCAGTATCGTGTAATACGATATGACGATGCGCGAATGTACCACGCTGTGAATCTTGACCAGTTAAACGAATTGGCGTACCTTCTTGTAAAATAGAAGCGAATGCTAACGATTCAGCAAGTGCCCATTCAATTTTACCGTTCTCTTCAAGAGCATCTTTACGGCGCTCAAGAATTTTCTTCACTTTTGGATATACGTTAAAGCCTTCAGGCCAAGATAATAGACCTTCATTAATTGCACGAAGTGAGTCAAGTTCAACACCAGTGTCAATCGGCTGGATGCCTCTTGCAACAACATCTGGAACTTTAACGTGAATTGTTGCAGCACTTGTATCAGCAGGTGGTACTTGTGCGTATTCAGCTTTTAATTGCTCTTGTATAAACTGAGTAATTGTTTCAACCTCATCTGCATTTAGAACGCCAGCAGCTTGTAATTGATCTGCATAAATTGCTCTTACAGTTGGGTGATTTTTAATCTTTTTGTACACTTGTGGCTGCGTAACTGCTGGATCATCCATTTCGTTATGACCGTAGCGACGGTAACCGATTAAATCGATTAAGAAGTCTTTTTGGAACAGCGTACGATATTGGATCGCAAGGTTAGCAGCAGCAAGACAAGCTTCCGGATCATCAGCGTTCACGTGAACAATCGGAATGTCGAATCCTTTTGCAAGGTCACTCGAATATTTCGTAGAACGAGAATCATAGCTATCAGTCGTAAAGCCGACTGCATTATTTGCGATAACATGGATCGTTCCGCCAGTTTGATATGCGTTCAATCTGCTTAAGTTCAATGTTTCAGATACAATACCTTGACCAGGGAATGCAGCATCACCATGAACTAAAATTACGAATGACTTTGAAGTATCTTGTTCTGGAAGACCAGATTTTTTACGGTTCTCTTGAGCCGCACGTGCGAAACCTTCCACAACAGGATTAACGAACTCAAGATGACTTGGGTTATTTGCTAAAGTAACGCGAGTACTAACTTCTTCATTACCAACGACTTGTTCTCTACCTAAATGGTATTTCACGTCGCCAGTCCAGCCAGCATTTGCCTTTACGCCCTCTATTTTTGCATGTTTGAATTCAGCAAACATGTGACTATATGGTTTCTCTAATACGTGAGCAAGTACGCTTAGACGACCGCGGTGAGCCATACCAATCATGACATCTTCTACGCCACCTTTAGCACCTTCTCGAACAATTTCATCTAATACAGGTACAAGCATATCAACGCCCTCGATAGAGAAACGCTTTTGACCAACGAATGTTTTATGCAAGAATTGCTCGAAACCTTCAACAGCTGTTAAACGTTTTAAAAGAGCAGTTCGTTTTTTATTTGATAATGGTTGACGCAATGAATTTGATTCCACCATTTGATGCAACCACGCGCGTTCTTCACTATCTTGTATATGTGAAAATTCATAAGCTAAAGATTTTGTATAAACGTCTTTTAATCTATGAATTACATCAAGTGCAGTGTGAATACCTTCTGGTGCATCTTGCCATACTGTTTTAGCTGGAATCGCTTTCAAATCAGCATCGCTAAGTTCGCTCATTGTTTTCTCGATAAGAGATTGTCCATTTGCAGCATCTTCCATTGGATTAATGTGAGCCAACGTATGCCCGAAAGAACGAATCTGCTCAACAAGTTGAACGACTTTAAGAATTTTTTCAATGTTTCCAGTGTTTTGAGGAGAAAAATTTGTTGCTGTGTTGTCCCCTGTTACGACATCATCTTGGAACGAAGGAGCTCCAAAAATTTCAAAAAGCTCTTGTAATTCCGGATCAACAGAACCTGCTCCAGTTACGTAAAGATCATACTGTTCAATAACATAACCAAGGTTCGGACCATGGAACTTGGCCCAAGGGTTTGTCGTTGTATTCTTCCTCGTCATTTGTTTAAACCTCCCAATGCATATAATCCTTTTCCATACAAAAAGGTGCATTTTGCTCTTTTCAATAATTGATGAACCAATAATCAATGTAAATGTTTTCTTTACTCTTATGTTATTACAATAATTTACATAATACCAAACACTATTACTTATCTGTTTTGTAAAAAAACATTCACAATAACTTATCACCCAAGTTAATCTTTCATGTTATAAAGTAATTTTACAAAAAAAGGGGGTGGATATATTTGGTATACCTACATTAATAACTATAATTGTTGCATTTAAATATAGGTATAATCGTTGGAATGTTTCGATAAAAACTCGTTCGAATTATGTATATTGAAATAATAAGCGCTTTCATTGATATTATACAACAATACAACGGAATATAGTATAAAAAATAAAAAATTATGAATTTAGCATAAACTTTATTTCGATAGTGTTAAATATTAAAAGGAAAATGAAGGATTTCTACAAAAAAAGTGGCTATACATAAAAAATGCTTCATAAACTGTTAGTTTCTATAAATATGGCGAAAAACACCGTAAAAACAACAGCACATTTCATTGAATAAAGAGAAGAATGAAATGGTTTAAAAAGATAAAACACATATGGAGATATTAAATTTTTATAAAAGCGGGGAGGAGATATAGTAACGGATATATACATTGTTCCATGTTTCGTTTCAAAATAGACGTGTTGAAATTGAAAAAGTTTCTTCTATATAAAGGAATGTTCGTAACTTTTTTTGCATTAACAGCGTATTATCTTCTTTTCTCTATTGGCTTAAACTTAAATGTAATTACACTATCTGCAAAGGAACTATTGAACATATTAATAGCATTAACGATGAGTACTGTTTTCATCTCATTTGTTGTTTTATCGAAAAGATATTAAGATGGAAGAGAGAAAGGAAGATTAACATATGCAAATGATATATGCTTTTGGCATTGGACTGGTATTATTTTTAGCAGTATTCTTATTTATTCGTAAAGACGTCCAAGGCGGGACATTAACGAAAAGAGGATTTTATAAACTAATCGGCTGTTTAGTCGTTATGTTTATAGCGATTATCGTATTGATTGTTTTAATAAATCAGTCACTATAGAATTGAAAAAATGGAACCTTACTTCGGTAAGGTTTTTCTTTTTGGAAAGGAAACTAAATATTCCTACAAAATCTATTTGCTGTATATAACCTATAATATATAATCCAGTAAAATGATAGATAAGGAGTATAGTATATGAATAAAACAACTATTTTCTTTTTATTTGTATGTCTACTACTTATAGCTAATATTACTTATATAATATGTAACAAACGAGAACAAGTACCACCTATATTAATTAGTATGGGAGGGTCAAGAATACTATGTTACGAATGAACCTGTAAAAGCAGAAGAAGTTGGGTAAAGGCTTGGCGAAGTAATAAAGAAAATTGAAACAAGTAAAAGACCTACTAAAAATAGTGAATTCAACACATTACAAGAGAAAACAGAAGTATTTACAATGATTGAAAAAGAAAAAGATAATCAATCGCCTTTAATCATAAAGGAACCTTATAAAGATGAAATTGTACTCGCCGCTTTTAATAAAGGTGGAGAAATTATGTGGGGGCATTTTAATGCCGCAATAGAGGGTAAGAAGATGGCGCAAATAACCATTCTACTAAACACTTAAATGATCAAATAACTACTGATACAAATGATGATTCTACTAAAGTTTTACCTAAAACTGGTGGTAGTAATCAAACTATATGGTTAAATTCATTAGGTGCTCTTTTTACAGCTTTAGGTAGTGTTTTCTTCTTCTCAAATAAACGAAAAAGAAATGCTGCACAAAGGAAGTAATAGTAAATGAAAAAAGTAATAATGAATTGAAAGCACTAGCATGTACTTGGGAATCTATTATTTGGATGACAAGTACATGCAGTGCTTTTTTATTTATATTCTATTATCAATTCTTCATGAGGCATTATTTTGCTTGAGGTTACACGGTTTTAAAAAAGGTTTTTTAAGAGCATATGCTGTATATAGTTATTATTTACTTTGAAAATATTACTAATTTAGGAGGAACAATAATGAAAGCGATTACTGAAGGTGTTTTATTATGGGAACCATCGCAGCACCAAATTGAAAAAGCAGGGGTCAGTTTTTTTATGAAATGGCTCAAACAAGAGAAGGGTTTATCTTTTGGAAATCAAAAGGAGTTATGGGAATGGTCTGTTAAGGAACTTGAATCGTTTTGGGAAAGCATTTGGAGCTATTGCAAAGTCCAATCTAATACGCCTTATAATCAAGTTTTGGAATCAAGAAAGATGCCTGGGGCAAAATGGTTCACTGGTGCTACATTAAATTATGCAGAACATGTCTTTCGAGGTGGTAGAGGAAATAAGCCAGCGGTAATTTTTCAATCAGAAAAGAATCAGAGAACTGAAATAAGCTGGAAAGAACTTCAGGAAAAAACTGCAATGGTTGCAAATTCGTTAAAACGGTTAGGTGTAAAACCAGGGGATCGGGTTGTTGCCTATATGCCTAATATTCCCGAAACCATAATTGCTTTTTTAGCATGTGCTAGTATTGGTGCTATTTGGTCTAGTTGTTCTCCGGATTTTGGGACGGGTACTGTTATTGACCGATTTAAGCAAATTGAACCGACTATTTTATTTGCTGTTGATGGGTATGCTTACAACGGTAAAATTCAGAATAGACTTACAAATGTTTCGGAACTTCAATCAGAACTGTCTACTTTAAAGAAGACAATTTTAATTCCATATATCAACAGTAATGATTTTAAGTTGAATGATCAGACAATCTATTGGAATGACATCTTATGTGGGGATTCTGAGATTGTTTTTGAAAACGTTCCATTTGATCATCCTCTTTGGATATTATTTTCTTCTGGAACAACAGGTTTGCCAAAACCAATTGTGCAAAGTCAAGGTGGGATACTATTAGAACAGCTTAAGACATTATTAGTTGAACAGGGTGTTAACCAAGATGATGTGTTCTTTTGGTTTACAACGACAGGATGGATGATGTGGAATCTTTTAGTAGGTGGTCTTCTGGCTGGAGGTACCATTGTTTTATATGACGGTAGCCCATCTTATCCTAGTATACATATATTATGGGATCTTGCAGAAGAAGTTGGTGTTACTTTCTTTGGTACAAGTGCTGGTTTCTTAAGTGCATGTATGAAATTTGGAATTAAGCCAAAAGAAAGGCACAGTTTTTCAAAGTTAAGGTCTATTTGTTCAACTGGTTCACCTCTACCTATAGAAGGATTCTTATGGGTATATGAAAATGTGAAAAAAGATGTATGGCTTGTTTCAACGAGTGGAGGAACTGACGTATGTACTGCATTTGTTGGTGGTTCACCTATATTACCTGTTTACGCAGGAGAAATACAAGCTCGTTCTTTAGGTGCTCACGTACAATCATTCGATGATGAGGGAAAAGCAGTTATCAATGAAGTTGGGGAATTGGTTATAACTGCTCCGATGCCATCCATGCCACTTTATTTTTGGGGAGATGACAATAATAAACGTTATCTTGAAAGTTATTTCGATGTATATCCAGGCACTTGGAGACATGGTGATTGGATTAAATTTGATGATAAAGGCAGTTGCGTCATTTTTGGACGATCAGATTCCACTATTAACCGACTGGGGGTACGCCTAGGAACTAGTGAAATCTATCGCGTGGTTGAGGCTCTAAATGATATTATGGAAAGCTTAATAATTGATTTAGAACTCCTTGGGCGGAAATCATATATGCCTCTCTTTGTCGCGTTAAAACCAGGAGTAACTATGTGTGATGATTTAAAAGAAACAATAAAAGCTGAAATAAAAGAAAAGGTTTCACCCCGTTTTGTCCCCGACGAGGTGTATGTAGTAGAGCAGATTCCAAAAACATTAAGCGGAAAGAAACTAGAAGTCCCAATTCGTAAGATTTTATTAGGATTTCCGGCGGAAAAGGTAGTTAATCCAGGTTCCATGGCTAATCCTGAATCATTAAGTTTCTTTGTGGATTTAGCACGAATAATCAATGAGTAAGAATAATGGTATTTTTGATGAAGCAAGTATCTCTGCTCAAATGAGTAGAGATACGAATTTTTTATAAAGACAAACGGGAAGAATAAAAAATATAATAAAACAGCTATATCAAAGATTCGCTTTCATGATTTACGGCATACGTATGCAACCTTGTTGTTGGTGAAAGGTGTGAATGTAAGTTAGGGCACAGTAATATCAAAATCACATTAAATACTTACTCGCATGTGCTGCCAACGATGCAAGAGGAGGTAGTTAATAAAGTAGAAGAGATTTTGTGGGTAATGTGACCGATGGCCCTTATTCTTATAGAGTATGAAAGTAAATAAATAAAAACCGCATCAAATGTTGATTTGACACGGTTTCTACAAATATGACCCCGACTGGTCTCGAACCAGCGACCTCCACCCTGTCAAGATAAGAAACGTATGTTTTACGTTTTGGAAATGTCGAGCGGAAAGGTAGTTGTATCAAGGGTTTATAAGGTGTTCTATACTTTCTCATGCAAATCCTGTAACGTAGAAAAATGAAATTTCTTGACCAGAATCTTGACCAATTTTAAATTATATCCACAAGGTCAAAGGGATTATAGGTGAAAATATTGTAAGTTTCTAAGTATATGTTACTACTTTATGTAAGAGGAATGTTTGAAGGAAATCCACCAAATATTCGCTGTAGTTAAGACACCTTTTCTTGAGTTTAAGAAGAACATTTTACTTTACAAGAAAGGTATTTCTTTTTGTGTACAACTTGTTAAGGATACTCTAATGTTTTACTCCAATGGCACTAAAGAGTTCAGATTTAACTGTTTGAATAACTTTCTAATAAATTTGTTACTTTGTATTAATGACCAGTTCGCGCACTCATACCCCAATTTATCTGGGAAAAAAGGTGGATTGTCATCATCTGCGAGCAGTGTAGTTTCAAACTTAAATAAATTTTGACACAACGTCTCGATTTTTGTGGGATTTACTTTTTCACCGCCAGTATGCAGGTCTATCACAGGATGATAATGAATCAGGTGATTTCTCAATTCAATTAGAATGCTAATATCCTTCCACCAAACTCGATTTACATTAAAGGCTTGAGTGATTTTGAAAGCCTTGTTATGTAGGGTATCCTCTTTAATACGAACTGTATCTCTTATTTTTTGAAGTACCGATTCATTAACATTAGCCCCATATATATCATTGAATTCGTCTTTATTAGACGACAAAACATATATTTCATTTATTGTAGCTTCCATAAACGCAACGCTAGAAGTAATAGCGGAAAGAACGTAGGAGCGATAGTTGAAGATATTCTTTATCCTTTCTTCCTGATTTTTGAATTTGTTATCCATGTCAAAAATCTCTTTACTATTATCTACAAATAATTTAGCAGCTCTTAAATGGTCCAATGATAAAAATGTAGTAGTGTAAACATCTGAAGATAATACTTTATATTCGATTTGAGTTGGATCAACTTTATAGAGCATTTTAAAATATTCTTCATCGCTTATATCGTCGGGTCCGAGAGAAGAGTTTTCTTGATTAAGGTGATTGTTATTATTTTTTTGGTATTCACAAGATTCACGCGAATTGTCTGCGTTTTTTTGTGATTTTTTATTATCCATACTTCTACCTCCAAATGTATATTATGAAATCTTTAATCCTTTAATTAGTATATATCTTATTATTTGTACAATAAAGATGAAATTGTTATAAATTTTCTGAATTAACACTGTATAGGGTGAGATAAATATTTTTTATAGAGCATTTTTATGAGTTTAAAAAAACGAAAAATAAATTAATTATTTTGAAATTTAATCAAAAAGGGCAACAGTAGGAATTAAAACTATTTGAAATGGTATATCTGATTTTAGGATAGCTTATTAGTATTGAATTAAAAAGTGTAGATAATAAATCTGCAGAAAAAATATGAATAATCCCCCTTCGTTATGACGATGTTATTGATAAAGAGAGGGGATATATTTTATTGGATAATTTATTGACGGATTTTTGGGATAAAAAGGATCACTCTTTGAAAGTGAGTTTGTCAAAGGAATATTATCGTCAATTAAAGGAAATGGCGTATGATCTGGAAATCAGTATGAAAAAACTTGTGAATCAATCTATAAAAAAGGCATTAAAAGATATTGAAGTAAATGAGTGTTACAAAAGAAGTAAAGACGTATATGTAATTGGAAATGGTTTTAAACTGTACAGTCTAAAGATTAAAAGTAAGTATTACAAAGAGTTACAAAAGATAAGCAATGAAACGCAAATAACTATAAAAGGTATAGTGGAGGATATATTATCTGTGTACCCTGCTATAGTTCAAGATGAATTAGGATAAAGTAAAGAGACATGAAAGGAAGATGATATTGAATATTACAGATATTACCTGGATTTTAAAAGAAGGATTAAGATACTTATACTATGATAAAAATTGTGAAAGTTTAGATGAACTTTTAGATTATGTCAATGAAGAAGAATATAATAAATCAGAATTAGCGGAGGCGTTTATAAAATTTATTAAGCATTTACCAGAAGAAGTAAAAAAGGAATTGTATGAAAAATTACCTAGAAAAAACATGAAAGATGGAACTTTTCAATTGTAGGATAAAGATTTATTATACAGAAGATAACAAGAGTACAGTAAACTCCAACTTAATAAATATATATTATTTATATGAATTAATAGAAAAAAGGGTTGCTTTTCAAATGAAGAGCAATCCTTTTCTTATGATTGGAGGAAAAAAATGATATATCGTGAGATTAGAGCAGGAAATCAAGGGGTACTAGAATCACCTGTTGGTATGAATCAACCAGCAAAACGAGTCGACATCGTAAAACTAAAAATGGTAAAAGAGAGCAGTCTTCTTTACAAAGAAAGAAAAGTGAAATCTCCCGAAGATGCAAGTTTGTTGTTTAAGCAATTTCTAGATGGGGCTGATCGAGAGTATTTTATTGTACTCTGCCTCGATATTAAAAATCAGCCTACTGCTATCAACGTTTGTCATATTGGTAGTTTAAATTCTAGTATTGTACATCCACGTGAAGTGCTGAAACCCGCAATAATTTCAAATGCAGCTTCAATTATCGTTGCGCATAACCATCCTAGTAATGATCCCACTCCGAGTAGAGAAGATCTTGAAGTTACAAAACGACTTATTGAAGCAGGCAAAGTTGTAGGTATAGATGTGTTAGATCACCTTATTGTTTGTGAGGAGAGTTTTATTTCACTTAAAGAAAAAGGGCATATGTACGAAGAAAAATAATTTGCCTATGTCATTTAAATAAAAGGAGGAAGGACATATATGTTTGGTGTAAATCAGAGGCGTTATGCTACAAAAGCGGTACAGAATATAATTCCATTAGAATTACAACAATTTTTATGGCTTATTATTGATTGTCGAAAAGCCGCTGGAGATCGACTGGACTATTTGCAAGTATTTGAGTTGCAATCAGATCATGAATATCAACTCGTCTGTAATATACAAGAGTATCCACCTTTGCAATTAGAATACAAATTTAAGTTAAATTCTAAGGAGGTGATTAACTGTAATGTTTGGCTGGTAGACAATGGAGAATATGCAACTATGCTTTTACCATCAGATTATTGATAAATTATTACATTGGAAGTAGAGGTGAAAAGGATGAGTTCTAAACCTGGTGAGATCATACTTGAAGTGATTAAAGTTATTATACAAATAGTTGGTAAGAAAGATAAGTGATTAAAATTACATTTTATATAGAAGAGATTAAAATAATTCTTTTTACTTCTTTACTTCAAGTTGTCTTCGTGAGTGGAAGGATCATTTTATTTAGACAAGAGAGATTGTATAACTGCTAAGAGCTTATAAAGTAAATAAGAAAGAAATGTAAGTAGGAATACTAAAATGATAATATTTTGTTTATAGATAGATTACAGAAGGAGCAGTTAACAAATAACTTGTTCCTTTCTTTTTTTTGAGTCATTATTCTCTATAAAAAATTACAAGATTACAAGATTACATATTACAATATGGAACTTTATCTAGAAAGATAAATGTAATTTTATTATGATAATTATGTATATTTCTTATTTATCTGGTTTTTCCATTCCTATTGTAATGTTGTTTACATAGTAATTAAATTTTATTGGGGAGTTTGAAATGGACACTATAAAAACAAAAAAGCTATATAACAATTTAGAAAGTAAAAGACTTGAACGAAATGAAAGAGAAGCAATTTGGGGGATCAGTAAAGATTTTAAACGTATTTTTAAAAAGCATAAAATCAATATGTCGATAAGGTGGAATCTTGATATTACAGGTCCTAACGATCAGGTGATTAATAATTTTTTTATATACCCAACTCATAAGATATATTATTCAAATGGTAGGGAGAAAAAAGAAGTAGGATTAAGAATTCGAATTATAAAATTAAATGAGCGATTATATGATGTTTTTGACATTGATTTACGAACAGAAGTGTTAGAGAAAGCAGATTGGTTGACTTCGAATATTATTGATAAGCGGCTTAGGTTAAATATTAATAGCAACCTGATAAAAAAATATAATAAATATCTCCTTGTTATGCGTGAATATGCAGAAACAAAATTGAAGGAAAAATCGAAAATTATATACACAGATCAAATGGGATGGATAAAATATTGGGGTAAATGGGGGTATGTACCTGTTACGAATTCTCGAAGTAACTCTATTATATATGACAAAAATTTGCTATCTAAGTTTAAACTAAAGATGAATAAGGATATATTACCAGAAAAAGCTTTTCAAGATACGATGGCTATGATAGATGTTGCAGATAAGAAGATAACAATACCTTTGTTGGCATATACATTTCTTTCTGTAGTGACAAGTTTAATTAAATATAGTGAGTCAAGCTTAAACAAGTTCTGTATATGTATTACTGGGAATAATAGCGACTTAAATAGAGTTGAACTTGCGAATATTTTTTGTAATTTATATGATAGGCAGCCGAACATAAAAAGTATTAATGCAGCATTTCATTCTAATGGCCCGTGTAGTATTGAAGAATTTCGAAGTATGTCATCAAAAATTCGCGATAGTGTTTTTATTATAAATACTGAGAAGCAGAATCAGAAAATATCCATGGCCCGAAAGTTATTACATAATTACAATAATGAGAATATGTTTTTATTGTTAAACGAAGATGAAATCAATCAAGATTTCATTTTGAACTTGAATATAAGCGATATTCAAGTTGAGACATCATTATTAAATCAGGCTAAATTAAACCCTGAATCGTTTACAACATGTGTTGCGCATTTCATCAATTTTTTTGCTGAAGTTTTTAGTGATATAAAAAAAAGAGAGAAGATTAGAAAGGAACTGGTTAAACTTTATAAAGGTTACCAAGATTTTTTCAATAAAGACAATGTAGAATATGATATAAACAAAATACACATGGATTCACTTTTATTAGTTGGTTTCAATTTGTTACTACATTACGGAAGTAGTATTGAAGTAATAGATGATAAAATGATAGAGCATTATCATGAAGAAGCTTTACAAGTTTTTAAGCATAAAAGTACAACTGTTTTTTCAATGGATACAGAGCATATAAAAGCTAAACCTATTTATTTTCTTGAACACTTACTTCAATTGCTAGAAGAAAATGAACCTCAGGATAAAAACGATAGTTCACTTGATCATTCTAATAGTGTAGGTTGGTTTGAAAGTGAAGAAATTCTATACATTCCAAACAATGTTTTTAAGAGGATTGAAGAGATACCGAATGATAATCAACAAAAAATTAGTTCTTCAAGAGTGAAAAACGAAATTTATGGAGAACTATATAAAAATAGAGTTATATTGCAACCAGATCCTGATAAAGAAATGAAAAAAATTCAAGTTGGTACCATAGAGAAAACGATAAATGTAGCTAAGTCTTCTATAAAGGCTTTTAGAATGGATTGGGTAAGAGCGAAAGAATACATAAAAGAACAGAAAGAAAAATAAAAAAGTACACGTTTTTTTAACGTGTACTTTTTTATTTTGTATGTAACATTTCTTTGAGTTAAATTATATATCCCCCTCCGCGTACACTCTTTGTACCATTGCATTCTCTCTGCTCTACAGAATAGGAGGCGTTTGTATAGTGATTGATACTATGTACATTACTTTGGAACTCACTAAACGTGAGTATGGAGCAGCTGTTAATGCGTTAGATCTATTTTTAAGAAGTAACTCATTAGGTCCTATTCATAAAAAGAAAGGAAGTGATAATAATGCATTGATTACCTATGGTTTAGCGAAATATGGATTTAAAGAAATAAGATTAAGAAATAACAAGAGATATGGTTATAGGGCAATTGAAATTTTGTTAAGACCAAAGTTATTAGTAGATGAAGGTAATTATAATGATGTTACGCATCTTCATGAATTTGTAACTGTTCGGAATCGATTTAATTACATATTGAGAAATGAAATAGGTCTGGATGTTCCAGATCTATTTTATTGGAAAGTAAAAAGAGTCGATGATGCTATTGATTTAAAATTAGATGAGCAACTACTTTCTAAATATATGTTCTTGTTTAAAAAGGGGAATTTGCAAAATTATATGTGTAATTCAAATGCTCTACAATATTTTGATGCGGAAAATAATGTATACATTATAGGGAAAAACTTTAGGGTCAATTGGTACGATCGTTATATAACTCAACGTAGTAAACAAAAAAAGACAAAGAAGCAATATAACAATTTAGAGGAACTAAGAGGGAAATTTCGTTTAGAAATTCAAACTAGAGATGTAAGGGGTTATATAAAAACAAAGGATCATTCAGTTTTATCATTTTTAGACATAAAGCGAACCCAGCAAAGAATTATGTACTTCTATGATCTTATTGTGGGCGGTGGAACTTATTATACCTATGATCAAGGTATGGAGATTATTAATAAGGTTTCATGTCAAATTCAAAGGGTCGCATTGCGAAAATGCTATGAATTAATTAATCGAGAAGGAAGTATATGGAGGGCTAGAATGAAATATATAGAGATGCAACCAGATGCTAAAAAAGCTGCAGATTGGTTTAGTAAAAGATTAAATCAGATTAGAAATCTAGAAATTAATCCAGTTGCTTTACCTTCAGAGTGGGGAATATCAAAATTACCAAATCTGAGAGAGGATATCTTGAATTATTTCAAAGATTACCAGGAAACACAGACTAGCATTATAGTGGACGATTAAAAGCTTGCAAATGTTATGGGAGAGAAAGTCCTTTGTAAACAGCACAATAATGAAAGTGATGAAGAGATGGATGCTACGTTTTGTAGAAAAAACATCTCTTTTTTGTTTTTAAAAAGCTATAAAATACGACGAGGTGATTAAATTGAATAAGAATGACATTTTAGCTATTAAAAATATGGTAGTTAAGCGAATAAATGTACTATTAAAAGATGTGAAAAACAGTGATGAATTGAATAGGGAGTTATGTAATTATGTGATTGGGTTAGGAAGAAAATTTGGGTATGAAGGAGCAAGGATGAAACTAGAAAACTATGCTGTGAACAAAAGTGGTTATATTGACGTGATTTGGATAAATGAGTTAGGGCATATTGAGTGGGTGATATCAATAGACGGGGGGTTGCGTAAAAGATCGATTGCTAAATTGAAAGCAGTTCATACCGAAAATAAATTATGGCTATATTATGGGAATTCAAAGAAACTAAGAAAATTTATAGAGAAAAATGACCCAAATGGTGACATTAAGGTTATACATTTAGGTGATTTTAGAAAGCAAATAAGGAGTAAATCTGCTTCCGAAAATATATTGAATAAAGCTTTTTAATATCAAATAACGAAAGATAATTACATTTAATTTTCCGTAAACATTTAGGTAAAGATAGATTTTCTAGATATATATTATAAGTTTGAACGTTAAGAAAAGAGGTGATTGGCTGTGTTTGAGAATTATGATGATGTTGTACACGTAGAAGATTTAATGGAAATGTTAGACATTGGACGAAATAAAGCATACGAATTATTACAATCAGGAAAAGTTAAATCATTTAAAATTGGAAAGTCGTATCGAATTCCTAAGGTGTGTATTCAACAATATGTGCTTTCTAAAGTGAACATGAAAATAGAAGAGTTCACGGAAAATAGTTATTAATCTTTCAAGCAGCGATGAAATTGTCGCTGCTTTTTTATTTGTATATTTAGGAGGATGAAGATAATGGCAGGCAGAACAGTAAAGAAAGATCAAAATACAAAGACATGGTATTTTATTTTAACATATGGAAAAAAAGAAGACGGCAAACCAAGACAATTTAAAAAGAGAGGATTTAAAACAAAACAAGAAGCTCAGAAAGCGATGTTAGATTTAGAACAATCACTAACATTAGGAACATATATACAGCCAAATAAAATTCTCTATAAAGAGTATTTGTTAGAGCGATTTTTGGAGGATAAAATGACAAAGGTTAAGAAGCAAACTTTGAATACGTATAGATGGATTGTTGAGAAACACATTATTCCAGCAATAGGGGATGTGGAATTAACAAAACTTAATCCGATGAGTATACAAGGATTATATAACAAGTTAACGAAAGAACAGGCTTTATCGGATGAAAATATTCAAAAAGTACATATGCTAATTAATGATTCATTGAAAAAAGCCGAAAGATGGGGGCTAATAGCTCGTAATCCTGCTGCTCTTGTAGATCGGCCGAAAGCAGAAAAGAAAGGGATAACAGTATGGGATGTAGGAGAGGTAAGGCAGTTCTTGAAGTATGCCAAAAAGAGTGGAAGATACTATATAGCTTTTTTACTAGCTTTAACAACAGGAATGAGGCAGGGAGAAATATTGGGACTTCGTTGGAAAGATGTGGATTTTGAAAATGGATGTGTTCGTATTACTCAAACGCTTAGTAGTGATGGGAAAGAGTTGTTGCCTTATACGAAAACAAAATCAGGTTCACGAACAATTGATTTACCAGAAGAAACGGTTATAGCTTTAAAAATACATTGGCCATTTATAAGGAGAGAAAGAGAAAAAAATCGTTCTTATAAGAATTTAGATTTAGTAGTATGTACAGAATTTGGTACACCTACTCATAAAAGTAATATTCGTAGAGTCTTTAAATCTATCATTAAAAAAGCGGATATCCCTAAAATTCGATTCCACGATATGAGGCATACTCATGCGACATTGTTGTTGCTACAGGGGGTAAATCCTAAAATTGTCTCGGAGCGGTTGGGGCATGCTGATGTAAGAATAACGCTTGATACTTATAGTCATCTATTGCCGAGTATGCAGAAAGATACGGCAATCCAATTTGGGAAAATGTTGTTTGGTGAGGGTGATAAGTATCGTGTAGAAATTAATTTAGATTAAATTTGTAAATATCTACAGTTCAAGTTTAAAGTAATATTTGTTTAAAGGTGTTATTAGAGAAAAAGAAGAATCCCTGAACTTCCGGGGTTCTTCTTTTTTACGTATGTTTCGATAATAATTGCAATAGATCTAACTTCTGCGCTAATAACGTTATTAAAAGTTAAGAATAGACGACCTTGTATATCTTGTTGTGTTTGAAAAATACAACTTAATTATGAAAAGTTAATTGATGTGATAAAAAAGAATTAATTAAAGTCGACTACTCAGAAGACTTGATATATTATCACAGTTTAATGATTGGTACTTTATTCCTCAATTAGACTTATTTGGGGTTAGTAAGTATTATAGAATATAAGAATATGAGTATCTCTAAATAAGATAAAAGTAAAACAGGTATAGCTACTAAAAAAGAATTGAAATCTTAATTTATTAAACTTTTTGGAGATTCTAGCTGAAGTAAAACAACTAATGATGGAACTTAAAACTTTATTAGCATGCTATAGCAAAAAAACTAGGAGTGATGCTCATATGCATATATGGAAAAATGATGTAAATCTCAAAGTGGTTTAGAGAGGTTAGAACATAAAAAATACATAAATTATAGCGATTAGGATGGAGGGCTTACATTGAAAAGAAATAAGAAATACCCAATAAAACATCTTTCGTTAAGAGTGCCTTGGCATGACAATCGATGGAACGGTACAATTTGTAATCATCCTCGAGAAAACAGCTCATGTTTAATATTGAAGAATTGTGCATTATCACGTAATGATGAAAAAGAGGAGAGTTTAGCTGGTAAGAGCATTGAAGAATTACAGCAAGGTCAGTTCCCTAGTTGTATTGGCGAAAGAGGCACTTTCATGAGTGGCTTTTCATTTGCGAAACTGATAGAACATCCTTATAAGAAAAGGAATAATGATAAATATTTACATTTTAAAGAGACTCCTTTACGTTTTCCTGCGTATGGTGCAGCAGGTGTGCCATTTTTATGGATGATGCGTGAGGAAGCAGAGAAAAAAGCTCTATTTTACGATTTGGATTATGATATAAATCGTGAACCAGATTTACAGTTTTCTACTACTTGGTTACAGGATTATCATAATCAGAAAGCCTTGCTCGATTGTTTTTTTGAACATGTGGAGCCAATAAACTCATTATGTTTTATTTATGCAAAGGATGTTCCATTTGTTGAAACATCAGGACGTGTATTAATTGGGGTGGGGCGTGTAAAGCATATTAGTGATGGAGTTGAATATGAATATGAAGCAAAGGGCGGCATTCGCTCGATGCTTTGGGAACATATGATACAGCATAGTATACGCCCTGATTTTTCTGATGGATTTTTATTACCTTATCACGATGCTTTAGATCATGCGTTGGAACATCCAGAATTTAATCCTGCCGAGCTTGCAGTTATAGCACCAAATGAAAAAATGACGCAATTTTCATACGCAACAGAGCATGTGACAAATGATACAGCAATTAAAACGTTACTTTTGTGTGTCAATAGTTTAGAAAAAGCGAATCAATTAGGAATAGGTAATCGAGATTGGGAACCTCAAATTAAATGGCTCCATGAAAGAATAAATGAATTAGAAAAAATTCGTGGACACTACCCTGGGTTAGGTTCAGCACTAACTGCATTTGGTCTTAGTAAAGGGCACTTTATTGCTCAGCAATTAACAGAGCAAATGTCCAATGATAATGTTTGGGAATTAGTGAATAAAATGTTTGCTTCTCCAAGTCAATTGCTTTCTGCAGATTTGGCTAAGACAGTTACTGATACGATTCGACAATTATGGAGGAAAATATATCAAAATCCAAGCTCTACTCGTCTAACGCTTCTTCAATTAATCAGTAGGTTTGATTTAACCATTGAACAAGCAATAAAAGTATATGTTAAAGAAGAACGAGAAAAAGAAGGGATTTTTCTCTCTGATGATGATATTCTGGACAACCCATATTTATTAGTCGAACAAACAGTATACTCTGAGGAACCAATTGACTTTTGGACAATTGACTATGGGCTATTTCCTAAAAAGGTGTTAAATGAAGCAGTACTGTTGCCTAATAAAGTACAGATGACAGACCCTCTAAATCCTAAAAGAATTAGAGCATTGACTGTCATGCAATTAAGGAAAGCATCAGAGAAAGGTCATACATTACTACCTCAGAAGGAACTGGTACTACAAATTCGCGACTTACCTTTATTACCAGAATGTCAGGTATCAAAAGATTACTTTGATATCGCTGAGGATTTGTTTGGTGGTGTTATTATAAGAACAACATTTAATAATGGCGAAATATGTTACCAGTTAAACGAATTACACGAAATGGGAAAGCTTATTAATTCTACGGTAAGAAAGAGAAAAACAGCGACTCCTTTTTCTATAGAAAAAAATTGGAGAAAGATTATTGATAATGAATTTAAGAATGATCAACTTGATGAGTTAGAAGAACTAGCCAGGGTGGAAAAAGCAGCGGCCCTAGAAACTCTGTCTCAATCAAAGTTTTCTGTACTCGTTGGTTCAGCGGGAACTGGGAAAACAACAATTCTAGCTGCATTATGTGCACAAGAAGAAATTAAGAAAGATGGAGTATTATTTTTAGCACCAACAGGTAAGGCTAGAGTGCGAATGAAAGAGACAACCGCATCTCTCAATATTGAAGCTTACACACTTGCACAATTTTTAAGTAAGTATAACCGCTATGATACTAAAAAAATGCTTTATCAGAGATCGAAAGCAGAAAAATGTATAAGCTATGGGACTGTCATTGTAGACGAATCCTCTATGTTAACAGAAGAAATGCTTGCAGCTCTTTTTGACGCATGTAAAGGAGTTAAACGCTACATTTTAGTTGGTGACGATCGGCAACTGCCTCCAATAGGACCTGGTAGGCCATTTGTAGACATCGTTAACTATTTAAAACCAAATAACATAGATTCACGATTTCCTAAAGTTGGGCCATCTTATTCTGAGCTAACTATACAAAGAAGGCAAAGAGACGAACAAACAGCTGTGAGTATTCGAAAGGATATGATGTTAGCAAAATGGTTTAGCGGGAAACAATTAGATGTTAGTGACGATGAAGTATTCCAGGAGCTTATGTTAGGCAAGGAGTTTCCGGAACTACAAGTAATTTCTTGGAAAGGTGACCATGACTTTATAGAGAAGCTCAAACAGGTTCTTGTCAAAACGTTAGAACTAAATGATATAGGTGATGAGAAAGCGTTTAATAATAGTTTAGGGGCATTTGATGGAAAATACTTCAACTTTCAACAAGCAGTAGACAAAATAGAAGAATGGCAAATATTGAGTCCTATCCGTGGTACACAACAAGGAACCTTACTAATAAATAGATTGATTCATCAGTTGTTTCGAAAAGACACTGTCGACTATACAAAATGGTTAAAGTCGGAGTATAGAGCACCAAAGCTTCCAAAACCATTAGGTACAGAAGAAATAACTTACGGCGATAAAGTCATAAATACCATGAATCACTCTGTTTATTCCAATCGGGTCTATCCAGAAGGCGGACAGAATTACATAGCCAATGGTGAAATAGGAATTGTTGTAGGCCAATTTAAAAATAAATTCCATAAATTCAAAGGCCAACCTAAAAATACAGAAGTCGAGTTTGCTTCCCAAAAAGGTTATAAGTATACCTTCTACCAATCTGACTTTAAAGAAGAAGGGGAGTCAACTTTAGAACTTGCGTATGCAATAACTATTCATAAATCACAAGGTAGTGAGTTTGAGACAACATTTGTTGTTTTGCCGAAAAATAGCTTCAACCTATCTCGAGAGTTAATATACACTGCACTCACGAGACAAAAAGGAAAAGTGATTATCCTATTCCAAGGGGATAACATTATTGACTTAAAAAAGTACTCTACGGCTATGTTTAGCGAAACAACAGCTAGACTAACTAACTTATTGGAGCAACCAAATGTAAAAGAAATAGAAGGTAAATATTTATCTAACTACCTTATACACGCAGCAAGCGATTATACTATGCTTCGGTCCAAATCAGAATTAATTATTTATGAAACTCTTTTAAAACATCAACTCGACCCAATGTATGAACAAGAATTAACCATAAATGGTCAAACGAAGCTACCAGATTTTACGATTATTGATGATGATAGTGACATCACTTATTACTGGGAACATTGTGGGATGCTTACGAATGACATTTACAAACAGCGTTGGGAAGCAAAAAAACAATGGTACTTTGAGAATGGGATTTTACCACTCGAAGAAGGTGGCGGTCCAAATGGGACGTTAATAGTAACGGTAGACTCGCCAGAAAGTGGGATTTCTGTTCCGGAGATAGAAAGTATTATTAAAAAAATGCAGTAATGGTATCCATTAGACCTTAGAAAGTATTAATCATTTAAGGGTTTTGAAAGAGATCGAATTTACTTTGTCTTTACCGAAAAGGTAATTGGACAACGAAGCATTTGCCTGGATGGTATTTAAAATCGGAAGTGTTAAACCTTTTCTAACTTTATCGGTCAGGACAGCATCATTGTAAAAGGTGCTGTCTTTTTGTTTAAACGTAAGCCCGAATTATTAAAATTAAGCATACCTTTACGGTACATATCACAGGTAGTCGTATATCATTGTTTTTATCAGATATACGGCTATTTTATTTTCCACATGTTGTTTAGATGTTTTTTAACCAAGGCATACATTGATTTGAAATTTCTAGGTCTCGATGAATAGCTAGATTTGGTAGATCCGTCAGTAATTTCAAAAGGTATTGATAGAAGTCCACACCGTTCGCTTTTGCACCAGATTGCTTTTTGTTTTGTACATATTCTTCTAGATAAGACAATTAAATGACAACTATTCAAAAGACCATACTGTTTCTCAACAATTATATTCATGTGACCAACTTTGACTGTTAAGTGGGAAAAAATAATTTTATGTTCTTTATGATGAAGGGAAAATAAAATACTTATTTGAGGGAGAGATTTTTTAAAACGAAATTATACAAGAAAAGGAGCATCCAGGAGCTTTTTCTATAACTTTTATAGGAATTTTATAAGAAAATACTGAGAAATTGTTGCTGTACATACTATATAAGTGTGAATTATGATTGCCTTATAATAAATCGGTGAGGTGAATGTAATGAACAAAAAAACCTTTGAAGAATGGGGATTTAAATTAATTCCATCTAGTTACGGCGAATTAAAAGGACAAAAAAGGTATTATCGAGTATCCTATGGGATATCCCAATGGCATACATCAGATCCAGATAACATTCATAAGGCTTGTACGGTATTTGTACAATTTGGAACGACCTCTCACTTTGAGAGGGCCAGAAAAAGAGGAGAGATAAAGGATGATTATCCTTGTCATATCCTCGAACAAGATCTCAGCTTAGTAATCGATGCTATGGTGAAATTAAGAATACAGTTTGAAAAGGGTGATTGAGGTTATATAAGGGGGAATATAGTTAAGGGTAAGTACTTCCAAGTATTATGAGGGTTTATACTTGGAACGATCCACTATCCCCAAAATAATAAAGGTGGAAAAGTTATAAATGGTTGGCATGGAAGGAACTAGTTACAAAAGGCCCTTAATTTTTGATCGTTATTAATTTTAGTCTCTTACCATTTACATATAAAATAATAATGTAGAAAATCTATCGATATTTACTAGTGAACCAACCCTGGCAAACCAGGGTGTTTTTTCATAGAAGGAAAACATCACCATCTCATTGGCACACCTGATGAACCAAGACAAAATAGTTAAATGGTAATTGTTTATCAAATGGCCTTCTTCCCCCTCTGTTAGAAAGTTTAAAATGAAAATTTAACACAACCATCATCTTGGTGGCATAGTTTCTATCTTTTTATTCAATCTTTTATATTACTTAATTTGCATGTCCCCATCTATTGTTAAATGCTAATTATTCCCTTAAACTAAAGATTAGATTTAATATTTCAAGTCCCCATAATTAATGGTGTGACAATTATTGCATAATTTAGGAGTGAAGGAAATGCTAGGCTTGCAATTACGCAAGGAATTTAGGGGGCGTATTTTAAAAGGTACGGCTATTGACTTTAATAATGAAGTACACAATGAGAGAGCGGAAGAATTTTTGGATATTACCTATCCATCTAATGATCTTCTTAAAATGCTCGAAGCAGTGAGTCCTAACAATTCAAGACCTGTTGTTCTAATTGGGGAACGTGGGCAAGGTAAGTCCCATCTATTAACAACCCTATACCATTTTTTTGCTCATCCGAACGAGGCAGGGCAATGGCTAGAGCAGTGGGCAACACGTTTAAAAAGACCTGAAATTAGTAAAATTCCTCTACGTGGAGGGATGCACGTTGTAGCAGAGAGTTTGCAAAGGCAGAACTACAAGTTTCTGTGGGATATCCTGTTAGAACGTCACCCACACGGACAATACATACGTGGTAAATGGGAAGGACAAGGAGAAAGAAGGACAGAAGTCCTTGGATATGACCTTGTTTTAGAAATGGTGAAAATGCAGCCGACGGCTATCATCTTTGACGAATTTCAGATATGGTATGATTCATTGACTAATACAAAGCAGTATCCATGGAAAAACTGGGCTTTTAATTTTATCCAAATCCTTTCAGAAATTGCAGAGGATTATCCTGAATTACTTGTGTTGGTTGTATCTGTACGGAATGGGCATACAGATGCCTACCAGCAGATTCATAGAAGAAACCCTACCTTAGTAGATTTTAAAGGCCAATATGTAAAACGAGACCGCAAGCGGCTTCTCTTGCATCGCTTATTTGAAAACCGGATGCAGATAAGTGAGAATGACATTCTCCAACTTATCGATATTCATCTGAACGAGTATTTCCGTTTGCTTCATGTACCAGAGGCGGAACAGGAGGCAGTCACTCATGACTTTGTGGAATCTTGGCCATTTAGTCCGCAATTACTTCAACTGCTCGAAGATCAGGTTCTAGTTTCGACTGATGCACAGGAAACACGTGACTTGATTAAGATTCTCGCCAACCTGTACAAGCAGCAGGCAAATAGCCCCTGCATTATTACAGCTGCTTCTTTCTCTATTGAGGAAGACCGGGGCGGTGTGGCGGCTTTGCTAGACTCAATCTCTAATGAGTATCATAAGGAGCTTCGTGAAAGAGCACATCGAAATTTAAAAGCAGTAAGGGAAGCTGTTAAGGGGCAAGATCAAATTCCACATGCTTCTAGTATTATTAGTGCCTTGTGGCTCCGCTCCCTTGCTATGAATAAGTTTGCAGGTGCAGAACGAAATTTGTTACTATCTGATATTACGCAAAACAAGCGGATTGATGACAATACATTCTTCCTCGAAATGAACCTTATTATAAACAATAGTTTTAATATTCATGAACAGGGAGAAAAGCTTGTGTTTAAGAAAGAGGAGAATCCACAAGCCAAACTGTTAGCCTTTGCACGTAATGACCGTTTATTTCAAGATGCATCTGATATCGACCGTCTTGCAAAGGAGGTTGCTTATGTTATCAGTGGTTCCGGGGATGTTGCAACCAAATACCGTGTGATTGTACTGAGGAAGGATTGGCAAACAGACCCTTGGAAGGAGATTAGTGAAACAGAACATCCAAGCAAATGGGATAACCGAATTCCCCTCATTGTAGTGCCAGAACATGTAAATCCGTTAGAAGGGGTATTGGGAAGATGGCTTGGCAAACATATATCTGCTAAGAGAAATACGATCCGTTTTCTTTTACCAAAGAACGGTGCTGAGAGTATATATCGTAACAAAGAGCTCCTTTTATTTGCGCGAGCTGTACTAAAGGCGGATGAGTGGAAGCAAGAGGACCCAGAATATCGCCCGCTATTTAAGCAGTATCAAAATAAGTTGCGCGATCAGCTAGAAGGTTTGTTTGATCGCTTTGCAATCTTAGATATTTGGAGCTTTGGTACGCCAGAAGATTGTGAATTTCATATTGAGGCACATCAAGTGAAGGGAACAGACATCCCAGATGCAATTCATGAAATGATTCGCAAGTCCTTGTTCGAACCGGAGGATTTTGAAGAACTGGTTTTAGATAAAGCAAAAAATAATGACTCGGTAGACCGACTTTTGACTGAACTACAGGAGCCGCGTCCGGGTGGAAGAGAGTGTATCCCATGGCTAGGTGAGACGGAAGTGAAAGAGAAGCTTATCCGCTTATGCACTAAAGGTTTAATAGCCTTTGATCTGCGAGGTATGGAGAAGCTATATAAACATGTGGGAGAAAACGAAGAGGAAGCATGGAAACGGATGAGAGGAAAGCTTGGCACAGGCAGTCATCTCAAAGAAACATATATGATGTTGCCGTCAGCTATTCCGACTTCTTCTAAAGTGGAGATAAAAGAAGAACCATCGCCGGATGATGGAAGTTCTACACAAGGTGGAGGGTATGATGGGACATACTCAGCAACAGGCACACAAATAGGAGGAGTACAGCCTGATAATCCCGGTACAGTAACTCCAAATATCTCGAATTTGTTCGGAGGTGCATCAACACCTCCAGTGACACAGCATATAGCACCCGCAACGTCATCTTTAAACTTAATGGGAAAAGCAGAGGGTTGGGGTATCAATTCTGGTTCAAACCTTAAAAATGTTACATTTAAAGTAGATAAGATGACAGGAGCGCAGCTCCAAAAACTATTACGCTCACTCCCGGACGGTATTGCGTATGAACTAAAGTTAGATAAGGAGGAATAATATATGCTGTCTTCAGATTTATTGCAAGGTATTGTTGCAGATTCGGACCAAGAGGCGTGGATAACGATTATTGAGCATGCATATGAGGTATTCTCCATCCCCTTCGTGGATTCGGCCATACAGGAGATTTTACATCGGGAAAAGTATGTTAGCGATATTGAAACACTCTTATCTGGTTCATGTTGGGATTTATGGAGCAGCTTTGAGCAGGTTGTTCCAAAATCCAGTGAGCTGCTTATAGAGCGATGGAACCAAATATTAAACGGTAAAGCTGTTTTTATAATAGATGGTATGTCTCTAAGAGAATTACCATTCCTACTGGCTCAGGCTGAAAAACGGGGATATCAGGTGCATCAATCCCGGGTCAGTGCTTCTAGTCTGCCAAGTGAAACAACTTTCTTTGCAAGAAGTCTAGGGTTTTCACAACGTTCTGCTTTGGAGAATAATCAGGCTGGTACAAGACACCTCTTGCAAGGAGCTAAAACAGACTGTGTGAACATGCATTGGGAAGATTGCATTTCAATTATTGATGCGGAGCCAAACTGGGTACTTTGGCATACATGGTTTGATGATCGCATTCATGAGTATAATACCCCTGGTAAGGGAATTCGAGAACTTATCGCAAAAAGCGAAAAGGAATTTACTTCAGACAGCTTTTGGAGTTTAATTGATAAACTGGCTCAGGGTAGAAGGGTATTCATTACCAGTGATCACGGATATGCCTCAACAGGACATTTTGATAATGTTTTTGGTGAACAAGCAAGTTATTTAAAAGAAACTTATAAGAGTCAGCGGTTTGCGAAGGGTGGGCTTAAGCGAGAAAACTGGATTCCCCCCATAGATGCTGAAATCAAATCTATGCACGGCTTGCATTCCTACGTGCTTGGCAGAAGAAAATGGCGCAGCTCAGGGGGATATCCAACTCTTGCGCATGGAGGGTTGTCTCTCATGGAAACATTGGTCCCATTCATAGAAATATCGAAATAAGAAGGAGAACTACGATGGCGAAAACAAAAAAGCAAATTCTTGAAGAGAAGGTTGCACAAGCAGTCCGTGCAGGGAAGGAAGTCAGCATTGAGACGGTGGATTTCTCCGACCCAAACCGGCCAAAAACTGTACTGGAAGTCGATTTTCCAATTCTTCCTGTCAACCAAGTAGCTGTTATTGAAGGGAATGCGGGCAAACCAATCTATCAAATGTCAAAATGGTGGGCACGCAGACGTTCTAGTGTATTCCGTACGATGCTATTGGCTGGGGCGATGAAAGCACCGGATGACCCCATTGATGCAGCAAAAAAGGTATGGGAGGTTTACTATGGCAACCATCAGAAGAAAGGTGCACTTAGTCATTTAAAGGTAGCAGATGTGTTCATGGGCGGTGGGACTACACTTGTGGAAGGCACACGTTTGGGAATGCAAATGTATGGAAATGACTTGAATCCTATAGCATGGCTTGTAGTTAAGAATGAACTAGCACAAGTGAATTTGAAAGAAGTACAGGAACTTACCGAATATATAGAAAGAGAAGTAAAGCCGCATATAATACCATATTACGCCACTAACTGTCCTAGAGGACATAAGGGTCATTGGGTAAAGTTTAAAGACCCTCAGGTGCCTATTCAGCCTTTGTATGACGAATTAGTGATTGGTGAACCATCCGAAAAGGAATTAAAGACTTTTCAGAAAGAAGTCGCGACATATGAAGGTTGGTTAAGATGGTATAAAACACGAGGATATATATACGAAGTGATGGAAGACGACTTTAATCCACTTACCTTAACGGAAGAGGAACGTCCGTATTACCGCTATTGGGGACCGGAAATCATTTATACGTTTTGGGCAAAACATGGACCATGTCAGAATAGTAATTGTGGTCATAGAACACCTCTTATAACAAAACCTATAGTCGCTGTAAAAGAGTTAACGGTGAAAGTATGGAAAAACCATTCATGTGAGGCATGTGGGCATGAATTTGATGTAGAACAGAAGGAAGTTCGCATGAGCCCGAAAACCCCTTTTGTTATTTCTTCGAGTGAAGAACCATTTGTAACGGTAGACAGAAATGGAGACTACTTCTGCCCGTGCTGCGGAAATAGTGAGAATATATCTAAATTAGACAAAAAAAAGGCAAAGAGCAAGAAAGTGTCTCTAACACTGCTTATTCACCCTGATTGGTTAAAGGGTAGCAGTTCCTACAATTTGGATGGTAAACAATATGGAGGTACTTCTAATGATTCTGTAGAATCAACAATTCAATGGAATTATGAGAGAGCAAAAAAAATTAGGCTTGTGGAAGTTAGAGGAAAACTTCCTAATACTGTAACTTGTCCCGAAACGGGAGTAATCTTTTCAACTGGAGAGGAAGCAGGAGTAAACAAAGGCAGGGGTCAATTTGTTTGCGGTGATTGTGGCACGCAGCAACAATTAACAGCTTCTCTCGCGTATAGTGGAAAAGATGCACCAGCTGCTGCATATGCGTACCATTGCTATTGCCCTGAATGTGATAATAATGGTGAACTGTATAATGGAAGATCTTTTAAAGCAGCAACTAATATTGAGCCATATAATCAAGCTCTTATAGAATGGGAAAGGCTCAAAGATGACAGTTTAAAAGGATATTGGCCAGAAAGCTCTATTGAATTTGCCCATGAAACTCACCAAAGACAGAGTTTTCCTAGTCATGGTTATACCCATTGGTGGAAAATGTTTAATAAAAAACAGCTTTTAGTCCTATCTCGGCTTTTAAAGCAAATTATTGATGCACCTAACCACGCATGGGAGAATAAAGAGATTCTATTAGGGGCCTTTCAGCTATATTTAAGAAATCAAAACACATTTTGCATTTGGAACTCGCAGCGTGATACCCCGGAACCTCATTTTAGTAATAACAATTATTATCCTAAAATGAATTTTGTTGAGAATAGTGTGTTTTCAGATTTAGGTCGGGGAAATTGGAATTCTTCGCTACAAGCATTATATAAGGGAGAGGTGTGGAAAGACACGCCCTTTGAAACTATAGCAAAGGACTATCTTGATTTCATGGATAAGGATCTAGCCTCCGCTATTGCATCAAAAGGAGTGAAAATACAGACTCACGACCCTATAAAGGAAAACGTAAGGATAACTTGCGGCTCCTCAACTGAATTGTCTGAAGCGGACAATAGTTATGATCTAATTATTACGGACCCGCCCTTTGGGGACAATGTGCAATATGCTGAGCTTTCAGATTTCTTTTATGTATGGCTTCAGAATGTTTTGAGAGAAAAATATCCCGATTACTTTACGTCTCTCTATACGCCTAAAGCATTAGAGGCAGTCACGAATAAAGCTCGTCAACCAGAAAGTCCCGACAATTTCTATAAGAGATTGTTAACACAGGTTTGGAGTGAGAGTAATCGCCTTTTAAAAGTGGGAGGTATATTAGCTTTCACCTTCCATCATAGTGAAGATGAGCCGTGGATTGCTGTATTAGAGAGTCTTTTTGATGCAGGTTTCTATTTGGAAGCAACTTATCCAATTAGAAGTGATGAATCAAAAGGGGAAAAGGCCGAATTTGGATCAAAAAAGATTGAATATGATATTATACATGTTTGCAGAAAGAGGATGGAAGAGCCTCGTTCCATTAGTTGGGCTCGTCTTAGAAAGCGTATGATTCGGGATATCCGACAACTAGAAGAAATCTTACAAAATCACTTAGCTTCGGGTTTAACCGAGTCTGATATACAGGTTATTCGAAGAGGAAAAGCTTTGGAATATTTTTCAAAACATTACGGAAAAGTTTACGTTGAGGAAGGTAGAATATTTTCACTAAGAGAGGCACTAGTGGGAATTAACCAAATACTAGATGACGAGCGGGATAGTAATATTGAAGCGCCACCTATTGAAGCTGAGGTTATGACGCGGCAGTTCTTACGGATCTTTAATAAGGCTGTAACTGTACAGCGTAATGAAATGCAGAATTATCTGCGGGGAACAGGTGTATCAGCGAGCGATTTTATAGAGAAGAATTGGTGTCATGAGAAGAATCGAATATTTACATTAGCCTCTCCGCTAACTTTCGCTAAGGAATGGAAGGGCAAGCAGAGGAAAGGGTTATCCTATGATTTAGATCAGACACTGTTCTTTATCGGTGCTTGTTTTAGAGACAGTGGTATCAATGTACATGATACTTTGTCTAATCAAAGTTTTAATTTACACCCAGCCGTTGTACCATTGTTGAGTTGGTTCTCTCGTAATGGTGGAACGTCTGAAATCAAGCAGGCTGCCATGATGGCTGTTCAATTATGTGCAGTATGGCAAGCTAAAAATCCTAGTGAAACAAACAGACAGTTGGCTTTATTCGGTATGAATGAGGAGGAATAGGGTATGGTTTCGGTTTTGTACGGGGAGACTTGGACTCGCAAGGGCATTTCGCTCTTGTGGGATCCTGCTGAGGTAGGAAAGGTGGCAGAACTAGAAGATATATTGAGTGTTAGACAATATATGAATTTTTATAGAACAGAATGGCCAGACGAGCTACCATCCATAACCGGTGATGCCATGATCATAGCAGGATTAGATAGCATTTTAGAAATATTGGCGCCTGATGAACTTGTTAAATGGTTTGAGACAGAGTTTTACCCGACTCTGTTGTCATTCCAGAATATGTATGAGGGACAATGTGCGCTTATCTTTTGGTTACCACAAGCACAAAAAAGATTAGAGCTTAAAGCCGACGGTATTTATTATTGGAATTGTGGAGGACAGTATCAAGGAGTGCAAATTCCGTTGAGTAGTTGCTTATGGAATGGTGCTGCTATAGATGCCAAGCTAATCGCAACCAGTCAGAAGGTGCATGATATAAGGGATAAAAGTTGTATAGGCTTGTATCATCCGAGAATTTCATAGAAAGGTGAGGGAGTATGGACTTTACAGTTGGACAGCGGATTTATCATGAGGAGCATGGAGAAGGGGTTGTGCTTGGCTTTCCAAGTAACGGGTTCATGCAAGTATTTTTCGGTAGTGGCGAACGAAGGGTTGCTGTTTTGTCTATCTTACCTATTCTGAGCCGATCGGAATCTATTATAAACAATGTACAGTCGGACGAGAAACGTGCAAAGCGGGCATGGCTTACGTATCAATCCTACAAGCTACCATTGTTAAATAGCGCTGCGGCACTAACTTCTGCCCGCATTGATCTGCTACCACATCAAGTCGTTCTTACCCATCGGATCGCAACTGCTTCTCCACGGCGCTATCTCATTGCGGATGAGGTTGGATTAGGGAAGACAATTGAGACGGCTTTAATTCTTCGGGAGCTAGCGAGTCGAGGTGAGTTAAAGCGTGCGCTTATGATAGTGCCAGCTGGTTTAGTCAATAACTGGCATCATGAACTCAATGAGGTTTTTAATCTCGACTTTGAGGTGTTTGGAAGCGAAGGAGATGTTACTGACCGTCGATCCAATGCTTTTGCTAAACATAACAGGTTGATTGCCAGTGTCGACACGTTAAAGCGTAAAGCGAGGCTTAAGAAATTAAAAGAGGCACCTATGTGGGATTTGGTTGTGTTTGATGAGGCACATCATTTGACCGCATATCGGAATGGTGGGAAGGTGAAAAAAACTGAAAATTATAAGCTAGCCGAGGTGATGAAAGATATTGCGCGGGATATTATCTTATTGTCGGCTACCCCGCATCAAGGGGACAATTTCCGTTTTTGGATGCTTGTACAACTTCTGAACCCAGAATTATTTCGTAACGTAGATGAATTACTTGAGAATCGGCACAGGCTAAATGAGATTGTTTTTAGACGGACGAAAGCAGATGCCTGTCGTCCTGATGGTTCTACACTCTTTGCGCGACGTTCTGTACAAACGGAGTCCTTTATTATGTCTGAGGAAGAGCGAGCATTTTATATAGATCTGATTGAATACCTTGCAGATGGATTTGCGCTCGCGAAGCGGCAGGGAGGCAAAGGACAAGCATTAGGATTTGTAATGACTATCTTTCAAAAGATTGCTGCATCCAGCTTTGCAGCTGTACGCCGAACATTGCGTCGTAGACTTCTTGCTCTTACCATCCAAGAAGGGATTCTACATGATAGCAACTTAAACATTGAAGAGAGAGAGGAAACTTACGCACAGGCTCGGCAGATGATTCGGGAAGAATATGGTTTGGGTAATGACCGCTTAGAGGATATGGAGGTAGATCACATATTAGCGGATTATAAGCGGAAAATTGCGAAGAAGATGGACGAAGATGCAGCACAAGCTGTATTGGATGAAGGCGCAAGTGAAATTGATTTGAACAATGCAGAAGATGCGCTCATCGGCACGATTACCCATGCCTTACCTGAGGAAAGGTTTCGCATTCAGAAATTACTTAATAAGTTTCCGCAGACACAGGAAACAAAGGTGCAAAAGCTGCTTCATGCACTAGGGGTACTATGGAGGAACAATCCTGACGAGAAAATTGTCATCTTCGCTACATACTTAGGGACAGTTGAAATGCTAGCACAGGAGATTGAAATACATTATCCTGGGCAGGGAGTGACAGTATTAAAGGGTGGCGATCATGGAGCAAAGGTAGCTGCTGAAAAGAGATTCCGTCGTGTGGATGGCCCAAAGGTGCTTATATCAACTGCAGCTGGCCGTGAAGGAATTAACATGCAGTTTGCTCGCATTCTATTTAACTTTGATTTGCCTTGGAATCCGATGGACGTAGAGCAAAGGATTGGGCGTATCCATCGATACGGACAGAAGCATACGGCTCAAGTGTACAATCTAGTTCTGTCCGATACTATTGAGGGGAAAATCTTTCTTCTATTGGATGAAAAATTGAAGGAGATTGCACGCACTCTGGGTAAGGTGGATGAAATAGGAAACGTGGCAGAAAACCTGCAGTCACAGATTTTAGGACAGCTTTCTGAGAGGTTAAACTACGAGTCTCTTTACAAGAATGCTTTGGCCGACCCTGAATTGAAGAGAACAAAGTATGAGCTGGAGGTTGCTCTTGCAAACTCTGTTGAGGCTCGAAAAGTTGTCAAGGAGCTCTTTCAAGACTTAGAGCGTTTTAGTTTGGAGGAATATGCGCCATTTGCGAACGTGGAATCTGATCTTCAGCAGCTAGAAGTATTTGTGAGAGAGGCAGTGTTGCAGGACGGAGGACAATTTACTAAACAAGGTGAAAATTTATTCGAAATTAGCACGCCAACGATGCCTTCTACTGTGTTCACAACGGAAAGGGAAGTTTCTCTTGCAGGCAAAAAGATTGAGCTACTTGGTTTAGATCATCCTATGATAGAAAAATACCTGCAAATATACCGCAATCAGTCTCCTACAGAGCTAGGTATTCGAGTAAAGGGAAAAGATGAAGTAATGGGAGTTTTGGCTATTTGGCATGTAGATGTACAAGGTGAGAAGCGTGAAATAAAATCTCATGTTCTCGCACTGTCAGCAAGCACAGAAGGAGTTCGAATACCTCAATGGGAGCATAATGTGAATCAGTTGTTTATGTTGCCAGTGACACACAAGAAGAGTGCGGTAGATGGTAAACATCTTTTAAGTAATGTGTTGGAGCCCATGTTAGAAAGGGAATTACTCTATCGAGGGATTTTGACAGCTAATAGAGATTACAAAGCGGAACTGCTTGGTTGGATTGAAATAAATTAGTTTTATTTTTTTGAGTTTTCAATATTAGGTGTCATTTTGAAAAATATTGAATTTAAAAGGTAGAGAGTGAGGGCTAACTTATACTTTTATGAGTTAGCCTTCTTTTTTACTGGAATAGGTAGAATAAGAGATTTAATGAGTAATAATCTCCTTTTTAACCCTTTAACCACATCTCTAAGGGGCAACATTTATTTTTTTGTAAGAAAATATTAAGTTTTATTTAAATATAATGTTTCTTCATATCTTTTGTTAAGTGGAATTATGATGAGATAAATTTTTTAGTAATGCAGAAAAAAGGAGTTATCTACTTTCTACTCCTTTCCCTTTTTTTATCCGCACTCCTTCTCTGTTTGAAACAATCGGCATTATCATTATTGTTACAGTATATTTTATCTTTTCTACCGGAGATTAGACCTCCACATAATTCACATGTTTTAATAGGTATCTTTTCTACATTCACCAAATTATTTAATTCCCACTAAAAGTAACCTTCCCAACCGAAAATACGAGTAACATTTACTCTGGAATGAAAGATCTCATTATATCGTTCATGTTCGAGTAGTGCTTTAAAACAGTTCGCTGCTATGTTAAAACGTCCTTCGATGTTAAACGATAACGCTTCCAAACCTTCCGTTACTAGTGCAGTTGAGATTATTTGGTTTTCAAGAGTTGTCCATCCTACTGCTGTAAGTCTATTAGCTTGTGAAGCTACATTATCTAAGTTTTTCTCAAGGTTTTTTATACAATGTTTTAAGTGATTTTTATGATTTAATAAATCAATACCTCCACCTAATGGAAACATTTCTCTAAATGGTTCATTCCAAAGCAATGCAACGTGAAATGACTTTCTACCCTCTTTATTGACTACAATATTTAAACTGTTTGTTGTTGGCTTCTTTTCCCACATATATTCTCCAAATAACTCGCTACTTTCTGCTTCGGGACTGATACTTTCAATTAGTGTGCTCTTATCAGGGGGCTATTTTAATGCTACTCCACGTTTTTGAGTATCTAAGTTAGAAATTGGAATAGAGGGACCAGGAGGGAAGCTAAGCTCTATTTCTTTATAAGTAATTTTATTTTCGTCGAAAAACGGAAGCTCCATTTTAAAAGAATCTTTAGTATTGATGAAGTTAACGTTGCTTGAAGTTAGTCATAAGTTAAGTGAATTTTTAGGGAGCTTACCGCCCAAACCTTCTAGTATAGCATTTTCCACTGGTGGGTACATAGCTCGCTGCTTTGAAACATTAACAATAGTAACGGCATTGAATGTTTCACTCGGAATAGCGCATTCCCTGTAAGTAAAAATTTCAACCTGGCTTGACCATCGTTTTACCTCCTTTAAGCCTGGAATTAGCCAAATTTTATCTTCTCCTAACCAATTTCTCTGTGCACTCTCTTCTATAAAAGTGCTCCAGCCGTCTTCTAAGCGGTTTGGCACTTTTTATTTTCTGAATGAGGAGAGATTGAAATGAAAGGAACAATAAAAAAAGAAGGTAATAGTTGGTATTATCAGTTTACCATAGGATACAGTGCAGATGGAAAACGAAAGCAAAAGAAAAAACGAGGATATAAAACAAAGAAAGAGGCCCAGCAAGCCCTTACTGAAGCTCTTAATGCAGTTAATACAGGTACATATATTGAGCCATCTACTAGCCTATATAAAGAGTACTTGGACGATTGGTTTACAACAAAGAAAAACAGTATTGGCATTCAGACAGCAAGAGTTTATCAGGACTACCTTCGAAGTCGAATTGTCCCTGGATTGGGTAACTACACCTTATCAAAGTTATCAGCAATTCACATTCAATCATTTACTAATAATTTGAATAAAGAGGGCCTAAGTAGCTCGACCATAAAAAAAGTTTACGAAATTGTTAGGAACTGGCTTGAATATGCGGCGGACTTCGAACTGATTCCTAAAAATGTGGCAGCGAAAGTTAAGTTGCCAAAAGCAAATAAAAAAGAAATGGCGGTATGGAATGGAGAAGAAGTGAATCAATTTCTCAAGATAGCGAAAGAGGACCCTGTCTATATTGTCTTTCATTTGGCATTAACAACGGGAATGCGGCAAGGAGAAATACTTGGATTGCGTTGGAAGGATGTAGATTTTGAAAAAGGGCTAATCCACATTAGGCAAACATTAAGCCATGGTGGTAAAGAATTTATAAGAGGGGCTAAAACCAAATCAAGCCTACGAACCATTAACTTATCTGAGGCTACGGTAAGGGTGCTGAAGGGACGTAAATTAACTGTTTCAAAAGAGAATCTTAGTTTTGGGCCCATTTATGAGGACTTAGATTTAGTAGCTTGTACGTCGCATAAAACACCTCATAATCCAACCAATGTTAGAAGGACTTTTAATCGTCTGATTGAAGCAGCTGATGTTCCTAAAATCCGCTTCCACGATTTAAGGCATACTCATGCAACTTTGTTATTTTCCAAGGGAATAAACGTTAAGATCATTTCGGAACGGCTAGGGCATAGTAACATAAAAGTTATGCTTGACACGTATTCGCATGTGCTTCCAACTATGCAAGAGGAGGTCGTCCGTAAATTAGACGAGATTATTAAAGAAGTATAGGAGTGACCAAAGCGTTACCAAAAGGCATTTTCGCAAGAATGGTGATTCCTTAGAATGATAAAGAGAAAAAGAAAAGACTATGATAAATCAAGATTTTTTCCCCTCCTTTGTCAATAGAGTGGAGGGGATTTGAACACCAGACCTCTACGCTGCCAGCTTTAGGAAAGCCATTTTTTCCCCTGCTATTTTAATACATCTCAGAATTAGGAAGTAATATACATGGTTAATTAAAATTCACACAAAATACGGAACCGTTGACCCAAAGAGAGTTATTGACCAAATCTTGACCAAGAAGCAAAGAATTTACCTTTTAAAAAAAGACAAAGGTCTTCTACATAAAGAAAACCCCTTGACTATCAAGGGGTTTTTCGTATGATCCCGACTGGTCTCGAACCAGCGACCTCCACCCTGTCAAGGTGGCGCTCTCCCTACTGAGCTACGGGATCTTCAAAAATGCTTATGTATTAGCATCTTTAATAATTATGTTAAAGTAATTATATATAATTAACTGAAATTTTACAATATTTTTATAGTAAGTTTTTAAAGGGGAAGCATGTGCAATCATACTAGTAGTGAATAAAGGGATAATTAATAAGAAGGGAATTTAATAGAAAGTAGGTTTTGAATGTAGCTGTTATATTATTTCCGATACCAATCCAGAGGGCTTTCATCACTTAAATCAACAAGAAAAGGGAATAAGAAGCGTAAAGGTAAGCTTATAAGTTCTGGCATAGCGTTCAATGTTTTCTTTGATAGATATTGTCTTCCAAAACAATATGGACAATCTTTTTCAAAAGTCACGAGTATCGACCATACATCTTTTATTTTCCACTTCGTTTTACAATATGTACAACGCGCCATGAAGTTCCTCCTCATTTTTAATGTTTTCTAATATATTCCATTTCATTGTACTAAAGTTAATTGTATTTGGTGTGATAAAATGTAAGTTGTTTTGTTTTTATATGGATGTATTCAGTAATTTATGACCAATTATATATCGGATGAAGGTTATGTAGGATAAGAGATTTTTATTTTTAATATTTAAATTGGCCAATATATCCTTTTTACAATTTTCAAGAAATCATGTATAACAGAAGTACAAGATTATTTTATAAATATACAGGAGTAGAGGGAGAATAGTTGTAATGGTAAGAAAAACGTTTAAGATGCGTGTGTCTAGAAATAGAACGATTTCGATTAATGGTTCGATTCTTGATGTGGATGTTACACATGATGAGTTTTTGCAAGAGTTTGTTGAGTGGGTCGATTCTAAAGGTTGGTCATTTATGGGGATGACGGATGAGATTACGGCCGAGGAAGCTGGACAAAAGTTAATAGACTCGTTGATCGATGAGAAGGATAAGAAAGAGTAATTCCTTCTTATTTTTTATTGTATATTTATGTTCTTTATCGTAAAAATATGATATAGTAAAAAATAGTGAATATTCTTCCAATTTAATACAAATTATATATAGATTGGTAGAGTCATTTGATAGAGTGTGAAAGTAAAGTGAAAAGGGAGAGTCATATGGTTAATTTTAAGAAAATTTCGGCTTTTGTTATAGTTATTTGTTTATTTTTTTTGACACCTATGACGTTATATGCTGAGACGAATGTTGGAGTGAATCCAGAGCAAGTGGCACCGCCACCTGCGGAAGGGCCAAATGTATTTAGTCAGTTTGCGACTACGATTGATGCGAAAACAGGAGATGTCCTATATGACAAAAATGCACATCATCGTGCGTTTCCTGCTAGTATGACGAAAGTGTTAACGGCGATTTTGCTGATGGAGCATACGAAGCCAGAGGATCAATTTACGTTTTCGCAATTAGCATTAGATCAAGAGAAGAGTAATTATCAAATTGAGTTTCAAGCTGGTGAGACTATTAATAGAGATACTGCACTTATGATTTTAATGGTGTTAAGTGCGAATGATGTATCGTATGCGATTGCGGAGCATATTGGAGGAAGTGTTGAAAATTTCGCCAATATGATGAACGAAAAGGCGAAGCAATTAGGAGCTAAAGATAGTCATTTTGTAACGCCAAATGGGTTGCATGATCCGAATCATTATACGACGCCGTATGATATGGCGATGATTACGAGAGGTGTGCAAAAGTATCCTGAAATTTTGCAAGCGATGAATACGAAAAGAACGACGGTTACGACATCTAGGCAGACAGTATCTATTTTTAATAAGTCTACTTATTTTGAAAATCCATATAGTATTGGTGGTAAGACGGGTTTTACGAATGAAGCGCGTAATACGCTCGTTTTATTAAATGAGAAAGATGGAAATCGCATAATAAATGTAGTGATGGCTTCTCAAAGACCTGAAATTTATGAAGATTTAAAGCAGATGGCTGAATATTCTTTTGGCCAATTTGCGAAACAAACTGTACTAGATAAAAATAATTGGCATCAAAAGACAACGTATTTAAATAAAGATGTTGATAGTGAACTTGAAAAAAGTGTAGATCTTATGCTTAAGAAAGATGAAGGGAAAAATGTGAAAACTACTTTCCGAGCGGCGTCATTAGATAAAGAATCTTTGTATCATAAAGGAATTCATCGTGGTGAGATAGTTGGTGCAGTTGATATTACGAAAAACAATCAAACGATCGCGACTATTAACGTTCTTTCAAAAGAAGATGTTACTTTTGCGATGCCAAAAAAAGATACAGTGGAGCCTGAAGTAAAGGACTCGAATGTAAAAATGATAAGTATTGGAATAGGAGGTATTGTATTATTTGGCGCACTACTATATGTAATTTTGCGTCGTAATAAACAAGGGGTTAAATCAGAGGAAAAGTAAGTTGTTATGAAAACTGCGAAGAAATTTGTTCGCAGTTTTTTGTTGTATTAACATATGTTTAAAAAGAGATGTTGATTAAAAATTCGAATTTTACAAATAATTGTAAATTTCGACCTTGCATTTCTTATTTGTTCGTTATATTATTTGTATATGTTCTTTTTGAAGAACAATATGGATGTTATTAATTTCAAAATAATATAAAACAGCGGAGAGGGAGAGATACGATGAAATTAGTTTGGAAGATTATTAGCAACGTTATCTCATTTGTTTTATTTGCATTGATGGTTTTTTTAGCTTTTGTAGTTATTTCGTCAAAAGCGAGTGGCGGGGATCCGACTGTGATGGGATATCAATTTAAAACAGTGTTATCAGGATCGATGGAACCGACATTTTTAACAGGATCAATTATTGCGGTAGAGCCAACTAAAGATGGTTCTAAATATAAAAAAGGCGATGTTATTACGTTTAAAGAGAAAGATAACAAAATTATCACTCACCGTATTATCGGTGTGAAAGATACAAATGGAAAAGTAATGTATGAAACAAAAGGGGATAACAACAACGGAGCAGATTTAGAGCCAGTACTTGCAGAGAACGTAATTGGAAAGTACGGAGACATTACAGTACCGTATGTTGGTTATTTACTGAATTATGCGAATTCAAAAGCGGGAGCTGCATTACTTCTTATTATTCCTGGAGTCTTTTTACTTGGCTATTCCGCAATTTCTATTTTTGGTGCTATTCGTAGTATCGATGGGGAAAAGAAAGATAAAAAAGTAGAACAATCCGTATAGTTATTTTGGTTATATCTTCCTATTAGGAAGTTAACAAATATATATTATGGGGGATTTGGACATGACTTTAAAGAAAAAATTAGGAATGGGTATCGCATCAGCAGTACTAGGAGCAGCATTAGTTGGTGGAGGAACATTTGCATTCTTTAGCGACAAAGAAGTGTCAAACAATACATTTGCGGCTGGTACACTTGATTTAGCGGCAAACCCATCGACAGTTGTTGATGTATCGAATTTAAAGCCTGGCGATACAATTAAAAGAGATTTTAAACTAGAAAATAAAGGCTCTTTAGACATTAAAAAAGTTTTACTAAAAACAGATTACAAAGTAATCGATGCGAAGGGCGACAATAAAGATGATTTTGGTAAACATATTAAAGTAACATTCTTAAAAAATGTAGATAAGCATGAAACAATTGTAAAAGAAACAACGCTAGATAAATTGAAGGGTGACACACTTACAGCGGTAGATAATGATTTATCTGCTTGGTTCTGGGATGAAAAAGGTATTTCTGCAGGTAAGTCGGATAAATTTACAGTGAAATTCGAGTTTGTTGATAATAAAAAAGACCAAAATGAATTCCAAGGCGATAAACTAAATTTAACTTGGACGTTTGATGCACAACAAACAGATGGTACAGAAAGATAATATAATATAAAAGGGGCTATCACCTTGATAGCCCCTTTTATAGTTAAATAGCGTGGATTGGAATGTATTTTCTAGGATATGGCTATCATTTTGTACAAGTCTTTATTATAATGAAAGTAACGTTCTGTATAAAGAACACATTGTTCGATGGGAGAGATTCAGATGCTGAAAACACCTCGCAAATTAAAAAAGATGCTTATATTGCCGTGTATGTGCTCTATTACGTTTTATTTAGGCTCTCAAATGATGACGTATACAGAAGCTGCATTTATTCATGAAACGAAAGTAGAAGCCACTCTTTCTACAGCGATTATATTTCCGAAAACAGTTGATACGTTAAAGGAGCAAGCTGAGCAACATAAACAGTATATTGGACATGAGTATGGAGAAATGAAAGCGAAATTGAAAGTTACTTCTATTGAAGAAATAGAACAGGCAATTGTTGTATGGCAGCAAGGACGTGAGAGAATTGCTTCTGAGAAGGAGGCTTTACAAAAAGTATATACTTTAATAGAAACTCCTTACAATCAAATACAAGAAGAATTAAAAGTGAATAAAAGTGAATCAATTCAGCAAGTATCCTCGTATGTGAATGAAGGTTTTCATAGTATTAAAGAGAAGCGTGATTATGTTGATAAAGAGGCTAGTTTGCCAGCAATTGATCAACAAATTCAGGCTCTACAACAACTATTAAAAGATGAAACGGTAAAGAAACAGAATGAAATAGAAGAACAGAAGAAAGCAGAAGAACAGAAGAAGGTAGAAGAACAGAAGAAAGCAGAAGAACAGAAGAAAGCAGAAGAACAAAAGAAGGTAGAAGAACAGAAGAAAGCAGAAGAGCAGAAGAAAGCAGAAGAACAGAAGAAAGCAGAAGAACAGAAGAAGGTAGAAGAACAGAAGAAAGCAGAAGAACAGAAGAAAGCAGAAGAACAGAAGAAAGTAGAAGAGCAGAAAAAGCTAGAAGAACAGAAAAAATAGAAACAGATAAACAGTCTGATCAAATGGAGTATGAAAAGGCTACTTCAACTGATCCAGTGAAACAATTGAAAAATAATAATGTGGTGCAAGAGAAAACGAATGAATAAGCTGCAAATAGCTATAAAAAATATTAATGTTTATATGAGTGTGAGGGAACGTCAGCCCTCACCTTTTTGTCTTACTTTCTTTTTCTTATAAAATGTATTTGAGTGTGGAGCAAGTGCTAAATTAGTAAAGTATTAATCTTTTGTTTTCTGAAAAATCAAAACAATATTGAGAAATAAAAATACTTGAAAATATATATTGTGTTTACATAGATTTGTTCGTTATAATGAACATAAGGTCTTTAGAAAGAACAAATATTAGCTTAGCTAATATAGTTTTAGTTATATCTCTTATTTCAAATAAGAGATAGCAATGTAAAAATACAAAAAACAGCTAGGGGGAATTGATTGTGAGTCTGAAAAAGAAATTAGGTATGGGAGTTGCATCAGCAGCATTGGGGTTATCTTTAATTGGTGGAGGAACATTCGCTTACTTTAGCGATAAAGAAGTATCAAACAATACATTTGCAGCTGGGACGTTAGATCTTACATTAAACCCTAAAACGCTTGTAAATATTGATAATTTAAAACCAGGGGATTCTGTTAAGAAAGAGTTCTTATTAAAGAATAGCGGTACTTTAGCGATTAAAGACGTTAAATTAGCGACAAAGTATTCTGTGAAAGATGCAAAAGGCGATAATGCTGGAGAAGACTTTGGTAAGCATATTAAAGTGAAATTCATTTGGAACTGGGATAAACAAAGTGAACCTGTTTATGAAACAACATTAGCAGAATTACAAACGTTAGATCCAGACGTTGTTGCTAAAGATGTTTTTGCTCCTGAATGGAGTGAAAAAGGTGGTTTAGAAGCTGGATCAGAAGACTATCTATGGGTACAATTTGTATTCGAAGATGATGGTAAAGATCAAAATAAATTCCAAGGCGATTCATTAAACTTAGAATGGACATTCAACGCGAACCAAACAGATGGCGAAGAAAAATAATAAATCAAAAAGCGGGTATCTCCCGCTTTTTTTTTATAAAGAAAAAAGGAGCGCTAGTCTTATATGCTCCTTCATATATATATATATTATTTTTGATTTTGCTTCCACTGTGTAAATTCTAGAAATTCACGGAATTGTTCTTTTGAGACACCGGAGCTCATTGCATCTTTAACAAGTTGTGTCCATTCGGAGTCCAGGTGGCTTTCCGTTGTTGTTTCATCATGAAGTAAAGTATCAACTGGAATTTGTAGAACTGCTGCAATTTTTTCAAGAAACTGAATGGAAGGGTTTTTTTGTAAATTCCGTTCTATGGAACTAATGTAAGATTTAGCGACACCAGCTTTTTCGGCGAGTTCTGTTAATGAAATCCCTTTTTGTAAACGAAGGCGTTTTATACGTTCTCCAATCATATTTGCGCACCTTTCTATCAATGTGTAGTCGTCTTATGATGTCATTATTATAACATAAACTTCGTTAAAAAGAACGAGGCTATTGTGCTTGGCTCGTTTGCTTCATACGTTGAAAAAAGTATTCGATCTCTTGCAGGGCAATACCAGAATCTAGGGCTTCAAGTATTAAATCAATCCATTCTGGATCTAGTGAGTCCGCCTTATCTTTGTACAAGTGTGATTCCTCCCTAATTATTGGTCATAATTGCAGCTACATAGTAGACGATAATTGAACTGAATTTTATATTTATGTGTCAAATTATCGAATATTGTGTAGATAAAATCCCCATTAAATTCCCTCAGTAAAAATTATAAAGTGTTCGCTATAATTTATCAATATTTTCAGAAAACATTAATAAATTGTGATATATTCATATAATAACTAAGAAATTTTTACAAATATATTAAAAAAATTACATAATATGACTAAATATTGAAAAAATATTGAATTTTTAATAAAATTCAATATGTAATACATATTTTTTATTAGGGGAGGAAATAAGGGATGAAAAAGAAACCATTTAAAGTGTTATCAACAATTGCTTTGACAGCTGCTTTAGGCCTTTCATTTGGCGCTGGAAGCCAATCTGCGTATGCAGAAACGCCTGTGAATAAGACAGCTACGAGCCCAGTTGATGACCACTTAATCCCAGAAGAAAGATTAGCAAATGCGCTAAAAAAACGTGGGGTAATTGATCAGTCAGCTTCAAGTGAAGAGACAAAAAAAGCGGTCGAAAAGTATGTAGAGAACAAGAAGGGTGAAAATCCTGGCAAAGAACAGGCAAATGGGGACCAACTTACAAAAGAAGCATCTGACTTTTTAAAGAAAGTAAAAGATGCAAAGGCAGAGACGAAAGAAAAATTAGAGCAGCCAGCAAACGGGACTGCAGCAGGAACAGGTCCAGTTAAAGGCGGACTAAATGGTAAAGTACCAACTTCACCAGCAAAACAAAAAGAGTATAACGGTGAAGTTCGTAAAGATAAAGTACTCGTTTTACTTGTAGAGTACGCTGATTTCAAACATAACAATATTGATAAAGAACCTGGCTATATGTATTCGAACGATTTTAATAAAGAACATTATGAAAAAATGTTATTCGGTAACGAGCCGTTTACGTTAGATGATGGAAGTAAAATTGAAACGTTTAAACAATATTATGAAGAACAATCTGGTGGTAGCTACACAGTGGATGGAACAGTTACAAAATGGTTAACAGTTCCAGGTAAAGCAGCTGATTATGGTGCAGATTCTCCAAATGGCGGCCATGATAATAAAGGACCAAAAGGACCACGTGATTTAGTAAAAGATGCACTAAAAGCAGCTGTAGATAGCGGTATTGATTTATCAGAGTTTGATCAATTTGATCAATATGATGTAAATGGAGATGGAAATAAAAATCAACCAGACGGTTTAATCGATCATTTAATGATTATTCATGCGGGTGTTGGACAAGAAGCTGGTGGCGGTAAATTAGGCGACGACGCAATTTGGTCACATCGCTGGACAGTTGGACCAAAGCCATTCGCAATTGAAGGAACAAAAGCGAAAGTTCCGTATTGGGGCGGGAAGATGGCTGCATATGATTACACAATTGAGCCAGAAGATGGCGCAGTTGGTGTATTCGCACATGAATATGGTCATGACTTAGGTCTTCCGGATGAGTATGATACACAATATAGCGGTAATGGTGAGCCGGTTGAAGCTTGGTCTATTATGAGTGGCGGAAGCTGGGCTGGTAAAATCGCAGGAACAACGCCAACAAGTTTTTCACCGCAAAATAAAGAGTTTTTCCAAAAAACAATCGGTGGTAGCTGGGCGAATATCGCAGAGGTAGATTACGATAAGTTAAACAAAGGTATCGGTTTTGCAACGTATTTAGATCAAAGTGTTACGAAGTCGGATCGTCCAGGTCTGATTCGTGTTAACTTACCAGATAAAGATGTAAAAACGATTGAGCCAGCATTCGGTAAACAATATTATTACAGCACAAAAGGTGATGACCTTCACACAAAAATGGAGACACCGCTGTTCGATTTAACGAATGCAACGAATGCGAAATTCGATTTCAAGTCATTATATGAAATTGAAGCAGGTTACGATTTCCTTGAAGTACACGCTGTAACAGAAGACGGTAAACAAACGTTAATTGAACGTCTTGGTGAGAAAGCAAATAGTGGAAATGCAGATACGACAAATGGAAAATGGATTGACAAATCATACGATTTAAGTCAGTTCAAAGGTAAGAAAGTGAAATTAACATTTGATTACATTACTGATGGTGGTCTAGCATTAAATGGATTCGCTCTTGATAATGCGTCATTAACAGTAGACGGTAAAGTTGTATTCTCAGATGATGCAGAAGGTACACCACAATTAAAATTAGATGGTTTCGTTGTATCTAATGGAACAGAGAAGAAAAAACATAACTACTATGTAGAGTGGAGAAACTATGCTGGTGCAGATAAAGCATTGAAATTTGCTCGTGGTCCAGAATATAACACTGGTATGGTGGTATGGTATGCGGATTCAGCTTACACAGATAACTGGGTGGGTGTACATCCAGGACACGGTTTCCTTGGTGTAGTTGATTCTCACCCAGAAGCAATTGTAGGAACTTTAAATGGTAAACCAACGGTTAAGAGTAGTACACGATTCCAAATCGCTGATGCGGCGTTCTCATTCGATAAAACGCCAGCTTGGAAAGTTGTATCTCCAACGCGTGGAACGTTCACGTACAATGGTTTAGCGGGCGTACCGAAGTTTGATGATTCTAAGACGTATATTAATCAGCAGATTCCAGATGCAGGACGTATTTTACCGAATCTTGGTCTGAAGTTTGAAGTAGTAGGACAAGCTGATGATAATTCTGCAGGTGCTGTTCGTTTATATCGTTAATACAGTAAAACTACCGAGGGATTTTCTTTCGGTAGTTTTTTTTGAGCAATGAATTTTATATAAAAGAAAAAGTTATATATAATGTAACTTTACGAATAAAAAAGTTTTATATGTTGTTTCTATATAAATAATGAAAGAACTGGATAAAAATAGTGGGAGAAGGTGAATGAATGAGTATTTCTTCTATTGTAAATAAGCAAAAGGAATATTTTTATAAAGGACATACGAGAAGTGTAGAAATAAGAAAGAGTAATTTACAGAAGCTTTATGATGGCATTCAGCGTTTTGAGGATGAAATTTTTCAAGCACTGAAAGTAGATTTAAATAAGTCAATTCACGAATCGTTTACAACTGAAATCGGATATGTGCTAAAAGAAATTTCTTTTCAAATGCAACATATTTCATCATGGAGTAAACCAAGACGTGTTCGAACAGCTCTTACGCATTTTGGATCAAAGGGGAAAATAGTACCAGAACCGTACGGTGTAACGCTTATTATCGCACCATGGAATTATCCGTTTCAATTAGCAATCGCGCCTCTTGTTGGAGCCCTAGCAGCGGGAAACACAGTTATTTTAAAGCCTTCTGAGTTAACGCCAAATGTTTCAAAGGTTCTTGTGAAAATGTTAGAAGAGTTATTTACAGAAGAACTTGTGGCGGTAGTAGAAGGTGGTGTTGAAGAAAGTACGGCTTTGTTAAAGGAACCATTTGACTATATTTTCTTTACAGGTAGTGTTGGTGTGGGGAAAGTTGTCATGGAAGCAGCGGCGAAAAATTTAACGCCTCTTACGCTAGAACTTGGCGGGAAAAGTCCATGTATTGTACATAAAGATGCAAAGCTAGATGTAACGGCAAGACGTATTGTTTGGGGCAAGTTTTTGAATGCTGGGCAGACATGTGTAGCACCTGATTATATGTACGTTCATTCGTCAGTGAAAGAACAGTTAATCAAGGCATTGCGACATGAAATTGCAGAGCAGTATGGAAAAGATGCTTTACAAAATGACAGCTACGTACGAATTGTGAGTGAGCGTCATTTTGAACGTTTATGTACATTTTTACAAGACGGTAATCCAGTGATTGGTGGGAATTATAAGAAAGAAACGTTACATATTGAGCCGACAGTATTAACAAATGTTACATGGCAAGACTCTGTGATGGAAGATGAAATTTTTGGCCCGATTTTACCAATACTAGAATATGACAAAATAGAAGATGTAATTGAAACGATTCAGCAACATCCAAAGCCGTTAGCACTATATGTATTTTCTGAGGATAAAGGTGTACAAGAGAAGGTTACTAGAAATATTTCATATGGCGGAGGATGTATAAATGATGTTGTATATCATCTTGCAACGCCATATTTACCTTTTGGGGGCGTTGGAAGCAGTGGATTAGGAGGATATCATGGTAAAGAAAGTTTTCGAACTTTTTCCCATTATAAAAGCATTTTGTCCCAATCTACAGCGTTCGATATGAAAATTCGTTATTCTTCTACAAAAAGTGCTTTAAAATTTATACGAAAGTTGTTAAAATGATGATGGTGTTTATCAGTAGGCGTAGCCGTATGATAAAAGCCCCTTCGCAATGGAAGGGGTTTTTCTGTTCGACATATGTATCGTGCGAAAATGAATCAAACATACTACATAAAGAATAGAAGAGAACGCTTGCTAAATAACCATTTTTGTTTGGATCGAAACAAAAAATAGTCTATAGAACATAAATATTTATTCATGAATATAAAAATTTAAATTTAAGGTAGATAGGACGGGAAAATGAAAAAGATTATTAAAGTTGAAGCAGTAGAAAAACATTTTGGAAATCAAGTGATTATCCCACCTCTTTCTTTAGACATTAAAGAAGGAGAATTTTTAACGATTTTAGGACCGAGTGGTTGCGGGAAAACGACTTTACTTCGTATGATCGCGGGTTTTGAAACTCCAACTAAAGGGAATCTTTTATTAGACGATGAAAAAATTAATGATTTGCCGCCGTACAAGCGTCATATGAATTTAGTGTTCCAACATTACGCACTATTCCCACATATGAATGTCGAAAAAAATATTTGTTTCGGTATGAAAATGCAAAAAGTACCAGCAGCAGAACAGAAAGAACGTGCTGAAGAGGCAATGCGTTTAACGCAGTTACTTGAGTTCCGTAATCGTAAACCTTCGAAGCTTTCTGGTGGGCAGCAGCAACGTGTAGCAATTGCTAGGGCAATTGTAAACAACCCACGTGTATTACTATTAGATGAGCCACTTGGAGCGCTTGACTTTAAGTTAAGAAAAGATTTGCAACGTGAATTGAAAAACTTACAACGTAATTTAGGAATTACGTTCATATATGTAACGCACGATCAAGAAGAAGCGATGAGCATGAGTGATCGTATTGTCGTTATGAATAAAGGGCATATCGAACAAGTCGGCACGCCTAAAGAAATTTATAATCAACCGAAAACGTTGTTCGTTGCAACGTTCATCGGTGAAAATAATATCGTGAAAAATGGGGAAAACTACGTAGCAGTTCGCCCTGAAAATGTAAAAGTTCGTTCGGTTGAGCAACCGATTTTAAAAGAATACCATCTTGGGCATATTGAAGATATTGAGTTTGTTGGAAATATGGAAAAGCTTTATGTACGTGATGAGAAAACATCGGAATTACTAATGGCATACCAAACTGCTGAAGAAGCAGCGCAGTGGAGCATTGGAGATAATGTATACGTAGGCTGGGAGCAAGAGGACGAGGTGACCTTAAATTGAAAAAAGGGAAATTACTCGCATTACCTACGGTCACGTGGCTGTTAATCTTTTTCTTATTTCCGCTTCTATTCGTATTAGCATTCGCCTTTTTACAGCGCGGAGCATACGGGACAGTGGAAATGCAGTTTACGCTAGATAATATAGTGCGTGTGTTTGATCCGCTGTATATGGGTACGTTATGGGAAACAGTAAAGATAGCTGTTATTACAACAGTACTATGTTTATTAATCGGTTATCCATTTGCGTATACAATTACAATTGTTGATCGTAAATATCGTTCCATTCTATTATTATTAGCAACGATTCCATTCTGGATTAACTTCCTTGTTCGTTCATACGCATGGATTGTTATTTTACGTTCACAAGGTCTTGTAAACACATTGCTATTGAAACTAGGTATTATTAGTGAGCCTTTAAATTTACTATATAATACACCTTCTGTAGTACTAGGGATGGTTTATTCTTTATTACCATTTATGATTTTACCAGTGTATGCGGCTATTGAGCAGCTTGATAAGCGCAAGCTAGAAGCAGCTTATGATTTAGGTGCAACACCAGTAAAGGCATTTTGGAATGTAACATTACCGATGACAATGTCAGGAGTTGCTACTGGTTCTATTTTAGTATTCGTTTCTTCTATTGGAATGTTTGTTGTATCAGATGTAATGGGCGGATCGAAAGTAGCATTAATCGGAAACGTAATTCAAAACCAATTCTTAGGTGCGCGTGACTGGCCGTTTGGTTCTGCGTTATCAATTATCGTTGTTCTATTCTCTGTTCTGTTAATTTACTTATATTATCGTGCAACGAAGGTATATAAATATGATGAGAACGGAGGGGAATAGGCAACGATGAAGAAGTTTTTAGTTTCTTATTCTTGGTTAATTTTATTATTCTTGTATTTTCCAATGATGGTTTTAATGGTATATTCCTTCAACGATTCCCGTATTAATGCGGAATGGGAAGGCTTTACATTCCATTGGTATACAGATTTATTTCAAAAACAAGATGTTATTGATGCGTTTATAAATAGTATGACGATCGCGATTATAACGACGGTTGTAACGACCATTCTTGGTGTGATTTTTGCGATTGCATTACATCGTTATAAATATCGTTTTGAAGGGGCTATTAACGGCCTTGTATACTTACCAATTTTAATTCCTGATATTTTAATGGGATTATCTTTACTAATCTTATTTAGCCAATTAGGTATCGAACTTGGACAAGTAACGATTATTATTGCGCACATTACATTTAGTATTTCATTTGTTGTTGTTATTTTAGCGGCACGTCTTTCTAGTATGGGACGTGATTTAGAAGAGGCTGCAAATGATTTAGGTGCAACACCGTGGCAAACATTTCGCTATGTAACATTTCCAGCCATTGCGCCGGGAGTTGTTTCAGCAGCACTATTAACATTCACATTATCAATTGATGATTTTGTAATTAGTTTCTTCGTATCAGGACCAGGATCAACAACATTGCCATTATACATTTACAGTATGGTTAAGCGTGGAGTATCACCTGAAATTAATGCTCTTTCTACAATTTTAATTGTTGTTATCGTAGGATTAATGGTTTTATCTGAAATCTTCCGTAACAAAGGTGCAGATGGTGAAGAAAACTCTGGAGGACACCTTCCTTTATAATACGAATGATATAGAAAGTACGAGGGGGTAATAAACCGATGAAATTAATGAAGAGATTAGCTGGTGCAGCAATTAGCTTCAGTCTTGTTGCAGGTGTACTTGCTGGTTGCGGCGAGAAGAAAGAAGAATTAAATATTTATAGCTGGGCTGATAATTTTGATGAGCAAGTTCTAAAGGATTTTGAAAAGAAATATAACGTGAAAATTAACTATGATAAATACGCAAGTAACGAAGAAATGCTTGCAAAATTACAAGCTGGCGGTGCGAAATACGATTTAATTCAGCCGTCTGATTACATGGTTAAAACAATGGCGAAAATGGACTTATTAGAGCCGCTAGATAAGAAGAATATTCCAAATATCGAAAATCTAGTTTCTAATTTTAAAACACCTCCATTTGACCCAGAGAATAAATACTCTCTAGTATATACTTGGGGTGTAACAGGAATTGCATACAATAAAAAGTATGTGAAAGAAGCACCTACAAGCTGGGCTGATTTATGGAACGATAAATATAAAGGACATGTTACTTTATTAAATGATTCTCGTGAAGTATTAGGAATGGGACTTAAGAAAAACGGTTTCTCTAATAGTACAAAAGACGATGCGCAGTTAAAGACGGCAGCTACTGATTTACAGAAGCTACTTCCAAACTTACTAGCATTTGATACAGATAACATTAAACAAAAATTCATTACTGAAGATGCGTGGATCGGGACTGTATGGTCTGGAGACGCAGCATTTATCGCAAAAGATAATAAAGATGTAGAATATGTTGTACCAAAAGAAGGCGGTACAATTTGGGCTGATACGTTAGCGATTCCAAAAGGTGCAAAACATAAAGAACTTGCAGAGAAGTTTATGAACTACTTATTAGATGAAAAAGTAAGTGTGAAAAACTACGAGTCAATTGGTTACAGTAATCCAAATGAAAAAGCTCGTTCTCTTCATAGTAAAGAATATCGTGATAACCACATGATCTTCTTATCACCAGAAGAATTAAATCGTACAGAATGGCTTGTTGATGTAGACGATAAGTTAAAAGACTACGATCGCTACTGGACAGAGTTGAAAACAAAAGGTAAATAAGTAAGAAAATGCGGTTTCTGAATAGAAATCGCATTTTTTCATAAGTAGGAGGAAATCGTTTGAAGAAAAAGTTACATCGATATGAGTTCATGTGTATGATTTTATTACTTGCTTTATTCGGCATTATCGCTTGGAGAGTACAAGCATGCGGAGTTACAGCAGTGGATACATATGTCCGCGGGATGGTAAAAGGATTACAAACAGAAGGCTCACTTACATTCTTCACATACGTTACAAAGTTAGGATCTGCAATTGGAGTTATAACGACACTAATTATAAGTTTGCTCGTTTTTTGGAAAAAACGTTATTATGCTGCTATGATTGTGTATCCAATGGCTATATTAACGACACATCTTGTTACTAAAGGGATAAAAGAAATTGTAAAAAGAGACCGTCCGTCATTAAATGAGGCACTTGACGCACTTGGATATAGCTTCCCAAGTGGACATGCAATGCTATCTATTATGACATTTGGTTTTCTTGCCTATATCATTGCTGCCAATTTGAAGAGTGTAGCTGGGAAATGTGGTATTACGATTTTGCTGGGCATATTAATTATATTGATTGGATTAAGTAGAGTTATTTTAAATGTTCATTATCCGACTGATATTTTAGCTGGTTATTGCGTAGGTGGGATTTTGTTAATTATAGCGATTTATTGTCATCGTTTACTTACCGAGAGGCTTCAGCTTAATAAAGAGAGATAGAAAAATGTCTGGAAAAACTATCATTATAGTGTTTCCAGACATTTTTTGTTTATACAAAGATATGATACAGTATAAGTGACAATGGAATTATATAAAGTAGGTGGAAATGTGTGAAGACAAATGTACATAAAATTGATAAGTGGGGGAAGTTAGGGGCTTTTTTGTATAAATTCCGTTATACAGTAATCGTAGCATTAATAGTATTAGCGATAGCGCTCGGTATTTTTGCTCCGAAACTTCCAGGAGTATTAGGTGGTGATGGTTTCCAAACGGAAGGAGATTATCAAAAGACGAAAGAAATTTTAGATAAAGATTTTAAGCAGTCTCAGGATACACTTTTACTCGTCTTTGAGAAGAACAAGGATGCTTCACATGAGGAGTTTCAAAAAGGTATAGAGGGAATTATAAAACATATTCAAGAGAAAGAAACATATGAGTCTTTCCATCATCCAATAGAAAATAAAGAGATGCTACAAGATGATATCGGTTATGCGACGATTTTATTTTCCGGGAAAACAAATAAAGATCGAATGGAAAAGACATTGCAATTTGCTGATGAAATCAAGAAAGAAAGTAGTGCAGTATTAAAAGTAACATCGACAGGGTATCCGAAAATTAATCAAGAGATTAATGAAAGAACACAAAATGATTTAAAAGTAGCAGAGATGATCGGTTTACCTATTGCTTTTCTCGTACTATTATTCTCATTTGGGAGTCTGCTTGCGTCTATTTTACCGATTTTAAATGGGCTACTAAGTGTAATTAGTACGATGGGGATTTTATATTTTATCGGTATTGATAAAGAGCTATCTATTTTCGTGTTAAATGTTGCACCGATGATTGGGCTCGCATTATCAATTGATTTTGCACTGTTATTTGTAAATCGCTTTCGAGAGGAAGTTGCGAAGAGAACAGTGAAAGAGGCAATCGCGATTACGTATCAAACCGCGGGACGCGCTATCGTATTTTCAGGGTTATGTGTATTCGTCGGTTTATCCGGTTTATTTTTCTTTAAGATAGACTATATTCAATCTGTTGCCATTAGCGGGATGATTGTTGTCATTATGAGCATTTTATTTTCACTCACACTCCTTCCTGCACTGTTATCTTTAATCGGAAAAAGAATATTAAAAAAGAATCAGGTAGCACCTACTCCATCGAATGTATGGCGTAAATTTGCGCAGTTTGTAATGAAACATCCAATCGTAATGATTGTTGCTGTTACAACATTTATTGTTATTTGCTTATTACCACTACGTACAGCTAATTTGCAGTTTCCTGGTGTCGAAGCATTACCAGAAAAGAGTGATACGAGAGTTGCATTTGAGAAGTATGAAGAAGCCTTTAATAAGACTGTCAAAACACACGCCGATGTTACTTTAGTAGTAGAGACGAAGAATGATATAACAGAAAAAGAAAGCTTACAAAAGGTAGAAAATGTCGTTCAAAAGTTAAAAGATGATAAGCAAGTATATAAGGTGAAAAGTGTATATAACGAGCTAAATGGAATGAAAGCAGATCAAGTTGCGGGAATGTTAAAATCACCGGAAGCGGCGAAAATAGCTCCTGTATTTGAAGCGTATACGAAAGGGAATAAGACGACTATTCAAGTTTTCCTAGATACAAAACCACGTACGGAAAAAGCTAAACAATGGGTTCGTGATTTCAAAAAGAATTATAAAGAAAACGATGTTACTTATTATTTAGGCGGGATGACAACGTTCCAACAAGAGTTAGAAGATGAAATTAAAGATAAAGTTGCAATTGGTATGTCTGTTATATTTGGATCAACCTTTGTTATTTTATTATTCGCATTCCGTTCTATACTCATTCCAATAAAGGCAATTATTATGAATGTACTTAGTTTAAGTGCAACAATTGGAATTGTTATTTGGTTATTTGAAGGTGGTCATTTCGGATTAGATGAGAGTTCAGTTCTATTTGTTTTGCCAATCTTCATTTTCGGTCTCGTATTTGGACTAAGCATGGATTATGAAGTATTTCTTATTTCACGAATCCATGAGTTATATGAGGAAACAGGAGATAACGATCAAGCAACGCTAGAAGGGCTTGTCTCGACAAGCCGCATCATTACGTCCGCTGCTTTAATTATGATTGTTGTTACTGGTGCATTCGCCTTTACTGATATTTTACCAGTAAAGCAGATGGGTATTGGTGTTGCGTTAGCGATATTTCTTGATGCAACAATTATTCGACTTATGCTTGTACCAAGTCTAATGAAATTGTTTGGAGATTGGAACTGGTGGTTACCATTTCGAAAGAAAAGAGAAAAATCATCGTAAAAAATACTCATCTATAAGATGAGTATTTTTTTATGAATAGCAAGGCCTATATTTTGCAAATAGTATGTGATAAGAACAATACATACAAGTAGGTGAAGGCAATGTTTCGTTATTTTAAGTTTAAGCTAAATGATACAGTACAGTTTGCGGAAAACGATGGGCATATGTATCGCATTGTCGGTTATCGGTTAGAAAAAGGGTTTTATCCAAAAGATGAATGGACTCATATTATATATGAGTTGCTTAGAGAATTTGACGGGTATACGATGGATGCGGAAGAGGAGGAACTTGTAAAGGTTATTCAAGTAGAAGAAGAATATTACAAAATACAAGAAGTATCGGGGTATCGTTATCCAGTAAAAATGAAGCAAAAACAGCAAGTTATGAAAGTAGAGAAGATAGACGACTTATTAGATACGTACAACGACTATAAACGATTGGCAGATTTCTTTAAAGATTTATCGTATGAACAAAAAGCTGAAGAAGTGTTGCAGGAAATGAAAAGGATTAGAGCGTAAAGGACAGTCTGTTTGTAGGCTGCCCTTTATTTTTGACGGTGCATCATATAGTGTTTTCCGTTACAATAGGGGAATCAATAGAAATAAGGTGATATAGTATGGAAACGAAGAAAAAGGGCGAATGGTGCGAAATTACGGTTCCAGCGATATGGAATGGTATAAGCATTGAGTCGTTGTTAAAAGTAGAATGGGAAGTACCGAAAAAGTTATTACATCAGCTTCGTATGGAAAAAGGCGTTACAATTAACGGCGAACAGAGGAGATGGAGTGAACTTTTAAAAGAAGGAGATAAGTTGCAAGTTCATATGTTTATGGAGGAGGAGTACGGCGTAGAGCCGGTATACGGTGAATTAGATGTAGTGTTTGAAGATGATCACGTAATCATTGTAAATAAGCCGGAGCAAATGGATACGCATCCTTCTGAAAAAAATGGGACGGGAACACTTGCAAATCTTGTTGCTTTTCATTTTCAAATGCAAGGTTTAGAGACGAAGGTTCGTCATATTCATCGGCTAGATAAAGATACGACAGGCGGAGTTGTATTCGCGAAGCATAGAATAGCTGGTGCGATTATGGATCGTCTATTAATGGAACGAAAGATTAAAAGAACGTATACGGCACTTGTTGAAGGGAAAGTAAAAAAGAAGCAGGGCACAATTGACGTGGCCATCGGAAGAGATCGACATCACGCTACAAGGCGCCGCGTATCTGAAAAGGGTGACCAAGCTATAACATATTATAAAGTAGAGAAATATTTTAAGAAGCAAGATACTACCCTTGTAACGTTACAATTAGAAACCGGTAGAACCCATCAAATCCGCGTTCATATGAGCTATAATGGAAATCCATTAGTTGGGGATGTATTATACGGTGGACAAACAAAATATATGCCCCATCAAGCGTTGCATGCGATGAAAATTAACTTTTTGCATCCAATTACGAAAGAAGAGATCGAAGTTGAAGTACCGTTCCCTACAAGTTTAAACAATAAAATGAAAGAATTTCAAAGAACAAATGCGTAAAATGTAAGTTTTACATTGAGAAAGGTAGATTTTTGCAGGGATTTCTCTAAAAGAGGCGAAGCCGTAAAGAGAAAAGAGAGGTGAGAATCACTTGGTCAAATATAAATATATACTAGGAATATTTTTCGCTTGTCTTTTATTTACTCTATGCCTCTATCCATATTTATCAAGTCGCATGGCAGTACATTGGAACGAGAGTGGTGTGCCAAACGAGTTTATGAGTAAACAAGTTGTTATATTATTTATTCCTTGTCTTATTATTTTCTTACATGGATTAGTGTATATTATTTCACATAATATATATAAGTTTAATAAAGGAGAGCAGTTCATTATAAGTGGATTTATAAAGAGTGTTACTTTATTTATGTTGTTTATCCATATGCTCATTCTCTTGATTAATTTAGGAAATATTATATCCTTTCAAACAGGACTAACAATTGGAATTAGTATGTTTCTTTTTATGCTTAGCAAAGAGTTTAAAAAGGCGAAGGGTACTGAGAAAGAACCGATTAAATTACAAAAAATTCGTTTAGTTAGTAGACGAATCTTTCAAGTGATGGCATGCAGCATATTGTTGTCGTTATTTTTGAACTTGAAGTGGGGATTTTATCTGTTAATTAGTGTAATAAGCTGTGGGTCTATTTTGTTTATGTTCTACATTTTATACGCATACATATTAGAAAGTTATGAAACATAGAAAAGAGTCTTCTAGGAGAAGACTCTTTTTTTCTATTTACTTCGTAATAAATTGTTGTGTCCAGTAGTTTCCGCTTTCTACATAGCCAACACCGATGTGAGTGAAGCCGCTATTTAAGATATTTGCACGGTGTCCAGCACTGTTCATCCAAGCTTGTACAACTTCTTCTGGTGTACGTTGACCTTGAGCGATGTTTTCACCCGCAGATTTATAAGAAATACCAAATTTCTTCATCATGTCAAACGGAGACCCGTATGTAGGACTGTTATGATCAAAGTAGTTATTCTTTTGCATATCTTCAGATTTAATACGTGCTACTTTGCTTAATTCGGTATCGATTTTTAATGCTGGTAAGCCTTGTTTTGTACGCTCTGCGTTTGTTAATTCAACAACGCGTTGTTCGAATTCGCTTAAAGATTTTGCTTCTTCAGCAGGCTTTTGCTCAGCAGGTTTTTGTGTTTCGTTTTGATTGTTATTGTTTTGTGTACCGTTATTTTCAGCAGGTTTTTGAGCTTCTGGTTTAGCTGTTTCTTCAGCAGGCTTTTGTTCTACAGGTTTTTGTTCTACAGGTTTTTGTTCTACAGGTTTTTGAGTTTCTGGTTTAGCTGTTGGTTGTTCAGTAACAACATTTTCAGTAGGCTGTTGACCAGGAATGAAGCAACCTTGTTGGAACTGTCCTTGATTCCATTGTGCTAAAGATTCGATTCCCATAGATTGTAAGAATGCTTGTAATTCTTGTTGGCTCATTTGCTTCATAACAACTCTAGAATGCTGAATATTTTGAACCTTTATGTTAGATGGTTGTACTGTTGCAGCTTGTGCATCTAAAGATGATACTCCTAGAGTAAGAGCTGTTGCAGCAGCTACAGATAATAAAACACGCTTTTTCATGATGTGTGTGTCCCCCTATGTAAAGTTTTAAATTGTTTTCACACGATTTGTTTTTGACAGCCTGTCCGACTGACAAATTTATCGTAGCATATAATTTGCAAGAAAAAAGATGGAAAAAAATTCATAGACTTAAAATTTACCTAATTTATCCTAGAGTAGTAGAGAAGAGGAGAGAGGAGAAAGCTAGAGTATAAAAGGAATTTTCCGCATTTTCATCCTTACTAAAAATGGAGATTTTTTGGATGAAGTTTCCTATATGAAAGAATGAGAATCCTATTGTATCAACGGTTCATGTGTTTTTTTGAGGAATATACTGGATTGTTTTTTACAAAACTGTAATGTTTCTGTTGTTCTTTTTTATTATAAAGTAACATATTCTTAATTTTGTAGCGGACAAAAAAGCGGCTATCTCTTTACATAGACGGAAGAGATAGCCGTTTTCCTATTGTTACGTATGTTACGAGTTATTACGAGTTGGTTTCAATTGCTTCTAATAATAAGTCTACAATATGAATTCCACGCATTTTATGAGAGAGTTTTTCACGTTCAATACCTAGTTTCATTTGTAATAGACACCCAGGATTTGCAGTAACAATTGTCGCTGCATCTGTTTCATTCACACGGTCCATTTTGTAATCTAGAAATTCCATTGATAACTCTGAATGAACAATATTATAAATACCAGCAGAACCACAGCAACGGTCCGCATCTTTCATTTCACGATATGTTGCGCCTTGGATGGCCTCAAGCAACATACGAGGTTCAGAAGATGTTCGCATAACATTACGTAAATGACAAGAGTCTTGGTACGTAATAATTTGCGGCGAAAGTCGTAAATCAGTTCGCTTATGGAAATCTAGTTCTACTAGTATAGCAGTAATATCTTTAATTTTAGAAACAAACTGCTTTGCGCGCTCTGCCCATTTAGGATCATCTTTTAATAAATAATCATAATCTACGAGATAAGCTCCGCAGCCACCTGCATTCGTAATGATATAATCGATTTGTAAATCTTCGAATGCTTGTATATTTCGTTTTGCTAATTCTTTTGCACCACTTTTTTCACCAGCATGCCCGTGTAATGCCCCGCAGCAACTTTGTGTTTTCGGAATAACGACATCACAACCGGCAAGCTGAAGAAGTTTCATCGTTGCGTTATTTGTTTCTAAAAACATCGTATCCATTAAACAACCAGTGAAGAAAGCAACTTGTTTTTTCTTTGTAATTTCAGCATGTAAAAATTCAGGGCGATTTTTCATTTCTTTCATTTTAGGAGCTTTCGGTAAGACAAGATCCATTGTTGCCAGTGTTTCAGGGAATAGCTTCATAATCCCCGTTTTATGTGAGAGCGTCTGCAAACCAGAGCGTTGATAAAATCCGATGAGTCCAGTTAATGTTCTCATACGGTTTTGATGAGGGAATAACCCTTCAAATACTACTTTACGAACGGCTTTCACTGGCATTGAGAATTTTTTATTTTGATTAATAATGTCGCGAGCTTCTTCTAATAAATGTCCGTAATTCACACCGGATGGACAAACAGGTTCGCAAGCGCGGCAACCAAGGCAGACGTTTAATGTATTTTCAACATCTTCGTCTGGTTCAATTAAGCCATCAACGACTGCTTTCATTAAGGCGATACGTCCGCGTGGTGAGTGTGATTCTTTATATCCAGATTGAATGTAAGTAGGACAAGTAGGTAAACAAAAACCGCATCGCATACAATTTAATAGTTCATCTTCATTTAATCGTTCTTTAAATTCCTTTTGAATTTTCTCCTTATTTAATGTTGTCATCGCTCAACCACCACTCTTTTACGAGAGTCTTTCGCGAACATTTTTCCAGGATTCATAATGTTATTTGGATCAAAGGCTTGTTTAATACCGTGCATTGCAGCAATACCTTCTTTACCTAATTTCATTTCTAAATATGGAGCTTTCATCGCACCAACACCATGTTCACCAGTAATCGTGCCACCAAGCTCAATCGCTTTCGCAAATATTTCAGCGAAAGCTTGCTCAGCTCGGTGCATTTCTTCTTCGTTACGGGCATCTGTCATACAAGTTGGATGTAGGTTGCCATCACCAGCATGCCCAAAAGTACAAATAGGAATATTATATTTTTTTGCAATCGTATTAATTGCTTCAACCATTGGAGCGATTTGTGAACGTGGTACAGTTGCATCTTCTAATATTGTTGTAGGTTTTAGTCTTGCAAGTGCAGACAATGCACTACGGCGTGCTGTACGAAGCGCATCTGCTTCTGCTTCATCTTTTGCAACGCGAACATCAACCGCGTTCATGGTGCGGCAAACGTTAGCCATTTTTTCAATATCACGATTGACGACTTCAGGTGGACCGTCTTGTTCAATTAATAAAATTGCTTTTACGTCAGTTGGTAAACCGATTTGTGCAAACTCTTCTACAACTTCAATTGTCGGTTGATCTAAAAACTCAAGTGTCGCTGGAATGATTTTATTTGCAATAATGGAAGAGACAGCACGTGCAGCTTCGTTAATATCCTCATATAGTGCGAGCATAGTTTTCTTCGTTTCAGGCGTAGGAACAAGTTTTAATATCGCTTCTGTTACAACACCAAGTGTACCTTCAGAACCAATAAATAAACGAGTTAAATCATAACCAGCCACATCTTTTGCTAATTTACCACCAGTGCGAATGATGTTGCCATTCGGTAAGACAATTTCAAGCCCCATTACATAATCACGTGTTACGCCATATTTTAAACCACGCAATCCGCCCGAGTTTTCATTAATATTACCGCCAATTGTAGAAATTTTCATAGAGCTTGGATCTGGTGGGTAAAATAATCCTTTTTCTTCTACTGCTTTAATAATATCAAGTGTAATAACACCAGCTTGTACAGTAATTGTTAAATTCTCTTCGTCAATTTCCAAAATTTTGTTCATATGGCGGAAAATAAGGACGATACCGCCTTCTAATGGACACGTTCCTGCACAAAGGTTGGTTCCAGAGCCACGAATATATACAGGGATCTTATGAGTGTTACACACTTTTAACACTTCGGCTATTTCATTTGTATTACGAGGAGCAATGACTGCATCAGGCATCGCTTGGAAGTTTGGAGTGGCATCATAACTATAAGTTAAACGCCCCATATTGGATGTATCTACATTATTTTCGCCAACAATGGATACGAATGAATCAATAATTTGCTTTTCTAACATTAGAAATCCCCCTCAAACTGTTAACGTATTTAGTAATAATAAAAAACGTTGTAACAGTGCTCTCATTATAATGATAAAAAAAGTAGGGGGGTTCTTTCTATGGTTAATCATCTAAAGATTATTCTGTTTTCTCATTCTTTTTTGTATGATTATCTAATAATAGAAGTGCAAAGTACAAAACGTTTAAATCTTTAAATTGTTTAGGGTCAAGTCCTGTATGTTCCTCGATTTTTTTTAATCTATAATGCAGCGTATTAATGTGTATATGTAATTTTTCTGCTGTTTGTTTATAAGATTGGTTGTAATCAATAAATAAGTGCAAAGTGTGCATAAGCTCATTAGATGATAATAAGTTTTCAATTGTACGCTGGAGAAATTCTTTCCGAGTTCCAGTAGAAATATCTTGTAAGCACATCTCTAAACGTAAATCTTCATTAAATACAATTCCTTTTGTTTCAAGGGAAACAGAAAGAGCGCGTAATGCTTGTTCATATGATACATTCATATCGCTCGGGATAACTGTTTGTCCAATTCCGATATATAGTGTGATAGAAAATAAAGTTTCACAGTCTTGTTTTAACCGTTTTAAAAATTGAAAGGTTTGCTCTTTAGATTGCATTGTTGTAAATAAAATAAACCGATCATTTCCCCAGCGAACAAATAAATCTTCTTTTGCTAAAATGTTGCGCATGTGTTGCCAAATTTTACGCTGGAGCATCGTATTATCTTGGGCGATTGATAATAAAATAAGTTGTTTCTTTTTATATAAATCAATGCCAAGCGTTTTTGCACGATCAAGAAAACTTGGAGACCAGTCTGTGCTTTGAAGCCAATCAAAAACAAATGCTTCATAAGAACGTTGCTCAAGTTCTAGTTGTTCTAAAAAATAATTTTCGTGAATTAACAATTCGGTCATTTTGCGCAATATTTCTCCGTATTGGGAAATATCCCTAGGTTCCCCTGTAATTCCAATGACACCGATTACTTCGTCATGGAATAGTAACGGGAGATTCATCCCAGCCTTCACGCCTTGCAAACGTCGTTCATCATCTTTTGTAATAATGACAGTTTTCTTTTGTTTCGCACAGCGGAGCGCCCCTTCGTGAAATTGACCGATTCTTTCCGCATCTGTACTTGCGATAATAAATCCTTGTATATTAATGATAATAATATTTTCAGTAATTAGTCTGCGTACTTCACGTACAATTTTATTTGCTAAATCAGGAAAAAGCATAATTTGCACACCTCAAATTCTATTTGTTGTACATTATATATGTAAGTTTATTAATAATGGAAGATTTCACATTTTCCACACATTTATTTGTTATTTTACAATTATAACGAAATCATCCGAAGATGGAGGGAATCTTTTGAGAAAGTATTTTTTTCTTCTCTGTTTTTTATTTCTATTAGTAGGGTGCCAAGGAAGTTCGTATACACCAATTGCTAAAGATAAAAGTGTTATTATAACAACTAATATAAAAGAAGGTAGTATTAGTTTTATTAATAAAAAAACAAAGAAGCTAATAACAACATGGGAATTGAATGAACCGATTACGGGGGTTACACTACTTCGAGATGGTGAGGACATACTTGTTTATGGCAAGCAGTTAGAATATATGTATGTATACTCACTGGCAGAAGGAAGACAAGTAGACAAATACAAGACGGGAAAAGGAATTGCTAATGTTATCGCATCAGAAGATGGAAAACAATTATTTGCTGCCGATCAAAATGAACAAAAGGTAAGGTTCTTTACGGTAAAAGGGAAAGAGATGGGTAGTGTTTCAACAGGAAAAGGACCGTTAACGATGGTAGAGCATAATAAGCAGTTATCTGTATTGAACTTTTATGATACGAAACTAACGACAATTGATACGAAGAAAAAAGAAGTTATACAATCCTTTATGATTCCACCGGCATCAACAGGAGCAACGGTTAGTGCTAATGGGAAAGAAATATGGATTGGCGGACATGGTGATGGAAATCAAGTGAATGAGAAAGTATTAGTGTATTCTTTACAGAGTGGAGAGATGGTACGCTCTTTACACGCTCCGTTTATGCCTGTGAATATAACGAGGGATGATAAGTACGTATATGCATTAAGTCATGGTTCTAATATGCTTAGAAAGTTTGATGCAAGTACGTATCAAGAGGTAGGATCTACAGAAGTAGGATCTAATCCATTTGCATTTTTGAAAAGCGGTGCAGAAGGATATGTAGCTAGTTATGATAGCGATGAAGTATGCGTAATGGATATAAAGAATATGAAAATAAAACAAACAATTAAAGTCGGAAAAGGGCCGTTTCAGCTCATAGAGAGAGAAGGGAAAGGACAATGAGTAAATATAGAGTGCTAGTTGTAGATGACGAAAGTGATATGAGGCAACTTGTCGGTATGTACTTGGATAACTTCGGATACGAGTGGGGAGAAGCTGAAAATGGGAAAGAGGCTCTCCGAAATTTAGAGACGGATCATTATGATTTCGTTGTATTGGATATTATGATGCCAGAGATGGATGGGCTTTCAGTTTGTAAAGAGATTCGAAAAACGTCAGATGTACCTATTATATTTTTAACTGCAAAAGGTGAAGAGTGGAATAGGGTGAACGGCTTACGGATGGGGGCAGATGATTATATTGTAAAGCCATTTAGTCCCGGTGAACTAATTGCTCGTATGGAAGCTGTTTTAAGACGGTATACAAAGCAAGAGCAGCAAGAAGAGATTCAATTTGGACCGATTCTTATAAATGAAAAAAGTAGGAGAATCGAGACGAATGGAGAGTCGATTTCTCTTACGGTAAAAGAGTTTGATTTACTATATTTTCTTTGCCAACATAATGGACAAGTATTTAGTCGTGAGCAATTACTTGAAAAGGTGTGGGGATATGATTATGCAGGAAGTACAAGAACAGTAGATACGCATGTGAAAACGATGCGTTTGAAGCTCGGAGAAAGTGGAAACTACATTCAAACCGTTTGGGGTGTAGGCTATAAATTTGAGGTGTAACGTATGTTTACGATGGTACAAAAGCTTTGGCTTACAGTAGTATGTGCAGTATGTGTAACAGTCTCCTTTCTTTATTTTGTATCTTTATACTCGTATGAAAAGTTATACGTCGATAATTTAAAAGATTCATTAGTAATGGAAGGAAAGCGTCTCGCCACGCAATATGATAAACGTGAAGGAATATCCACTTTTGAAGAGAAAGTAAGGGCATATGATCAAATATCTAGTTCAGACGTCCTTTTTGTGTATAATCCACGTGATTTAAGTGCTTGTTTGCCTTTTGATGTGCACCATCATTCTCTTATAAGTGAAGGAGATAGACAAGCGCTACTAGATGGGAAAACTGTGACAAAGATAGGATATGAAGAGCATTTTGATCGTAATATTATGGGTGTTGTCATCCCTGTTTTAGATAATAAAAAATTAGTTGGAATTGTATACTCTTATATTCCTTTAAAAAGTATAAAAGACTTGATATTTGATATGGGTCTTATTTTAGCGCCGTTAGCAATTGCAATGATTTTAATTACGATATGGGTTGGTAGAAAAATTATTATTGCGATTACGAAGCCGCTCTCACAAATGGAACGGGTCGCGAATCATCTTGCTACCGGAGATTTCTCAGAGCGGATTACGATTTCTTCAGAAGATGAGATTGGACGATTGGGAAAAGCATTTAATAAAATGGCAAATTCTTTAGAGGCAGAAGACGTAAAGCGTAAGGAGTTTTTAGCTAATGTTTCGCATGAACTTAGAACACCACTTAGTTATATTAAAGGATATAGTGAAGCCATTTTAGACGGTGTAGCAAAAGGGCCGCAGCAGGAAAAAGTAACGCAGCTCATCCATAAAGAAGCAGATCGCATGCAGCGACTCGTTCATGATTTATTAGATTTAGCACAATTAGAAGGTGAACATTTTCCTCTAAAGAAGCAACCTATCGTTTTTTCACAGCTTATTGAAGATGTACTAGATACTTATGAGTTACAATTTATAGAAAAAAAGCTTCGTATTTCAACGGATTTAAATCCTGAAATTATCGTAATGATTGATGAGGATCGTATGCAACAAGTACTTCACAACGTGTTAGACAATGCGATACGGTACACAAATCAAAACGGGGATATCATAATAAGCTTAGATAAGAAAGATGATTATTGTGAGCTGAAAATAAAAGACACGGGAATAGGTATTGATATAGAGCATTTAGAAAATCTTGGTGAGCGTTTTTACCGAGTAGATAAAGCTAGAAGTCGTCAGCATGGTGGAACAGGTTTAGGTCTTGCTATTGTAAGGCAAATTGTTCATATACATGATGGACAGTGGAGAATAGAAAGTGAAAAAGGTAAGGGAACGACAGTTATTATTAAACTAAAAGTACAAGATGAGGAGAGCATGTTCTAACTTTGGGGACATGCTCTCTATATTGAGAGTTAATAATTGCACGGAAAGATATTAATTAATATCCAATAAATATTAAGAATTTGACTATTTTATGAACAAAACATTTGTACTTCTTACTAATTCGTTCTAAAATAGTTATGGATGCTAAATTCTTATAAATCGTTTCAATTGTTGTTTGGAAGATACTGAGGTGATTTAACTGGAGTACAAATCTATTAAACCGAAAAAAATTTACGAAGAAGTATCTGAAGCTATTTTAACAATGATTAAAAATGGCACACTAAAACCTGGTGACAAACTACTTCCTGTTCATCAATTAGCCGAGCAGTTTCAAGTTGGTAGATCTGCTGTTCGTGAAGCGCTAAGTGCGCTAAGGGCAATGGGCTTAATTGAAATGAAGCAAGGAGAAGGTACATATGTGAAGAATTTCGATTCTTCTTCATTAACGAAATCATTAAATAATAGGTTGTTAATGAAGAAAGAGGATATTTTGAACTTATTAGAAGTACGAAAGGTGCTTGAAGTGGGGGCAGTTCGAGCAGCTGCGGCAAAACGTACGGAAGATAATTTACAAAATATGAAGCATTGGTTAGATGAAATGGCAAAGAGCGTTGGAGATGAGAAAGCTGGTGAAAAAGCAGACTTTCAGTTCCACATGGGAATTGCACAATCTTCACATAATAACATCCTACTTGAACTCATGAATCATGTTTCAGAAATGATTGCTGAAACGATTGGTGAATCAAGACGCATTATTTTATATGGTGAACAAACAACAGCAGAACGACTTTTAGAAGAGCATCAAGTTATATATGATGCGGTGTTAAAGCAAGATGTGGAATTAGCACAGCAAGCAATGCTAGATCATTTAACAAATGTAGAACATATTGTCATAGGTAAAAGCGATATAAATTCGTAATTTAATCTTTTAAAATTCCATTTTTCTGATAAAATAGAGAAAGATTGAGTAAGCGTTTTCTTTAGAAGAGGGAGAGTTAGGCTATGGTTGAGCCTATTTCTTCTTTTCAAGTCATCTGATGACCATATGATTGTTGGCGAAGTTGTAATGAGGGGGAATAATAATTATGAAAGTTACTTTATTTGTTACTTGTCTAGTCGATATGTTTGAAACAAATGTCGGTAAGGCAACAGTAGAAGTATTGGAGCGTTTAGGTTGTGAAATTGAATTTCCAGAAGCACAAGTTTGTTGTGGTCAGCCTGCTTATAATAGCGGCCATGTAGAAGCAGCAAAAGAAGCGATGAAACATATGATTGAAACTTTTGAAGATGCAGAATATATCGTTACGCCATCCGGTTCTTGTGCGACAATGTTTCACGAGTATCCACATGTTTTTAAAGATGATCCGAAATGGGCAAAACGTGCACAAAAGATAGCTGATAAAACATATGAATTTACACAATTTATTGTAGATGTTTTAAAAGTTACAGATGTTGGCGCAAGTTTACCTGGGATAGCAACTGTTCATAAATCTTGCCATATGACACGTCTGCTTGGAGTAAAAGAGGCTCCAGGAATTTTATTATCAAATGTAAAAGGATTAACTGTAAGAGAACTACCAAACGTACAAAATTGTTGTGGTTTTGGGGGAACGTTTTCAGTTAAGATGACACCTATTTCTGAGCAAATGGTAGATGAGAAAGTTGATAGTGTTATGGAAACAGGTGCTGATTATTTAATCGGTGCAGATTGTGGGTGTTTGTTAAACATTGGCGGACGTATTGAGCGTTTAGGTAAAGAAGTAAAAGTAATGCATATTGCTGAGGTATTGAATAGCCGCTCATGAAGGGGGAACATAAGCTATGTCTATGAAAATCAGTGAGAAAAAATTTAATGATCGCGTAGGCGATGGAATTCAAGATTCGTTTATGCGCGGGGCTGTATCATCTGCACAAACGCGTTTATATACAAATCGATTAAAAGCAGCGGAAGAATTAGGAAACTGGGAAGAGTGGCGTGAACTTGGTGAACAAATTCGCCAGCATACGCTAGAAAATCTTGATTATTACTTAATGCAGTTAAGTGAAAATGTTTCGAAAAGAGGCGGTCATGTTTACTTTGCGAAAACGAAAGAGGAAGCAGCAAAGTATATTCAAGACGTTGCGAAAAAGAAACAAGCGAAGAAAGTTGTAAAATCAAAATCAATGGTAACGGAAGAAATTAGTATGAATCATGCGCTTGAAGAAATCGGTTGTGAAGTGTTAGAGAGTGACTTAGGAGAGTATATCTTGCAAGTAGATAACGATCCGCCTTCACATATTATTGCGCCTGCACTTCATAAAAACAGAACGCAAATTCGTGATGTGTTTAAAGAAAAACTTGGATATGAAAATTCTGATGATCCATATGAAATGACAAAGTTTGTTCGTAAACAACTTCGTGAGAAATTTATGGATGCAGAAATTGGAGTGACAGGTTGTAACTTCGCTGTTGCAAATACTGGCTCTCTTTGTTTAGTAACAAATGAAGGTAATGCCGATCTTGTTATGTCGATTCCGAAAACACAAATTGCAGTAATGGGTATGGAACGTATGGTTCCGACAATGGAAGAATTAGATGTTTTAGTTGGTTTACTATGTCGTAGTGCAGTAGGTCAAAAGTTAACAAGTTATGTAACGGTAGCAGGACCAATTCAAGAGGAAGAGGTAGATGGGCCAGAAGAGTTTCATTTAGTCGTTGTTGATAATGGCCGATCTCAAATTCTTGGATCTGAATTCCGTCAAGTGCTGCAATGTATTCGTTGTGCTGCTTGTGTTAATGTATGTCCTGTATATCGTCACGTTGGTGGACATTCATACGGATCTATTTATTCAGGACCAATTGGTGCAGTATTAACACCGCTTCTAGGTGGATATGATGATTACAAAGAACTTCCATATGCATCTAGTTTATGCGGAGCATGTACAGAAGCTTGTCCAGTAAAAATTCCATTGCATGATTTATTGTTAAAACATCGTCAAGTTATCGTTGAACAAGAAGGCCGTGCCCCACTTGCAGAAAAATTAGCAATGAAAATGTTTAGCATGGGTGCTTCTTCAGCAGCTTTATATAAAATGGGATCGAAAATGGCACCGGCAGCAATGAGTCCATTTACATCTGGTAACCGCGTATCAAAAGGTGTGGGACCACTTAAAAACTGGACAGATATTCGTGAATTCCCGGCGCCAAGTAAAGAACGATTCCGTGATTGGTATAAAGATCATAAGAAAGGCGGGGATAAATAATGACAGGATTAATTCAAAACCGTGAGTCCTTTCTAGATAATATCGCAAAAGAACTCGGACGTGGGCGGAAGACAGAAGGTGTAGAACGTCCAGTATGGAAAAATAATGTGAATGAAGAAACGTTAAAAGATTATTCACAAGAAGAATTGTTAGAAGTATTTAAAAATCAATGTACAAACATTCATACAACTGTTGTGGAAACGACAAACGACCGTTTACGTGAAGATATTCAAAAAGTAATCGTTGAAAACGGCGGGGGACCTATTATATTATCAGCAGACGAACGTTTTGATTCATATGGATTGACTTCTTTATTTAAAGAAGAGCTTCCGAAACAAAATGTTGAAGTAAATGTATGGGATCCTGAGAAAAAAGAAGAGAATATGCGTTTAGCGGAAAAAGCGAATATCGGTATCGCATTTAGTGATTATACTTTAGCTGAATCTGGTACGATTGTTGTACAAAGTCATAAAGGACAAGGGCGTTCTTTACACTTTTTACCAACTATATACTTTGCTATTATTCCACGTGAAACACTTGTACCTCGTATTACGCAAGCAGTTCAACATATGAACTCTCGTGTGGAAAAAGGCGAAGCAGTGGCATCTTGTATCAACTTTATAACAGGACCAAGTAACTCCGCAGATATTGAAATGAATCTTGTTGTCGGGGTACACGGACCATTAAAAGCAGTATATTTCATCGTATAAAATAGGGGAAAGCAGGCCGGAAAACGGCCTGCTTTTTTAATAGAATAAAGATAATATGAAGTAGAAGTTCTCTCCTTTTTTTGCTATGTTCTTTTGGAAAGGAGAGGAAGGGATGTTCACTTATTTATATGCATTGTTAGCAGGGATGGTGTTTGGTTCTTTCTTTATGGTGATTGCGATGAGAGTTCCAGTGGGTGAATCTATTATTACACCACGTTCATATTGTCATTACTGCAAATATACGTTAAAGCCAAAAGAACTTATTCCAATCATTTCATTTTGTATGCAGAAAGGGCGTTGTACGAATTGTAAAAGAAAAATCCCAAGTTTGTACATAACATTTGAATTTGTTACAGGGAGTTTATTTTTTCTTACTGTATATGTAATTGGAATTGAACGAGAGCTCATCATCATTTTATCGCTTCTTTCTTTACTACTTATTATTTCAGTTACAGATTTTGTGTATATGTTAATACCTAATCGTATTTTAATTTGGTTTGCACTTTTGCTTATTTTAGAATGTATTTTTGTACCGTTAGTTACTTGGATAGATAGTATAGCTGGTAGTGGAACTATATTCATTTTGTTATATTGCATGCAAAGGATTTATCCAGATGGTCTTGGTGGAGGTGATGTGAAATTACTTTCGTTGCTCGGATTTATAATAGGAGTGAAAGGTATTTTTATGACTTTATTTTTAGCATCTTTCTTTAGTCTTTGTATTTTTGGAATTGGTATAGCATTAAAGCGCATAAAAGTAAGAACCCCAATTCCATTTGGCCCTTTTATTAGCCTTGGAGCAATATGCTATGTGTTAGTTGTATATGCAAAATAGAAAGGAGCTAGAAAATGAATGTATATATGGATGATCAAAGAAGTTGTCCGTTCGGATATGTTTTGGCAACTACAGTAGAATCTGCGTTACAATTTGTTCGGAGTAATAAGGTAAACATCCTTTCTCTTGACTTTAACATGGGATGGAGGCAAAAGAGCGGGTTAGATTTTGTAGAAGCCTTTTGTACGGAAGGTTTATATGTTAATGAGATTCACCTTCATACAAATGATGTCATCGGTATGCACCAGATGAAGCAGAGAATTGAGAAAGCGAAAGAAAAAGGGGAAATTCATCCTCATATTGTCGTTAAATATGTAGGGAGTTAAAAACTCCAAAGTAAGACTTAAACATACTATAATTAGAAGAGGATATTATGTCCAATATAGGGCATATATCCTCTTTTTTTCTTACATAATATACTCCATAATCAGATATTAAAAAGATAGTCTATTATGTATATAATGATAATCGAACTTATTGGTTAGAGGAGCTCATAGCGGGATGCGTAGCAAAAGCTACGCTATACAACAACCGTGAAATGCGTGAACGGATTGAGAGCCTGCGCCAGCAACAAACAGAGGCTCCTACGCCGAAACAAATCAAACGTGAGATCGATGAGAATAATAAAGATGCAATTATAGAATCTTTAAAACGTAAAATTAAGAAATTGGATGAAGAAAATAAAGAACTACGTGAGCAACTAAAATTTGCTTATGCAGAAGTTTATAAAAAAATCTAAGGGAACACCGTTACCTGCATGTTCAACAATCGGGCTATATAACGGAATGAATTCTTGTTAAAATTAAAAATATTTGAAATAATTGTTATTAAGTTAAAGGAAAGCGATTGCAGAAAAAGGTGATACGTCTTTCTCTTACTTAAGAATTGTGGAATAGTTAAAAAATCCGATTAATTATATTCTGAAAGGGTGTGTGTAATATATTATCAGCTAATGTTTTTACTTATAAATCTAAGGATGGAAAAACAGTAATAATTAGAGAAGCTAAAGAACAGGATGCAGAAAGAATGCTAGATTCTGCTTCAAAAGCTTTAATAAACGCTCCATACATGCTAAGTACGGTTGAGGATGTAAAAAAGGTGAGTATTGATGCTATTAAAAAAAGATTAAAAACTTATCATGAAAATCCAAATTATGTACAGTTTATTGCTGAAGTTGATGGTAAGTTAGTCGGTGCAATAGATTTTAAGAACGGAGACAGAAAAAAAATTAGTCATCAAGGGGCTTTTGCGATGACCGTACTACCTGAATATCGAAATTATGGTATTGGAAGAGCTCTTCTAGAAACCTTAATCAATTGGGCTAAAAACAACAGTAAGATTGAAAAAGTTTCTCTTGAGGTAATGGAAGATAATTTAGGTGCAATCCAGTTATATAAGAATCTAGGTTTTTTTGAAGAGGGTAGACAAGCAAAGGGTGTAAAATTGGATGGTGGCTATCAAGATTTAATATTAATGGCTTTATTCGTTTGAAATTGAACATTATTCAACAATCGGGCGCTTTAATGGAATAAAAGAAGAGCACATATTATACATGTATAATATATGCTCTTCTTTTATTTTTAAGGATTTTTATAATTTAGGTCTTGATAAGGTTATCTTTGGAGTTTTTAATGTTTCACATGAGCTTGTAAAGGAATGATTTCCTCTGTTTGAGCGGCTACTAATTCAGTTTCTTCTTGCTTAACATCAGGTGCTTTCTTTGTTAAGTAATGATATACCATACCGACAAATACCGATCCGCCAATAATGTTACCAAGTGTAACTGGAATTAAGTTATGAATAGCACCCGCAAAAGAAATTGTATCAGGATGTGGTGAGACTAAAGATAAAGCAAACAGTGATAAGTTTGCAATGCTATGCTCGTAACCAGATAAGAAGAATGTGAAAACAAGTAGCATCATCATCATTATTTTTGCTGTATCACCTTTTACTTGAGAAGGTAAGAAGCAAGCAAGACATACGAGCCAGTTACATAAAATCGCTTTAAAGAATAATTGCATTGTAGGTGTATTCATCTTTCCTTCAACTACTTTATTCATTAAGTGACCATGATCAATTGCTTGGAAAATTCCAGTTGCGTAAAATAGTAAGGCAAAGAATAAAGCGCCAGCTAAGTTACCTGCATAACAAGCAACCCAGTTACGAAGTGTATCAGAAATAGTTGTTTCTTTTCTTAAAGTTGCCACTGTAAAGTACATTGTATTGCCAGTAAATAACTCAGCACCGCCATATATAATAAGTACGAGAGCAATTCCGAAAAACATGGATTCAGCTAAATAAGTTGCTGGTGAATCTGCAATGTGAAAAAAGTTACCTAATTTAAAACATAGTACAATAATAAAACCGATATAAATGCCAGCAAGTGCAGCGCGAATGAAATATTGCATTGAATTTGTATCCAGCATTTGCTTTTTGCTCTTAGCCAGTTTTACAACGTAGTCTAATCCTTGTTCTAGCATGAGTAATACGCTCCTTTAATACATCGTCTATAAATACTCTTTATATGAATAAAGTACATGGATTTGTTCTCAGTTTCAATAAGTTTGTTCAATGTTTCACAAAAAGGACATACATCTATGAAGGAAGCGTTTACAAAAGGCGGTATAATGGAATTTTTTCTGAAAATAGTGAGGAGGTTGAAACGAGAGAAAAAGAAAAAGCGCTATAATTACAGCGCTTTTTCGTCTAAATTCTTTTCGACTTTTACTTCTACCTCTTTCGAGAAGAACCAACCACAAACTGCGATTCCGATTAATACGCTCCAGAATGTAAGTTTCCACGGAGTAGATTCTGGGAATGAGTGCGGAAGGACACCTAAAGCAGGGTGTGCTAGCGTATAAACTGCTAATTTTACACCAACCCAGCCTACAATTAAGAATGCTGCCGTTTCAAGTCCTGGTTTACGTTTTAATATTTGTACGAAAGCAGATGCTGCAAATCGCATAATGATTAATCCGATAAGTCCACCTACAAAGATAACGACGAATTGCCCAGTATCAAGACTACCAATCGTACCTAATCCTGTTTTCGGTAATGTCATTGCTAATGCAACAGCCGCTAAAATTGAATCGACTGCGAAGGCAATATCAGCAACTTCGACTTTAAATACAGTCCACCAAAAGTTCTCTTGTTTTTTCTCTGTTTCTTTTTCTTCTGTTTCTTCATGTGTATTCTTTTTAACGTACGTTTTAAATAAGTGATTACCAGCGATAAACATAAGGTAAATTGCACCAATCGCTTGCACTTGCCATACATCGACTAAGAATGAAATCATAAATAGCGATCCGAAGCGGAAAACAAACGCTCCTGCTAATCCGTAAAATAGTGCTTTCTTTCGTTTGTCTTCTGGTAAATGTTTTACCATAATTGCAAGAACGAGGGCGTTATCAGCTGCTAAAATCCCCTCTAGTGCAATTAGGATGAGTAATACCCAACCATACTCCAATAATAATGATACATCCATGTACATTCTCCTCTCATTTCTCTAAATTCTAAACAAGTGAAGAATTTCCCCACTGTTTAGATTCCCCATACTCCCGCGCATCAACGGTGGAAGGAATTGGTAAAAACAAAAAAGACCTCTGCCGTTGATAGGCAAAGGTCTTGCTAGACATATGTAATGAAAATGTCAACAAAGCCGGAAGAACTATGTTCTACGTAATGACGACTTTGTTTCCAAGAAATATTCTTGGACGCTACTCCCCTTTGGAGATATGTTATTGTATTTTCATTATATGGATAATTTATACGGTTGTCAACCTGTTAAAATATCTTCGTTTGGATATTTTATTTTTCTTTGCTTTTTACGTGCAAATGAAAAAGCTAATGTTAAAGGCCCCATTTTTCCAAAAAACATCATAAAGATAATAATTGCTTTACCGATAATTGTTAAGTGTGGCGTCAAATTCATGCTAAGACCGACAGTTCCAAATGCTGAAAATACTTCAAAAGCACTCATTAGTAGAGGAACTCGCTCAGTAATACTTAGAATTAAAATAGAAAGGAAAATAAACGAAATTGAAATAATGGTAATGGTTAATGATTTGACAATGAGCGTATCTTTAATGGATTTTTTAAACACGACAATATCATCTTGTTCTTGCAAAAATTTAAATACGCCTAAAAACATAATTAAAAAAGTCGTTAACTTAATTCCGCCACCAGTTGAAGCACTGCCAGCACCAATAAACATAAGAAGCATCATTAATAAAAGAGAAGGCTTTGATAATGCAGAGATATCCACAGTATTAAATCCGGCAGTGCGCGTCGAAATCGCTTGAAAATAAGCAGCCATACCTTCTTCAAATGGGGTAAAACCTCTCATGGAAAGTGAATTATGGAACTCGAATATAAAAATAAAAGCTGTAGCAATAATATTTACGATAAGAGTAGAAGTAAGCATAAGTTTTGAATGTAAAGTAAGGTTTTTAAAGTTTTTCTTTCTTTTTATATCTACGATAACTGTAAAACCGATCCCTCCTAAAATAATGAGGGAAGAAATAACGAGATTGACGAGAATGCTATGGGAGTGGGACGTTAAATTGTCACTCCACACGGAAAAACCAGCATTGTTAAAGGCTGAGATAGAATGAAAAAAGCTGTAATATATTCCTTTGGCAATCCCGTACTTTGGTACCCATTCAAAGGAGAGAAGTAAAGTGGCAATACATTCTACAGTAAAAGAAAATATAAATAATGCTTTTGCAAGGCGAATGATTCCGCCGACATTTGTTTGGTTTAATGCTTGTTGTAATAAAATCCGATTTTGAAGACCGATTTTTCTACCGAGCATAATTGCGATTAAAACGGCGAAGCTCATAATACCAAGTCCGCCAACTTGTATAAGTGTTAAAATGACGCATTGTCCAAACAAGGTAAATACTTTTCCAGTGTCCACAACACCAAGTCCTGTAACAGTACAAGCAGAAACTGTTGTAAATAAGGCATCGAGCCATGAAATAGACGTTGTTGTAGCAATTGGTAATTTTAATAGGCATGTACCGATAATTGATAACATAATAAAAGATAGAGTAAGAACACGGGGAGGACTCATGCTAATGTTAATCCGTTTCATGTTACATATCGTTCCTTTCAATTTGTTCTTACTAGTATGTGAAAAAGCATTATTATGTATGTTAAAAAAGAAAGAGGCAGAGAATATCTGCCTCTAAGCCATATGTTATATGATTATCCACGTAATTGTTGCTGAGCTAAAGCAACAAGACGTTTCGTTACTTCACCGCCAACAGAGCCGTTAGAACGAGATGCTGTATTTGATCCTAAGCTTACACCGAATTCTTGAGCGATTTCATATTTAAATTGTTCAAGCGCTTGTTCTGCACCTGGAACTAGTAATTTGTTTGTTTTTACCATGTTGAGACACATCCTTCTTAGTAGTCCAGTTTATCCCACTATTGGCGAGCTGCCTATAAAAGCTCGATTGGCGAAGGCTAATAATCAGTGGTGATAAACAAATTACACGGATTAAAGCTTCACTTTATTTAAGTGCTATATAAACTGGTACCGTTATTTTATGTGGAAACGACGTACTCATACACGGAAGTAATCGGTGTGATTAGAAGTTCTTGGATAGAAAAAAGAGTAGCAAATTTGCTACTCTTTTTTCAGTATTGTCGCTGTACCTTCCACGACAATATCATCGGATTGATTATATATGTTTGTTTGCAATGTAATGATTTTTTTATCATCACGTTTTTTAATAACTTCTGCCACAACGCGAAGTGTATCTCCGATTTTAACAGGAGCACGGAATGAAACGTTTTGTGATAAATAAATCGTATTTTTGCCAGGGAGTTTCGTGCCAAGAATGGTAGAAATAAAACTTGAAACGAGCATGCCATGGGCAATACGTTCTTTGAACATTGTCGTTTTTGCAAAAGAATCTAAAATATGAATAGGATTTACATCTCCAGTCAATTTTGCAAAATTGATAACATCCTCATCCGTAATTTTTTTTGTTAGTGATGCTTGATCACCGACTTGAATCTCATCGTAACGAAGCTCCGGAACAGTTTGTGCTTCTTGAAATGGATTCATTTTGTCCTCCTTCTTTTCCATATCGAAAAATGTAAGCCATCTTGATGTAGTAGGAGGAAGAAAGAGTTTTGTTTGTGCTGCAGTTAGTTGCCACATTTTTCTTACTTGATGGAAGTAAATAGATTTTTTGAGTTTTCCTCGAACTGCTTTGCGAGTTCTAGTTGTTTGGACTTGAACTCTCCCAAAAAAACTTCTAACTGTTTTTGAACCTCTTCACGTTGCGACTGTTGTTGCTCGATAAAGTGCTTTGTTGTTTCTTCAAATTGACCGCTAGTTTGAGTAAGAATAGACAAAGATGTTTTCGTAGGAGAAACAGTAAGTTGGTGCATTTGAGTAGAAAGTTCATTCCATTTTTCTTGCCACTCGTTAATTTGATCATTTAAGGAGTTTCCAGTTAATTGCTTCACGTAATCTGTATATTGGTTATTGAACTGAGCTGTGAATTGTTGTAATTCTTTTTCTAGTTCATTTACTCCTGATGTTAATTTATGCAAAGCGTCTTGTTGTTGTTTTAACGTTTCTAAAGTAAGTTGCTCTAATTGTTTCCCAGCTGAAGAGAAGAGGGAAAGAGATTGAGACCAGTTTTTCCAAAATGCATCGACCAATTCGTATGGTTTAGTTTCCATTGTTTGACCTCCAAATGTTTTTTTGCATATTGTGAACGCAGATTACTCTGCTGTACCACCAGGTGAAGATGAAGAATCCTTTTCATCCTTTTCTGGAGAAGTAGTGGCAAATGGAAAGAAAGCGTTCGTATATAACGTGAAAAACGTCCGCAGCATATTTTGGTAATGCTCAAAAGAAGTTGCACATGTTGCTAAATATTTCTCTCCATATTCAGTTAAAGAATAAATTCTTTTTGCTGGCCCTCCTTCGCTTGTATCCCAAGTAGAAGAAATAAGGTTTTCTTTTTCTAATTTGCGTAGTGTCCTATATACATTACCTTGGTCCACAGAAGAAAAGCCGATATCCATTAGCATTTGAATAAGTTTGTAACCATGAAGACTCCAGTCTTTTAGACAGAGAAGTAAGAAGGGAACTAAGAAGTTTTTTGGCATGGAGTTTGGTTGTTTCGTTTGGTTGTTTTCCAAACTTTCGCGTTGTTCTGGTTCATTATGTAGCATGATTGTGCATCACCTCATGAATCAGTTAGATGGAATTTTTTACTTATAAGTGCAATTTACACCTATCTGTTTTTAATGTCAATACATTTGTTGGAAAATAAAGAAAAATAAAATATAGACTTGAAGTTTTTTTCAGAATATTAGAAAATAGTGAATAGGTTGAATTGTTTCAAAAACGAAAAAGGGAGTGTAGGCGAAGTGATTGATCAAAAATTCGATCCATTGCAAGCATGGAAAAATGCTTATGAACAAACCGAAACATTTTGGGGAAAAGCGCTCAATGAAACAATTAAAACAGAAGAATATTCTGCTTGGATGGGCAGCGTTCTAGACTTGAATTTGTTTTATCAAAAAGCATTAAATGATACAACAAAAAGTTATTTAGAACAAGTGAACGTGCCAACAAAAGAGGATATCGCTAGAGTAGCTACGCTTGTTATTAACTTAGAAAATAAAGTTGATAACATCGAGGAAGTTCTAGAAGAGAAAGTGGATTCATTAGGACAAGCTCCTACATTAAAGCGTGATGTTACGAAAGTGAAACAAGATATGCGCACGTTAGAAACGAAAGTTGATCAAATTTTAGAATTGCTAGAAAAGCAAAATGCAGTACTAGCTAAACTACAAGTACCTGTAAAAGAAGAGGTAAAACCTGCGAATAAGCCAGAAAATAAAAAATGATAATAGCGTTTGTTTATAACGTGTAAAAGAGAGAGGGAGAATCTCTTTTTCATGTATAAACAACGAAACATAATTAATATATGGACTCTATTAGTATGAGTACCAAAATGATTTATAATAATCGCTCACAAATTCATTTAAGGGGGAAAAGAAATGGTTCAATTAAATGGCAAAGTAGCAATCGTAACAGGTGGGGCAAAAGGAATTGGAAAAGCAATTACAGTAGCATTAGCACAAGAGGGAGCAAAAGTTGTTATTAACTATAACAGCAGTAAAGAAGCAGCTGAAAACTTAGTAAATGAACTAGGAAAAGAAGGGCATGACGTTTATGCAGTTCAAGCGGATGTTTCTAAAGTAGAAGACGCAAACCGACTTGTAGAAGAAGCTGTGAATCATTTTGGTAAAGTTGATATTCTTGTTAATAATGCTGGTATTACAAGAGATCGTACATTCAAAAAGTTAAATCGTGAAGACTGGGAGCGCGTAATTGACGTGAACTTAAGCAGCGTATTTAATACGACAAGTGCTGTACTTCCATACATAACGGAAGCAGAAGAAGGAAGAATCATTAGTATTTCTTCTATTATTGGTCAAGCTGGTGGATTTGGACAAACAAACTACTCAGCAGCAAAAGCAGGTATGTTAGGATTTACAAAATCATTAGCGTTAGAACTTGCAAAAACAAATGTAACTGTAAACGCAATTTGCCCAGGGTTTATTGATACTGAAATGGTAGCAGAGGTACCAGAAGAAGTACGTCAAAAAATCGTTGCGAAAATCCCGAAAAAACGCTTTGGCCAAGCTGACGAAATTGCAAAAGGTGTAGTATATCTATGCCGTGACGGTGCGTATATCACTGGTCAGCAATTAAACATTAACGGTGGATTATACATGTAATAAAGTAAGAAAAAAGTGCATATCCATGGCAGGAATGCACTTCTTTTTTAGAAAGAAATCGACCGAAAAGGAGATAAAAAAATGACTACATTCGTAACAGAATGGGAAAAGCAATTGGAGTTGTACCCAGAAGAATATCGCAAAGCATATCGCCGTGTGAAAAGAGCGAGCGAAATTTTATTACGCGAACCAGAACCACAAGTTGGTTTAACACCGAAAGAGGTTATTTGGACGAAGAATAAAACGAAGCTTTATCGTTACATTCCAAAACAAGAAAAAACACAGAGGGTTCCAATCTTATTAATATATGCTCTTATTAATAAACCGTATATTATGGATTTAACTCCAGGAAATAGTTTAGTGGAATATTTAGTAGATCGTGGTTTTGATGTGTATATGCTTGATTGGGGCACATTTGGTTTAGAAGATAGTCATTTGAAATTTGATGATTTCGTGTTCGATTATATTGCAAAAGCAGTGAAAAAAGTAATGAGAACTGCAAAATCGGACGAGATTTCTTTACTTGGTTATTGCATGGGTGGAACGTTAACATCTATTTATGCAGCGCTTCATCCGGACATGCCAATTCGTAACTTGATTTTTATGACAAGTCCTTTTGATTTCTCTGAAACAGGATTATACGGTCCTTTATTAGATGAGAAGTATTTCAATTTAGATAAAGCGGTTGATACATTCGGAAATATTCCACCTGAAATGATTGATTTCGGAAATAAGATGTTAAAACCAATTACAAACTTTGTTGGTCCATATGTTGCTTTAGTCGATCGTTCAGAAAATGAGCGCTTCGTCGAAAGCTGGAAGTTAGTTCAAAAGTGGGTTGGTGACGGCATTCCATTCCCAGGTGAATCATATAGACAATGGATTCGTGATTTTTATCAAAATAATAAATTAGTGAAGGGTGAACTCGTTATTCGCGGACAAAAGGTAGACCTTGCAAATATTAAGGCGAATGTCTTAAATATTTCAGCGAAACGTGATCATATTGCTCTGCCATGTCAAGTAGAGGCTTTACTTGATCATATTTCTAGCACAGATAAACAGTATGTATGTTTACCGACAGGACATATGTCTATTGTGTATGGTGGAACGGCTGTAAAGCAAACATATCCGACGGTTGGAAATTGGCTTGAAGAGCGTTCTAATTAAAGAAAAGAAATCCAACTAGCGTATGTTAGTTGGATTTTTTTATGAAAAATGACGAAACATAGGAAGGTGAAAATTACATTGTAGGAGTATAATTATGAAGCTTATGACTGGTAAGTTGTTTTGGAGTGATGGAGTTTCTGTACCTTGTTATCCAACGTTAGAAGATGATATGATATGTGATGTGCTTGTAATTGGAAGTGGAGAAGCAGGTGCTCAAATAGCGTATTCGTTAGCGAAAATTGGAATGCGTGTTATGCTCATTGAAAAAAGAGCAATTGCATGTGGAAGCACAGCTGCAAATACAGGATTATTACAATTTGTTCATGATAAATCGTTGACCTCTCTTATTCATACATTTGGTGAAGAGAAAGGGGTACGAGCATATAGAATTTGTTATGAAGCGCTGCAAACAATGGAGAAGGTTGTGCCAACTCTCGATATTGATCCCCATTTTATTCCGCGAAAGAGTCTGTATTATGCTAGTAGAGATGAGGATGTTTCATTTTTACAAGAAGAATATAATACGTTACGCCATTATGGATTTCCGGTTGAATATTTTACAGAGTCTGATATTAAAAAACGCTATTCATTTGCAAAACAAGCAGCGTTATATACAAGCGGTGATGCAGAAGTGAATCCATATTTATTAGCGCATAGTCTTTTGCATAAAGCGAAACAAATGGGCGCTACTATATATGAACATGCAGAGGCATTACATATTAAACAAATCCAAAATGATTTAATTTGTTACACGAAAACAGGAAATAAAATCGTAGCAAAGAATATTATTATGGCAACAGGTTATGAACCACTTTTTGGCAAGAAAGAAAAAAACACAACAATAGAAACATCTTATGCAGTTGTGACAAATACGATAGATCAATTTGAAGGTTGGCATGAGCAATCATTAATTTGGGAAACTGCACGTCCATACTTGTATTTTCGAACGTATCAAAATCGCATTATTGTAGGCGGATTAGATGAGGCACTGAAAATTCAAAATATCGGCGATACGAAATTATTGCATAAGCGTGATATCCTTATTAACATTGTAAAAGAAATGTTCCCACAGTTTAATAATATACAGGCAGAATACTATTGGGCAGCGGCATTTGGTGGTAGTCATGACGGTCTTCCTATTTTAAAAGAAGATAAAAAGATACATAATTTATATTACGCACTGCCGTATGGGGGAAATGGAACTGTATACGGAATGGTATTTGCGAAACTATTTCAGCAGTTATTTACAAATAAAGAAAGTGATGATTTTTCTTTATTTAATCGATAGAAAAAAAGGTAGCGAAGTGATGGAATGAGAAAGATAAAAAAGTTTTTACAAAAATTACGTCCCGTGCAGCTTATCGTTTTATTTTATTTACTAGCGGTAGTTGTATCGGTAATTTTGCTTAGTTTACCATTTGTTACGAAGCCTGGTGTGAAATGGACATTTATAGATGCGCTGTTTACATCTGTTAGTGCTGTAAGTGTGACAGGGCTTTCTGTTGTTACTATTCCAGATACGTTTACAACGGCAGGAATTATTGTTTTAGCCCTTATTTTACAATTAGGCGGACTAGGAATTATGGCACTTGGTACATTCGTTTGGATTATAACGGGTAAAAAGATTGGTTTGCAAAGAAGAAGATTAATTATGGCAGACCATAACCAAGGAAATTTGGCAGGTCTTGTGGAATTGATGCGTTCCATTTTAATTGTAATTATTTCAATAGAACTTATTGGAGCGTTACTGTTAGGTACAAGATTTCTAATGTATTTTCCGACTTGGCAAGAAGCGTATTTTCACGGTTTTTTTGCCGCTGTTAGTGCAACAACGAACGGAGGATTTGATTTAACTGGACAATCACTGATTCCATACAAAAAAGATTATATTGTTCAGATGATTCATATGTTGCTTATTATTTTAGGAGCTATTGGTTTCCCAGTGTTAATGGAAGTAAAGCAATTCCTGAGTAAGAGGAGACAGCAACTCTTTCGCTTTTCGTTATTTACAAAATTGACGACAACAACATTTTTTGCACTTGTTATTGTTGGAACAATTATGATTTTTCTATTAGAACGAAATCATTTCTTAGTAGGGAAGTCATGGCATGAAACTGTATTTTATACATTATTCCAATCTGTGACGACGCGAAGTGGTGGGCTTGCTACAATGGATATACGTGAATTGTCACAACCAACGCTTTTATTTATGAGTATATTAATGTTCATAGGAGCATCTCCAAGTTCAGTTGGGGGCGGGATACGTACAACGACATTTGCTGTTAGTATATTATCGTTATATACATTTGCAAGGGGCGGGAGAACAGTCCGAGTTTTCAAACGTCAGCTACATGAAGAAGATGTGTTGAAAGCATCAGTTGTTATGACGATGGGGATTTTATTATGTGCTTCAGCGCTATTTATTTTATCCATTACGGAAAATGTACCACTTATGAGCTTAATAGTTGAAGTTTGTTCTGCTTTCGGGACGACTGGATTATCAACAGGTATTACTCCAGATTTAACAACTGCTGGTAAACTTGTATTAATCGTACTTATGTTTATCGGACGCGTTGGTATTTTGACATTTATTTTAGCTAGTGGTGGAAGAGAGCAACCACCTCGCTATAAGTATCCGAAAGAGCGAATTATTATTGGATAGTATGAAACCATTCTACCTATGTTAGGTAGAATGGTTTTTTAGTCGTTAATTCCAAATTGAGGATGCATAAAAGTATCATTTTTGTTATCAACCTCGTTTTTTAGTAGTTCTTGATTTTCTTCTGAAATCCACCCAATATCATTTGTAGGGTGTATCCATTCTTCCCCAGCCATAATGGCAGGATCAACCTCATCACTCCAATTAGTAAGAGGGCTGTTTTCAGAATTATATTTACTATCACCAATAACAACGTCGTATTGATTTACAAAAGGTTGTTGCATTTGTTTTCCCGTTCCTTTAAATGATGGGAAATTCATTTGATGCGGGAGCGTTTCGTCTAAAATTGGCGATTGGATCGTTTCTTTTTCCTTCAAAGTAATCGCTCCTTTTTGTAATGATTTGTTCGTATGTAGTATTTCCATCTATAAGCTCTTATGTACTTGTTAACACTTCCCAGTAATAATTATTTTAAGTTGTATCAAACTAGAATAGAAAGTTATTTAGTGAGAGCAGGTGAGTGCGTTGGTAAAAAGAAAAGTAAAACAAAATGCAGCAATTAATAATAATAAAACTCCGAAAGAAAGCTTACCAGATGCAGAATTTGCATTAGAGTATGAAGGAGAAAATAGTGCAAAGTATGCTAATCGTAATTCAAAAAAAGGTAAACAAAAATGAGGCGTTTTTTACAAACGCCTCATTTTTTTGTGGGATTATAAAGGTTTTTTAAATTATTTGTAAATTCCGCATTTATTAATGGCAGAAAAATGCGAAAAAACATAGAAGTAGCAACGTATTACACAAAAACAAACAACAAATAAAAGATTAATGTTGGTTTAATACTGCTTTTACACTAGTTGTATATATTTGAGTTGTACATAAGATTTGTAAAAGGAGAGAGAAACAGTGAAAAAAACAATCTTTAAAGCTGTAGCAACTGGAATGGTATTTTCGTTACTAATGGGGTGTGGTGCAAAGAAAGAAGAAAGTGCTGGAGCAAAAGTGAAAGATGATAAATTATCTGGATCATTAACTGTTTACACAGCGATTGAAGAAGAGCTTGTACCAATTTATCTTGATTCCTTCAAAAAGAAATACCCAGATGTGAAGTTGAACATTGTTCGTGATTCAACAGGAGTTATTACAGCGAAATTGCTAGCTGAAGGAAAAAATACACAAGCAGATGTTGTATGGGGAACTGCGGCGTCTAGTCTATTAGCTTTAGAGAAAAAAGATATGTTAAAAGAGTACTCTCCTAAAGGAGCGGATCGTGTTCTTCCGCAATTTAAAGATGATAAGAAACCAGAAAAATGGGTAGGTAATACTGCATTTATGACGGGAATTGCAGTGAATAAAGAAGAGTTAAAGAAGAAAAATTTACCGATGCCAGAATCATATGAAGATTTAACGAAACCAGAATATAAAGGAACGCTTGTTATGCCACATCCAGCTTCTTCTGGAACAGGATTTTTGACGGTTTCTGCATGGCTACAAATTATGGGAGAAGATAAGGGCTGGGATTACATGAAGAAACTTCATGATAATATGGCAACTTATACTCATTCAGGTTCAAAACCAGCGAAATTAGCAGGTGCAGGTGAATATCCAGTTGGCGTATCAATGGTTTATAGTGCTTTGAAAGAGAAACAAAAAGGTGCACCTGTTGAAGTTGTTTTACCGAAAGAAGGATTAGGATGGGAAGTAGAAGCGAACGCACTTATTAAGAAAGATAATGCAAAAAATGATAAGTTAGCGCAAGCATTTTTAGACTGGGCAATTACAGATGATGTAATGAAGTTATACTTCGAGAAAAACGGATTTGCGACAATTAAAAATGATTATAAACTTCCAGATGGATTCCCTAAAGATGTAACAGAAAAGTTATACAAAAAGAATGACTTCAAATGGGCAGCAGAAAATCGTGACAAAATTTTAGAACGTTGGGAAAAAGAGTTTGGCCAAAAAGCAGAACCTAAAAAGTAAGTAAGTGGGAGAGAGAAAAATGAGCGAATATTTATCAATTCAACACATTCAAAAGCAATTTGATGCGTTTACAGCGTTAAAAGATATTTCTTTTACAGTGAAAAAAAATGAGTTTGTTTGTTTATTAGGCCCGAGTGGTTGTGGGAAAACGACGTTGCTTCGAATTTTAGCGGGGCTAGAAGAGGCAACAACAGGTAGTATAGCTGTGAATGGAACAGATATTACAGCATTGCCGCCTGGAAAGAGGAACTTCGGAATGGTTTTTCAATCATATGCATTATTTCCGAATTTAACAGCACTTGAAAATATTGAATACGGCTTAAAGACAAAAAAATATGGAAAAGCAGAAGTAAAAGAGAAAGCGCTAGCTGCGTTAGAACTTGTTGATTTGCTGAATGTAAAAGATAAATATCCTGCTCAAATGTCTGGTGGACAACAGCAGCGAGTAGCACTTGCACGTGCGCTCGCTCTGTCTCCGGATATTTTGTTACTCGATGAGCCGTTATCTGCTTTAGATGCAAAAGTACGTGAAAAATTGCGTAGAGAAATGCGTGATTTGCAAGGAAAAGTAGGAGTAACAACTATTATGGTAACGCATGATCAAGAAGAGGCATTAACGATGGCTGATAAAATTGTTGTAATGAATCATGCGGAAATTATGCAGATTGGAACACCAGAGGAGATTTATCAAAGACCAGCCAATCCGTTTGTGGCAGATTTTATTGGTTCTATTAATTTCTTTTCGAAAAATAACGAAGAACATGCAATTCGTCCTGAACATGTAACAGTTGTACAAAAGGATGGAATTAAGACAGTTGTGGAAAGTATGGAGTTTCGTGGATCTGTATACCGGACGGAAGTGCGGGTTATAGAAGAGAAAACACATCTTTATAATGAGAAAATTGTAGTGGATATATTGGCATCGGAAGTAGAGGCAGAGGCTATTAGAAAAGGAAAGCCCATTCAAATCTCTTTCTCAGAAAATCATATGTTGTCATATGGAAAGAAGGTCATTGTATAGATGGAGATGTTAGAGAACTATAAGGTAGAAAGTACGAAAAAAAAGATTAAGAGAAGTATAGGAAAAGAGGAATGGATCCAAAGGCTCGTAATTATTGGTATGATTTTTTCCTTTCTTATCATACTTGTATTACCGCTATTACAACTATTTACACAAGCTTTTTATGATAAAGATGGAGCTTTCGTTGGTTTAGCGAATTTCAGTAAATATTTCACAACACCAACTTTAGTTCAGTCATTACAAAATACCGTATGGATTTCGGGCGCTACAACAATCATTTCAGTTGCATTGGCTTTCGCTTATGCATATGCAATTGCTCGTACAAATGTTTTTGGAAAGCGTGTATTTCAATACGTAGCATTATTACCATTGTTCGCGCCAACGATGATGCATGGTATTGCGCTTACCTATTTATTTGGTAATCAAGGGTTAGTAACGAAAGGGATGTTTGGTTTATTTGAAGGTATACAAATCCCTTTATATGGCCCAGTAGGAATTGTAATGGCTGAAGTCATGTATACATTTCCACAAGCATTTCTTATATTATTAATTGCTTTTCAAGGCTCCGATTATCGTTTATATGAAGCTTCTAATATGTTAGGAGCGAGTAAAACAAAGCAGTTTTTCACTGTTACTTTACCTAGTGTAAAGTACGGATTAATTAGTGCAATGTTCGTTGTGTTTACACTTAGTTTCACTGATTTTGGAGCACCAAAAATTGTTGGTGGGCAATATAATGTACTTGCTACTGACGTATACAAGCAAGTAATTGGACAGCAAAATATGCCGATGGGTGCAACTGTCGGAATGATTTTATTAATCCCAGCTATTTTTGCTTTTGCAGTTGATCGTATTACGCAAAGAAAGCAGGCGAATTTCTTATCTTCAAAAGCAATGCCATACAGAATAACAGCTAATAAGAAAAGAGATGTAATCTCATTCATATATTGTAGTGTAATTACTCTTATGATTATTCTTTTGTTTGTTGCAGTCGGTATTGCTGCAAGTGTGAAAGTATGGCCATATAATATGAGCTTTACATTTGAGCATTTTAATTTTTCAAGTTTAACAGGAGATGGACTTGAAGCGTTTAAAAATAGCGTAATTGTTTCAGCAATTACAGCGGTTATTGGGGCGATTTTAACATTTGTATTCGCATATGCAATTGAGAAAATAGATCAGCTACAACTTTTCCGGAAAACAGGTTACTTTTTCTCTATCGTACCTTTGGCGATTCCAGGTTTAGTGCTTGGGTTAGGATACGTCTTTTTCTTTAGTCAACCAACGATTCAAATCCTTGGACTTTCAGTAACGAATCCGTTTCATTCCTTATATGGCACAATTGCCGTTTTAGTATTAGTAAATATCATTCATTTTTACTCTGTAACATTCGTTACGGCAACGACCGCTTTAAAGAAACTAGATCGAGAGTTTGAACTTGTTTCGCAGTCTATGGGCATTCCGTTTTATAAAACATTCCTTCGAGTAACAGTCCCGATGTGTTTACCAGCAATTTTAGAAATGGTTATGTACTACTTCGTAAATTCAATGGTAACTGTATCGGCAGTTGTTTTCTTGTACGCAGCTGATTTTAAACTAGCTGCTGTATCAATTGTAAATATGGATGATGCAGGAAATGTGGCACCAGCGGCTGCGATGAGCGTACTCATTGTTGTTACAAATATTGTAGTGAGAGTTTTATATGAATGGGGAACGAAAGCTCTTCGTAACCGAACGTCGCAATGGCAAAAAAGATAAGTAAGAAAGGTGATGGATAAAATGAAAATGGAAGCAGTTATTTTTGATTGGGCAGGTACGACAGTTGATTACGGATGTTTTGCACCACTGGAAGTATTTATGGAGATTTTTCATAAACGTGGTGTTGAAATTACAGCTGAAGAAGCTCGTAAGCCAATGGGATTATTAAAAATAGATCATGTAAGGGCACTAACAGAGATGCCTCGTATTGCGAGTGAGTGGAATCGTGTCTTCGGACAATTGCCAACAGAAGCAGACATTCATGAGATGTATGAAGAATTTGAAGAAATTCTCTTCGCCATTTTACCGCGCTATGCGTCGCTGATTAATGGAGTAAAAGAAGTGATTGCTTCATTACGAGAAAAAGGCATTAAAATTGGTTCAACAACTGGTTATACGAGAGAAATGATGGACATTGTAGCAAAGGGAGCAGCATTACAAGGATATAAGCCTGATTTTCTCGTTACGCCAGATGATGTTCCAGCAGGTCGTCCATACCCGTGGATGTGCTATAAAAATGCGATGGAACTTGGTGTATATCCAATGAATCATATGATGAAAGTTGGAGACACGGTATCAGATATGAAAGAGGGAAGAAATGCTGGAATGTGGACAGTTGGTGTAATTCTTGGCAGTAGTGAGCTCGGTTTAACGGAAGAGGAAGTTGAAAATATGAATCCGGTAGAGCTTCGCGAAAAAATGGAAGTGGTTCGTAATCGTTTCATTGAAAACGGGGCACACTTTACGATCGAAACGATGCAGGAACTCGAAAACGTAATTGAACATATCGAGAAACAAGAACTTATTATTTCATAAAAGGGGCACGGGATCATGAATGAAAATCACTATTTATTACTAACGCCAGGACCATTAACGACAACAAAAACTGTAAAAGAAGTTATGTTATATGATTGGTGTACGTGGGATGTTGAATATAATACGATGGTGCAAGATGTAAGAAATAGACTTGTATCATTGGCAACAAAGGAAGAAGAGAAATATACAACTGTTTTAATGCAAGGAAGCGGTACGTTTTCAGTTGAATCTGTAATTGGTTCTGTCGTTCCTAAAAACGGAAAGCTTCTCGTTTGTACAAATGGTGCGTACGGTAAGCGAATTGTGCAAATGGCAGAGATGTTACATATAGATGTGGTGGTCAGTCAAACAGAAGAGTGGGAGCCAACTAATATTATAGAAGTAGAAAAGTTATTGCAACAAGATAAAGAGATTACTCATATTGCAGTTGTTCATTGTGAAACAACAACAGGTATTATTAATCCAATTGTAGATGTATGTAAATTAGGGAAGCAATACGGAAAAGTTACACTGGTTGATGCAATGAGTAGTTTCGGTGGTATTGAAATAGATATTGCTGATTTGCAAATTGATTTTCTAATTAGTAGTGCGAATAAATGTATTCAAGGTGTTCCTGGATTCGGCTTTGTCATCGCAAAACGTGATGAACTATTGAAATGTAAAGGGCAAGCCCGTTCTTTATCATTGGATTTATATGATCAGTGGGAAACGATGGAAGAACAAAATGGGAAATGGCGTTTTACTTCACCAACTCATATTGTACGTGCTTTTTATCAGGCGTTGCTTGAATTAGAAGAAGAAGGCGGAGTAAGAGCACGTTACAATCGATATTATAATAATCAAAAACTATTAGTGAACAGAATGAAAGAAATCGGCTTTAAGCCATTAGTAGATGAAAAATATCAATCTCCTATTATTACATCTTTCATTTATCCAGAAGGGGAATTCGAGTTTCAACGATTATATAACGAATTAAAGCGTGATGGCTTTGTTATTTATCCTGGGAAAATTTCGAAAGTAGATACGTTCCGCATTGGAAATATCGGTGATGTACATGAAGAAGATATTAATCATTTAGTTGATAGTATTGCTAAAGGAGTTGTTATAGGTTGAAAGTATTTTGCTTAGGTGGAGCAGGTAAAATATGTCGTGAAGCAATTTTGGATTTAGTTCAATTTTCATCATTTGAGACGATTACAGTAGCCGATTTTAATGAAGAAGAGGGTCGTAAAGTAGTAGAGTGGTTAAATGATCCTCGTGTTGATTTTGTGAAAGTCGATGTGACAAATCATGAGGATACGGTCACAAAAATGAAAGGCTATGACATTGTAATGGATGGCACGACGATAAAGTTAAATGGACTGTCTACTCGCTGTATTGCGGAAGCTGGGTGTCACGGTGTGAACTTGAATGGATTTGGTGAAGAAAATGAATCCCATTCTATATTTGTTCAAAATGAAAAAACATGTTTACCTGGTTTTGGTATGACGCCAGGTGTAACGCAAATGATGGCAATGCATGCAGCAAACCAGCTAGATAGTGTAGAGTCAGTTCGTGTAAGTCACGGTTCGTATCGTCCAATTGCTTTTTCAGCATCAATTACAGAGACAACGACATATGAATATGATCCGCATTTACCATCGCGTACAGTGTATGAAGACGGTGAGTTTAAGCAAGTGCCTCCGTTTGCGCGCCCAAGAGAAATTGAATTGCCAGCGCCTTACGGTAAAACAACACAGTATATAATCCCGCATTCTGAAACGATTACGTTAGCAAAAGCACTAGAAAATAAAGGTGTCAAACTGATTGAAACAAGAGGAACTTGGCCAAAGCAAAATATGCAGCTCGTACGTGCCTTATATGATTACGGTATTTTACGTAATGATCAGATTGAAATAGACGGTAAAGAAATTGGTATTATGGATTGTATTTCGAAATATTTACTACAATCGAAAGAAGGACAAGAAACAAAAATTTATGGTTATGCACTTCATGTAGAAGTAATAGGTATGAAAAATAATGAGAAACAGCGACATGTTTTATATCATACACACCCGCTATCTGATGGATCAATCAAAGGATGGGAAGAATTAAGAGCCTATACGAGGAACGTCGGTATTCCATTTGGGATTGCTACAGAGTTAATGGCAAAAGGTGTTGTTAATAAAGTCGGTGTTTTAACGCCCGAAGAAGCTTTCGAAAATCCACAAATAATTTTTGATGAACTAGAAAAGCGCGGTATTCATATTCATGAAGAGGTTTTTACTGAAAAAGAGAATTATAACTTGGTATAAGCAAAGAATTTCATGAGGTAGATATAAATGGGGTGAAGCTATGTCTGTAGTAGGAGAAGAAAGAAAGCGAACCATTCTTGAAAAGGTAGAGTTTAAAGGGAAAGTGAAAGTTTCGGAGTTAGCGAGAGAGTTTGCAGTATCAACAGAAACAATTCGCCGTTATTTAGAAGAATTAGATCGTGAAAAAAAGCTGAAGAAAGTGTATGGAGGAGCTGTTCAACTTCCAGGAGCTGGGGTAGAGGCACCAATGCTAGAAAGAGAGATGCTGCATATAGAAGAGAAGAAAAGAATTGGTTATAAAGCAGCGACATTTGTGGAAGATGGTGATGTCATTGCCATTGATGATGGGAGCACACCACTTCAAATGGTTCCATACCTTGTTCATCGCAAAAACTTAACAATTGTAACAAGTTCATTTCCAGTAGCAACACAATTAATTTCTTCTATTAATAAAAAGATGTTTCATGGTGAAGTTCTATTTATTGGCGGAAAAGTATCTCCAAAGCATTCACGTGTGTCAGGATCTATTTCCCAGCAAGTTATCCATCAATTTCATTTTCATAAAGCGTTCGTTTCGATTGATGGATTGTTACCAAGTTTTGGGGTTTCCAGCTTTGAATTAGAAAAAGCGAAACTGTCAGAAGCGATGATTAAACTAGCTGAGAAAACATATATTTTATGTGATCATACAAAGGTAGGCGTAAAAGGGAATTATAGAATAGCGGGATTTTCTCGTATTCAACATGTCATTTGTGATAAGAAAATGCCATATAGTTTTGAAGAAGAAGCTAAAAAGCATAATATTCAATGGACTGTTTGCTAGCAATCCAGCTTTTATGGATAGGTGGAATCACTTAACATAAATTTTGATATGATTTTGAATAGTGGAAGAAAAGATTTGTATTCGTGCAAAAAGTGGACACATTTTCTCATTTCCTTCATATAATTTACCAATAGAAAAAAAGTTGGCTGGAGGAAAGAGGGGACGGGAATGTCGGAACGGATATATAATAAACTTGTATTGTACACGAATATTTTGCAAAAAATCGGTGTTATTAATGAAAAAGAAAAAAGTGAAATTCTTCATACGATAGGTAAGAAGGCCCTTTGAATAAAGGGCTTTTTATTTTTTATAGCCAGAAATATAAATTTAATGTGATTAAAAAATGTAACATACTTAACTTTAGCAGGTAATCAAATTGAAGATATTACACCGTTATACTCATTACATTTAAAAGATTTAATATTAACACGTAATAACGTTAAAGATTTATCGGGCACTGATCAAATGAATCAATTAGATGAATTATGGATTGGGAAAAATCAAATTGAAGATGTGACACCACTTGCTAAAATGACTCATCTTAAAGTATTAGATTTACCTAATAATGAGAAAAATACGTTATTCTTTAATAAGAAGAATAACGTATTTTTTATATGTACAAGATTAAGTAGGTAATAGACAGGAGTGTTTACATGTGAGTCGCCTATTTTTACGAGGAGTGGTGAAACCGTATTGACAAAAAGGCTTTCTCATGTAATAATTCAATTAAATTTTTAGAATAATCAAAAAATACTCCTTTTACATAGAAAGGATTTGAACATTATATTAATATTACGCCGGGGGTGACGAAATGTTATTTTTTCTGAAGAAATGGAATGAATTAAAAGATGTGAAAGCAGAATTGGCACTTCGCGATTGGTTTTATGGCACAAAAATTAGTTTATCGATGTGTACGTCAAAAGAGCCATTAACATTTTTAGTGAATGTAGAAGGAAGAGATAAAGGGTTATTTTCGGAAGAGGATTTTATCGTTGTAAATTGCATGTGTGAGCCAGTATTTGAGAACGAAGAAAAACCAGCTTCAGAATCTTTTATGCACGCGGATATTTATAAAAAAAGCAGTGCGGAATGTATTTTACAAGTGCAAACTGTAGATAGCCATTTAATGTCAGAATTATATGGGAAAGAAGGAGAAGTAACATTCGAGAAACGCAGCGTGGAACGTGTTTTTGGAAAAGAAGGTATTACAGAAATGACAATTCCAATTGTAGAAGATGAAAAAAAGTTCGCTAATTTATTAGAAAGTAATGTTCCGAATTTTGTTGAAGGCGGAGGGGTAGTTCTTGTTCATAATTACGGAATGATTGTGTGGGGGAAAACTCCAGAAGAAGCAAAAAAATGGTTGGAAGGTATAGAGTATTTAATGAACTATCACGTAAAGCTTTTAATGATAAAAGGGGCAAAAAGTTCTGTGATATAAAAATTTATTAACAATGGTTATCATTTCAAATAAATGAAAGCGTTTTAAAAATAATTTTACTCATAAAATATAGGTCTCCTTATTATATATAGATTACATGTTGACATGTAAGGAGGAACATATTTTGCGAGTTAAATATCATTTTCTGCCGAAACAGCAGGTTACCTTTTGCAAAATGAATGATTCCGGTGAACGAGCATTGCAAATTATGAATGAAACGGGATTTCGAGCAATCCCTGTATTAGCAGAAGATGAGAAGAAATTCACAGGGATTATTTATAAAGTAGACCTTTTAGAAAAGAAGTGTAATAGCGGATTAGAACATGTAAGTACGGGAGATGTGCTGGAAGATTCATATGCGTTTATTTTTGAAAAGGATTCTTTTTTCAGAGCTTTTTATGTTATTCGTCGTCTTCCATTTTTAGCGGTTTTAAATGATTATAATGAATTTGTTGGTATTTTAACACATTCTAATGTATTTGATGTTATTGAAGATTCGTTCGGTATGCGAACGGGTGGGTATATATTAACGATTGCAACACAAGATTGTAAGGGAACGATTAAAGAAATTGGGACATTGTTAAAGGCATACAATATCGGTGGAATGTTTACTTTAGATAACGGTGATCAATATATTCGCCGTGTTATCGTAAATATATCAGATGAGTTAAATGAGAAAACATTAAAGCAATTAATTGGAAGAATAGAGAAAAAGGGATTTCGGGTGAGTCACGTAGATTATATTTAAATTGAAAAAGGTACTCATCTACTATGTGTAGATGAGTACCTTTTTTAGTAGGGTATATGAATTTTATTTCGAAACGGGTGGTGGAGATAATGCTAAATCAGATAAAAAGATGAAGTCTGCATGCTCGCGAATTTTAGGAATAGAGGTTTCGATAACACGTGATGTAATTTCCCCTGGAGGGCCAACGTGTCCGATAGCTACCATAATGGGTTTTTCTTGAATTTTTTTTATGAGTAATTGGGCTTGTCTTGAAACATGATCTGCCGTATATACATCATCAAAAAATAGTTGGTTTTCAATAATAGGTACCCCTAATTGTTTACCGACTTTTGGGACAACACTATTAGGGTTTGTTTTACTATCTAAATAAAATAAACCGTGTTTTTTACAGGCAGAAAGTATAAGACGTACAATTCTTTCATCAGCGGTTACTTTTGATCCCATATGATTGTTCATTCCAATTGCATGCGGCACTTCTTGAATTGCTTGTTCGAGTCGATTGTTTATTTCTTCATCACTTAAATCTGTTGTAATCGCTTTTGGTCCAAGCCATTCTTTCTTTCCTTTAATTGGCTCCATTGGCATATGTATAATAACTTCATGACCTTTTTTATGGGCTGCTATCGCATCTTCTTTAGTGGAAGGCAGAAATGGCATAACAGCAATAGTAAGTGGAATAGGAAGTGATAACATTTTATCCGTTCCTTTCATATTATTGCCGAAATCATCGATGACAATAGCAACTTTATTCGTATGGGCGTTTGCTTGAATAGGAAATAAGAAAAAGGGTACGAACAGGGTAAAAACGAGCAATGTAATAGTATATTTGCGCATATAAATATTTCCTTTCTATTTTATAAATCATCATTATGTTTTGCGTTTTTATATAAATTAAACAAAAAATGTCGAAGAAAAGTATATGGAAAATGGAGAACCCACTGTTTACTTGGTATTTATAAAAAAAAAGATGAAAAAAATGTCTATTATTGCGAATGTATTTACAAAGATAGAATAATTTGTAATAATTCTCAAAGTGAGGGTAAAGATTTGTAAATTACAGGGAGAAAATGTTTAAATTTCTGATTTTTCAAATTTGAATGTGATTAAGAAGTTGAAAGATCAATGTAGAAGTGAAGTTGAGAGCATGGAAGAATACTAAGGGGGATATGGATGTTTACTGTAAAAAGGAAGTACACATTAGAAAAGCTTTCGCATGATATTCATATGAAACGTGAAGAAATGATTCAATCAGGATTGACAAGTGGATTAAATAGTATGGAGACAATTCAAGTTAGTCAAGAATTGGACAAGCTTATTTTACAGTATCAGCGTTATAAAGAAAAACAAACACCGAAATGGTTTTCAATTATAAAGGCACCTATTTTTCAAATAGGGTATGAAGGAAAATCGAGTAATTTTTGGCGAATGCTTGTGGCTGGTTTTATGAAATAAGTATAATTATCCTTTTGGGATAAGGATAATTATACTCTGTGCAATGGAATCTCGATATGAACTGTCGTTCCTTTGCTTTCTTTACTATCAATAAAAATGTGCCCATTGTACATCTCTACAATTCGTTTACATATGACAAGTCCAAGACCTGTTCCAGTATCTTTATTAGTAAAGAACGGATGAAAGAGGTGTTTTTGAATATGTTTTGGAATTCCTTTTCCGGTATCAATAATTTGCAATTGTGCGTGTTTTTCATTGTTTGTTACTACAATAGTTAATGTATCCCCAGAAGTCATAGCTTCAATTGCATTTTTGGTAATATTTAAAACCACTTGTTTCATATGGTCTTTTGAGCAACGTATATGAACAGGGTGGTCTGGCAAATGTAAATGGAATATAATATTATGCAAATTCGCCTCAGATTGAATAATTACTGCTACCTCATTAAGAATCGTTCTTACATCATTTGTTTGTTCAATGATGGCAGTTGGCTTTCCAAGAATAAGAAATTCGCTTACAATCTCATTAATACGTTCTATTTCTTGTTCAATCACTGAAAAGTAGAACTGATCCTGCTCATCTCTATATTTCTCTTTTAATAGAGCAACGAGTCCTTTAATTCCAGTAAGAGGATTACGGATTTCGTGAGCTGTACTAGCCGCAAAAGTTCCAACCAATTCAATTTTTTGTAGTTCATTTTGTTGTCTTTCTAGTTTTGTTTGCCGTTTTAATAACATATATTGAACAAGTAAAAATAAAATAGACATTAAAAATAAAGTAGCTGTACATTCTATTGAAACTAACCGGTATAAGGTTTGTTGATGAATAGGTAACGGAGAAACAGAGACCTTCCAGTTTAATCTTTGGAGTGGGGTAGTAAGCATATTAGAATGCTCATCGCTTGTTTCATTATTATCATCGGTTAGAAAAACTACATCATGTTTATCAGTCACTTCGAAATGATATTGTGGTTTAATAGCATTTAAAGAGGATGAAATGTAGTCAAAGCGTAAACTTGCTAACAATAATCCAGAGAGTTCCTTTTGTTTATTAAATATTGGAGAGGCAATCATAATAGCCTGATGCCCAAGGACGCGATCTGTTATAACTGATGATACAGTTGTTTTCTTAGATTGTAATGCATCTTGAATGTACTTGCGGTCAGAGACATCAACGTGCGTTGATTCACCTTCGGATGCGAGTGTAATTATCCCATCTGTCGTAGCGTAATATAGACCAGAAAAACGTTCATCATTTCCATCTGTATCGTGTACAATCTGTTTAATTCCATTTATGTTTCCTGTTTCGGTTCCTACAACTTTTGCGAGCATTTCTAAGGCAGAAATAGCTTCACCAAGGTGATGGTCCAAATAGTCTCTATATAAAAAGAGAACAGTATGAGCAGATAGTTTGTTTTCCTGTTTCATTTGATAAGTGTGATACGAAAAAAATGTGGCACCGATCCCTATCGTTGGCAGTATAACAAGCAGTATGTAACAAACTATGCTTTGTAATTTGACTTTCAAATTTGGTACTCCTTCTTTTTTATTATCATTATATATAAACTATGTTAAAATTGTCATGTTTTTATTTAAGAATCATTTGCATTATATTAGGGAAAGGAAAAGGGATGAGTGAATGTTCATTCGGAAATTGTAATGAAGTACTACATTGCTTTTCTTTTTGTTGCGGAGAATTTAAGTGAAGGGTTGAAATGGTATGACATCAAATAATGAGCGAGAAGATATTTCTCAATCTCTAAAAGTATTTATTGCATTATCCCGTGTACATCGTTCTGTTATGGATATTACAAATAAATCCATTCAAAGTAACGGATTAAATCCAACTGAGTTTGCTGTATTAGAACTCCTATATCATAAAGGAGGCCAACCACTTCAGCAAATTGGTGAGCGTATTTTAATAGCTAGTGGTAGCATTACATACGTTGTAGATAAGCTAGAGAAAAAAGGGCTTGTAAAGCGAATTCCATGTCCAAATGATAGACGTGTAATTTATGCACAATTAACGGAGTCTGGAGAGAACTTTATTGCTTCTATTTTTCCAGGTCATAAGCAAGTTATACATCAGTCTTTTGAAATGTTAACGAAGGATGAGAAGGATGAATTACTTGATCTATTGAAAAAAATCGGAAAGTATGAAAAATGATGTTATGTTCCAAAGGGGCTTTGGATAAAGAAATCCAAAGCTTTTTTTGTTTGCATATAATCAAGACAGTAACTGCCGAATTTTGGTGAAGAATAAGAGGAGATTCGTAAGTAAGCATTGAATTATAGTAAAGATACATATAACGGAGAGGGGGGCTCATTCATGTCATTTAAAGACTATGAATATAAACGGCCAAATATTGAAGAAATAAAAGAGAAATTTACTGTTGCTTTAGAAAAATTCGATAATGCAAAAACGATTGAAGAACAAAAACAAGTAATCAATTCAATTAATGAAATTCGCAATGATTTTGGTACAATGGGGAATCTTTGTTACATTCGTCATTCTGTGGATACGACAGATGCCTTTTATAAGGAAGAACAAGATTTCTTTGATGAATACTCTCCAGTTGTGCAAGGTTATGGAACGAAGTATTATAAAGCGTTAATTAATTCTCCATTCCGTGAAGAATTAGAAGCATATTATGGGAAACAATTATTTGCTTTAGCTGAATGTGATTTAAAAACATATTCAGATGAAGTAGTGAAAGATTTACAATTAGAGAATAAATTGTCTTCACAATATACACAGTTATTAGCATCTGCAAAAATTGACTTTGCAGGAGAAGAAAGAACGTTATCGCAACTTATTCCTTTTATGCAAGGAAAAGAAAGAGGCGAACGTAAAGCAGCAAGTGAAGCATACTACGGATTTTTAGCTGAGAATGAGGGAGAATTAGATCGTATTTATGATGAGCTTGTTAAAGTGAGAACGAAAATCGCGAAATCACTTGGTTTCAAGAACTTTGTTGAATTAGGATATGCAAGAATGTATCGTACAGATTATAATGCTGAAATGGTTGCGAACTATCGTCAGCAAGTATTGGATTACATAGTTCCGGTTGCAACAGAGTTAAGAAATAGACAAAAAGCACGCATCGGTGTAGAAAAGCTCGCTTATTATGATGAAAACTTTGAGTTTGCTACAGGTAACCCAACGCCAAAAGGAGATGCGGATTGGATTATTAATCATGGGAAAACGATGTATAAAGAGTTATCAGCTGAAACAGATGAATTTTTCAATTTTATGCTAGATAACGATTTATTAGATTTAGTTGCGAAAAAAGGAAAAGCTGGTGGCGGATATTGTACATATATCGAGAATTATAAAGCGCCGTTCATTTTCTCAAACTTTAATGGAACGTCTGGTGACATTGATGTACTAACACATGAAGCGGGCCATGCTTTCCAAGTATATGAAAGTCGTAAATATGAAATTCCAGAGTATAATTGGCCAACATATGAAGCGTGTGAAATTCATTCTATGAGTATGGAATTCTTTACATGGCCATGGATGAAGTTATTCTTTGAAGAAGATGCAGATAAATATTATTTCTCACACTTAAGTTCAGCTCTTCTATTTTTACCGTACGGTGTATCTGTTGATGAGTATCAGCATTATGTATATGAAAATCCAGAAGCATCGCCAGCAGAGCGTAAGTCAGCATGGCGTAACATAGAGAAGAAGTATTTACCACATCGTGATTATGAAGATAATGATTATTTAGAGCGCGGTGGTTTCTGGCAACGTCAGGGACATATTTATAGTTCACCGTTCTACTATATTGACTACACGCTAGCTCAAATTTGTGCACTACAATTTTGGAAACGTGCGAGAGATAATAGACAAGAGGCATGGGAAGATTATGTGAATCTTTGTCAACAAGGTGGAAGTAAGTCATTCTTAGAATTAGTAGAAGTTGCAAATTTAACATCGCCATTTGCTGAAGGTTGTGTAAAAAGTGTAATTACAGAAATTGAAGCATGGTTACGCGCAGTAGACGACACAAAATTGTAAAAAAGTATGCGTTTTTTTCACATGTTTAACATCGACATAATGGAAAAATGATGAGATAATAAAAGAAAATTCAGAATTATCAACGGGGTGTTTCTAATAAGGAGCACCTCTTTTCACCAACAAAAGGGGGGAAAGAATTATGCTTCAATCTAATATGGATGTTAGTTTAGAAACTTTAGTGCACTCATTACAGTCTACACGAAGCACACTGTTATCAGAAATTGAAATGTTAAACGATACGGAGGTGAATGTAAAGCCACGCCGTGATAAATGGAGTATTATTCAAATTTTGCATCACTTACATTTAGTTGAACAGTCTGTCACATCTGCCCTTGTATATGCTTTGCAAAAAAAAGAAAGAAAACTTGCTCCATTTAAAGACCTCCAGCTTACGCTTGATCGCACACATAAACGAGAAGCTCCTCAACAAATGAAACCAACAGAAACATTAATGAAAAAACTACAAGGCATTCAATTACTAGAACATTCACGACAAGAATTATTACACGCGCTGCATAGCGTAATAGATGAAAAAGAATTATTTGAAAACGGATTAAAGCATCCTGTTTTTAATGATTTGAATTTATACCAATGGGTTCAATTTCTTGATTTGCATGAGCAAAGACATCTTACACAACTAAAAGAAGCGAAACATGCAATTTTACAGCGTTAAAGTGAAACTTTAATCGGTGGGGAGGCATCCCGCATCAATCGGGCATTTACGGCAGCCTTACATCCGAATTTTGAGGTGGGAGTCTTACTGCCCACAAATAGCGGGATAAAGTGAAAGAAGTGGGGAACCGCTTCTTTTCTTTTTTACTTATGCATAGTTTTCTTTTACATTTTGGAATACTACATGGAGAAAAGAAAAGAAGGAGTTGAAAAACATGTCAAAGAAAAAGAGAGAAGAAGAGCGCGCTTGGAAAGCTCGAAAAGAAAATCAAAAGCCACATGGGAAAGTGAAAGCTTTTGCAGAATTAGTTGAAGGAACAGAAAAAACGTGATGAACTCCATCACGTTTTTTGTATGAGCGGGAAAGTTAATAAGAAGGTTGTACCTGTACCTTTTTCGCTTATAATATCAACTTTTCCATCCATTGCTTGAATGACACTGAAGACGACCATCATTCCGAGTCCGGTCCCTTTCTCTTTCGTTGAGTAGAAAGGTGACCCAAGGCGTTTTACTTGTTCTTGATCCATACCAATTCCTGTATCTTTTATATATAATTGTATATGTTTATGGTCTGGAACTAATGTAAGAATAAGGTCACCACCTGTAGGCATAGCCTCAATACAGTTTTTAAAAATATTTAATAAGCATTGGTTCAGTTTTTGTTTTTCGCCAGCGATAAAGAAAGAGGTACTTTGTTTTATGTAATGTATACGAACATTTGTTAAATTGGCGAGAGGTGTTATCAAAGACAACGCATGAAGTAATTCTTCTTCTACTTGTAATCGTTGTTCTTTTTCAATACTCGGTTTCGCAAAAGTTAAGTAATCGGTAAGAACATGATTTGCTTGTTCGATACCATTGATGGCTATGTCGATATATAATTTTCGCTCTTCCTCAGAACATGTATCCGACTGTAAAAGTTGCAAAAATCCTTTCGTTGAAGTTAAAGGATTGCGAATTTCATGAGAGATGGAAGCTGCCATTTCACCTATTAAATGAAATTTTTCGGCGTTCATAAGTTCATTTTGGAGACGAACTTGCGTCTGTAATATGTGTAGTAAATATAAAATAAGGATTGTGCCAATCATCGTACATAGTTCGTATACAATGATATGTGGTATATAATCTGCCCTATTCGTAACCTCTGAAAGGAAGAAAGGTATCCAACCAAACCCATATGTGAGACTGTAAAAAATAGCAAGTGTTATTTTTACATGATTAGAACTTCGATTAAAAAGTTTGTATGTCAATAGTAGAACAATAAATAGGAGAATAGAAGCGATAAAGGATGGAAAAACACCTATTCCTCCTAATAAAAAGCGATATATGTTTAATACAACTAAAATAGAACCCCCAGCAATAGGTCCTCCTGTTAATGTGCCGACAATTAATACGATATGACGCATATCAAATTGAAAACCATTATTTGTTTTTGCTGCAAAAGTGATACATAGTATGGTAGCGAGGCAACACAATACAATAAATATAGCTGAATTTAATTTAGGAGATCGTTTCCCTTTCTGATTCCAAAATAAATGATATACAAGCATTGTAACGAGAATGGATAATATATTTAAAAAGAGGTAAATAATAAAGAGCTTCAGTGGGGTGCCTCCTCTCTTCTAACATTAAATTAATCATACTATAAAATGATAGAAATGAAATATGAAATAGCGGAAAAATCAGAAATTTTTTCTGGTAGTATACAATATGTTACAATAATCTTTGTCAATGAAAGAAGAAATTCCGTGCACTGCATGGGAGAGGTTCGCGAACTCCCTCTATAAAAAACTATGGAAACAACAATATCCTTAGGTATTGTTTTGTTTTTTTATTGTGACAGTTCAAGAACGTTCTTTCTTCTTATTCGTAGTAGAGAAGGAGAATGAGTGAAATGAAAAAAGAAAAAGCAGTTGTTGTTTTTAGTGGTGGACAAGATAGTACAACATGTTTATTTTGGGCAATGCAACAGTTCGCAGAAGTGGAAGCTGTAACGTTTAACTACAATCAACGTCATAAGTTAGAAATTGATTGTGCAGCAGAAATTGCGAAAGAGCTAGGTATTAAACATACGGTACTAGATATGAGCCTATTAAATCAACTTGCTCCAAATGCGTTAACGAGAACGGATATGGAGATTACACATGAAGAAGGTGAATTGCCATCGACATTTGTAGATGGACGAAATTTACTATTCTTATCATTTGCTTCGGTATTAGCAAAACAAGTGGGAGCACGTCATATTGTAACGGGTGTATGTGAAACTGATTTTAGTGGTTATCCAGATTGCCGTGACGTGTTTGTGAAATCATTAAACGTTACATTGAATTTATCTATGGATTATCCGTTTGTTATTCATACACCACTTATGTGGATTGATAAAGCAGAGACATGGAAATTATCAGATGAACTTGGAGCATTCGAGTTTGTTAGAGAAAAAACATTAACGTGTTATAACGGAATCATTGGTGATGGTTGCGGTGAATGTCCAGCATGTCAACTTCGTAAAGCAGGATTAGATACGTATCTACAAGAACGCGAAGGAGCGAACAACTAATGGATAACTTTTTTGGATTTCGCATCGTAGAAAATTTGCAAAAAATGGACAAGGATATTCAGCGTGAACAACTCAAATATCATAATAAAAGAGTAATGGTCAGCAAGGAATTTACATTTGATGCAGCGCACCATTTACACTGTTATGAAGGGAAATGTAAAAATTTACATGGCCACACATATAAAGTCGTGTTTGGAATTAGTGGATATGTAAATGAAATAGGCCTTGCAATTGACTTTGGAGATATAAAAGAAATTTGGAAAAATGAAATAGAAATTTATTTAGATCATCGTTATTTAAACGAAACATTGCCAGCAATGAATACGACTGCTGAAAATATGGTCGTATGGATTTATGAAAAGATGGCAGAAGCATTAACAAAAGATAATCGTGTGAACGAATACAAGAGAGCTCGTGTTGAATTTGTTCGTCTTTTTGAAACACCGACTAGTTATGCGGAAGTAAGACGGGAGTGGATGCTCGATGAGTAAAATCCCCGTCTTAGAAATATTTGGCCCGACCATTCAAGGAGAAGGGATGGTTGTAGGACAAAAGACAATGTTTATCCGTACAGCGGGCTGTGATTATAGCTGCGCTTGGTGTGATTCTGCTTTTACATGGGATGGGTCAGCAAAAGAGCAAATTAGACAAATGACACCGGAAGACATTTGGAGTGAGCTTGTAGCAATTGGTGGAGAGAACTTTTCTCATGTTACGATTTCAGGTGGAAATCCTGTTTTACTGAAAAATATGCAATTTCTTCTTTCTATATTAAAAGAGAATGGTATGCGAACAGCGATAGAAACGCAAGGGAGTAAATGGCAAGATTGGTTACTTCAAATTGATGAGGTAACGATTTCTCCAAAACCACCAAGTTCAACGATGAAAACAGATTTTCAGATGTTAGATTCTATTATTCATAAACTAGCAGGGAAAGATTTTAGTTTAAAAGTAGTAGTATTCGATGATCAAGATTTTGAATATGCAGTCAAGATGCACGAGCGTTATCCGAATGTACCATTTTTCTTACAAGTAGGGAATGATGATACGAAAACAGTGGATGATGCAATGCTTATTAAAAACTTATTAGAAAAATATGAGTGGCTTATTGAAAAAGCTGTGCACTGTAAAGAAATGAATGATGCGAAAGTACTGCCTCAGCTTCATGCGTTAGTATGGGGAAATAAACGAGGGGTATAATGAGAAGGGATGTTTAAAATGGCAGGAAGATTAGATGAAGATTTAAAAGATGTAACATTATTAGGAAATCAAAATACAAAATATTTATTTGAATATAGCCCGGAAATTTTAGAAGTATTTGATAATAATCATCCAAACCGTGATTACTTTGTAAAATTCAATTGTCCTGAATTTACAAGTTTATGTCCAAAAACAGGACAACCAGATTTTGCGACAATTTATATTAGCTATATTCCAGAACAAAAAATGGTAGAGAGTAAATCATTAAAGCTATATTTATTTAGCTTCCGAAATCATGGTGACTTTCATGAGGATTGCATGAACGTTATTATGAATGATTTAATTAAATTAATGGATCCACGTTATATTGAGGTATGGGGGAAATTTACACCACGTGGTGGGATTTCAATCGATCCTTACTGTAACTACGGTCGCCCAGGAACTAAGTATGAGGAAATGGCAGACTACCGCATGATGAATCACGATCTATATCCAGAAACAATTGATAATCGTTAATATATAATAGAAAGAAAGGATCTGTATGATATACAGATCCTTTCTTTCTATTATATTATGCATGTTGATTAATAACAGTATAGTTTTTATGGCTTACAACTGTAAGAGGTTCCATATCTAGTTCTCTAAAATTCTCCATAATAGTTATATCAACAATCACGGAGTTTGTATTTACTTTTTGAACACGGCCTTGCATTCCACCTTTAAATTCAATGATATCTCCAGTTTCTGCGATCTGCATAAGCAACTCTCCTTGTTACAGTTTTCCCCAAAAAAGAATAATTTGGGCTTTTTATTTCCTCTTATTTTGAACTATATTTTCTAATTTGTAAATGTTTCCAAAGTAAAAATTCGAAAAATATTCACTTTTGTAAGGGAATATTCACAAAACATGTTGTTAGAAGAGGAATGATAAAAATGCATACATCTTTATATAGGAGTATAATAAAGATGTACAATGACCTATTAAAGTGGGAGAAACTAGGGGCGGTAAAATGATGTTTGAAGTTGTGGGGAGTTTTATAGCGTTATTTTTATTTTTATTTTCTTATATACAGTTGAAAAAAATTCGTCATCAGGAAACAACTACATATTTTGATGGTCTGGATGGGATACATGCTTCGGTAACACATGATAGTGGTGGTGATATGTAGTAATGTGTAACTTTCATTTTCAGCATGTTATGATGAATGTAAGAAATTGTACATAATATAGTTCGTAAGTGATGAATGGAGAGTGGAAAGAATGCGGATTTCTTTTATTCGTCATGGTCGTTTGAATAGTGCTATAGAACCGATGACAATTACTTCATTTCATGAATGGCTGAAGAGGTATGATGGAGATAATGGGAGCAGAGAATGTAACATACCAATAGAAACGATTGAGGCAATTGAATCAGCAAAGTTGATTGTATCGAGCGATCAAAGACGTGCTGTGCAGTCAGCAGCGGAATTAATGGATTCCTTGTCTTTTATACAAAGCTCACTTTTTAGAGAAGTAGAAGTGCCATCGACTTTTTTTGCACCATCATGGTTTAAATGTAAAACTGGGACGTGGTTTTTCATTGGACGTGCTTTATGGATGGTTGGATATCATAAAGAAGTTGAGTCTTATAAAGAAGCGAGAGAACGAGCAAGAGAAGCTGCTAACATGTTACATCGCTATGCGCTTGTACACGGGCGTATAGCGCTAGTAAGCCATAGTTATTTTAATACGATGATTGGTACGGAACTGAGGGCAATGGGGTGGTCTGGGCCTCCTATTTTTCATCGTAAGCCGTGGGGATGTACAGCGTATACATTCCGTGAGGCGATGAATGGAAATGTATTAAATACAAAATTAACTTAAAAGAGGCTGTCCAAAAAGTAGCTGAATAGCTACTTTTGGCAGCCTCTTTCTTTTTAAAACATGGAAACTAATATACGTAATGGCTTTATTAGATGGGCATATGGTTCGCCAACGAGCATAACGGTTTTATCTTCTTTGTAACCGAGTTTTTCATATAGTGAAAAAGCGCGTTTGTTTTCTAAGTTAACAAGTAAGGCGATTTTTTCATGACCTTTTTCAGATGCATGAAGTTCAGCTGCCTCGATTAATTTAGAGCCAATACCACGTCCACTGTACATACTTGAAACTGACAACGTGTCAATATAATACTCATCAAGTTCAGCTTCTTTTTCTAACGTAATGGATTCATCTCCATGTAACTCTCTTAAGTAGCGTACTATTGGTGCATCAAGTTGTTCAGCGTCACTACCGTGATAAACGACAATAACCCCAACTACCTTTCCGCCTTGTTCAGCCACTAAACAGTTTTCATAGCTCAATCGATTATTTTCTTTTGCGAACCATGTTTCAAGTCCTAGTATTACTTTTGCTTCAACTGTGCTACCTGTGATTTTTTCAGCAATTTCGTGCAGAGCGTTATACAGTAAAGGTGCTACTTCTACCGCATCTGTCTTTTTTGCTTTCCGAATCATAGTATCCCTCCTAGTTCTACATATATCATTGTAGCATAAAACAAAATATCAAACAGTGATTTGGAACTTTGTTATACAGGGCGTCAAAAAGTTTGATATAGAGAAGTAGCTATGTTAGTATATGATATTTAGTGAGAAAATAATAAAGTGATATAGCTATAAAAATAATGAAAGTGCATTACATAATAGTAACGGGATAATTTTACCGTTGTCGACCTATAGAAGATGCGATAAAATAAACTATTGCAGAGAGGTGAAATACATGGATGAACAATTAGCAAATACAATTTTGGATCAGCTGAAAAGTGGTGAAATAAAGGAGTATATTGCAACGAAAGATGTATTTTATACGTTTAGGGAAGTTGTTGTAAATCGAGAAGATTTTAAACATATTATTGGGAACGCACAGCGTGGTGGACAGGTGATTTATACATATTCAGAAACGCCACGTTCGTAAATAGAAGATAAGGGAGAGGAGAATTATGGGCGATTTTAAACAAGGCATATTACCACATTGGGATTATATGTGGAAAGATAGAGCTGGGAATAGATTTATGGGAATGGTTATGTATCCAGAGAAACGAAAGTGTTCAGCGAAAATGCTTCAGAAAATAAAACGGGCATATGAGCAAGCGGCAGAGATTAAAGTGACTGTACAAGTTCAGCGTACATACCAGTACGTAGAAGGAATGATCGTATACTTTGATGAAGAAGCTCCTGTATGTACGTTACTTGATAAAGATGAGAATCCCCATCATATATTTGTGAAAGATATTTTGCGTATTGAACATTGTGAATAAACATATAAAATTTTTTCATAAATAAATTGAAGCTCCATAATAATAATCCTTTTCTATAATAGTTATCTTTTAGTATGTAACGAGGAATAAGAGTATATGTATAATATTTAATAAAGTAAATTGGATAAATGTAATCGTTTTTTGGAACAGATTATCGTTTAAAGTCTGTTCTTTTTTGCGTGATGCTGGAGAAATATATTCCTCCAGCATTTACCGTTTTATGACAAAAAATATTGTTAACTTTTTTTAAAATAAGGTTAAATCCGTTGACAACTTTTTCGAAAAGCACTTTATTGACATGAGTTTTAGAATGTTGTTTCATAGTCATTGTATTGAAAAAAATCGGCGGTCATGTCGAAAAGTGAAAGTTAAAAAAAGAAAGAATTTATACATATATCTTGTGTCTTATTTTGAAACGTAATACAATATATAGAGAAATCAAGAAACGACATACAGAGAATATAGATTGGAGAGGGAGGGTCGGAAATGTTAGTTGCATATGATTCTATGACAGGAAACGTGAAGCGTTTCATCCACAAATTAAATATGCCGGCCGTTCAAATTGATGAAGATCTAGTACTAGATGAAGAATTTATTCTTATTACGTATACAACAGGTTTTGGCAATGTACCAGAACGTGTTTTAGACTTTTTAGAACGCAATAATGACAAATTAAAAGGCGTATCTGCAAGCGGCAATCGTAACTGGGGAGACATGTTCGGTGCAAGTGCTGACAAAATTTCTGCTAAATATGAAGTGCCTATTGTATCAAAATTTGAGTTATCTGGAACAAATAATGATGTAGAATATTTTAAAGAAAGGGTGCGGGAGATTGCGACACATTGAACTGAATAATGAAATCACGCAAATGCAGGACGGTTTTTATCAGCTTCATAAAGATAAAGAGGCATTAGAAGTCTTTATGGAAGAAGCTAGAGAGAATACCGTTCATTTTAATAGCGTGGCAGAGCGAATGGAGTATATGAAAGAACACGATTACTATTACAACGTTCTGGACGAGTATAGCTTGGAGGAAGTAGAAGAAGTATATAACATCGCTTATGGTGAAAACTTCGAGTTCCAATCTTATATGGCAGCATCTAAGTTCTACAAAGATTATGCGTTAAAAACGAATGATCAAAAACAATACTTAGAAAGCTATGAAGATCGTGTAGCAATTGTGTCATTATACTTAGGACGCGGTGAGGTTGCGAAGGCAAAACAATTCGCAAGCATGATTGTAAAACAAAACTATCAACCAGCGACACCAACCTTTTTAAATGCGGGAAGAAGCAGAAGAGGAGAAATGGTGTCTTGTTTCTTGTTAGAGATGGACGATAGCTTAAATTCAATCGGCTTTAACATTAATACTGCGATGCAGCTATCGAAAATCGGTGGGGGAGTAGCTTTAAACTTATCTAAGCTACGCGCACGTGGTGAGCAAATTAAAGGTATTGATAACGCAGCAAGTGGTGTAGTACCTGTTATGAAATTGCTTGAAGATTCGTTTTCATATGCGAATCAACTTGGCCAACGAAAAGGTGCCGGGGCTGTATACTTAAACATTTTCCATTGGGATATTATTGAATTCCTTGATACAAAAAAAATAAATGCCGATGAGAAGAGCCGTATTCAGTCTCTATCAATCGGAATTATCGTTCCAAGTAAGTTCTTTGAACTTGCTGAGAAAAACGAATCTTTCCATGTTTTCGCGCCTTATACAGTGTTTAAAGAATATGGCAAGCATTTAGATGATATTGATATTGATGAAATGTACGATGAATTAATGAGCAATCCGAAAGTGAAGAAGAAGCCGCTAGACATTAGTGCGCGTGATATGCTTATTAAAATTGCTATGATTCAACTTGAGTCTGGTTATCCATACTTAATGTTTAAATCAAATGCAAATAATCAACATCCACTGAAGGATATTGGAACTGTGAAGATGTCGAACTTGTGTTAAATATGTAGCACCTTCTAGTAGAAATGCTAGTCGAAAACTCCGTTAAACGGGGAAAGCCTCAATTTCGAGGTAACCTACCGTGCTAAATCTTATCTTAGAATGAAAATATAAAAGTTCAGAATGTATCTTATTATTTTGTATAGCAGAGTTATCGGACAACATAAAGTAATAAGAGACTTTCTGAAAGATTAAGATAAGTAAAAGCCTAACGACTATCCCTTATGGGAGTAGAGCGCAAGCGATTGGCGTTCGAAAAGCGGAGCACCTAATCAGGTAATGCTGTAGGTGATGATATAGTCTGTCCTGTATGGTGACATACAGCAGTTGCATGAGCAACGGACTGAGGAGTAGCGAACTCGGTTGAACATTCGAGACAGAAATCTTCCAGCTTCAAGAAACTTCTGAAATAAATGATTACGGTACGGATGACATTATCCGCCGCGATATTAACTGTAACTTAGGTTCATTAAATATCGTAAACGTAATGGAAAATAAAGAAATTCGTGAAGCGGTTCATGCGGGAATGGAAGCTTTAACAGCTGTTTCTGATATGACGATCATTCCGAATGCACCAACTGTGAAAAAAGCAAATGACGAGCTGCATTCAGTTGGACTTGGCGCAATGAACTTACACGGATATTTAGCGAAAAACAAAATCGCTTATGAAAGTGCAGAAGCGAAAGAGTTCGCTCGTACATTCTTTATGATGTTAAATTACTATTCTATTGAGAAAAGTATGGAGATCGCTAAAGAAAAAGGCGAAACATTTAAAGACTTTGATAAATCGGATTATGCAAAAGGCACATACTTTGCAAAATATGAAACGACAGATTATAGCCCAGTAACTGAGAAAGTTCAGCAACTATTTGAAGGAATTCATATTCCAACAAAAGAAGATTGGACAAGTTTAAAAGAGCAAGTGCAGAAGAATGGATTATATAACTCATATCGTCTTGCTATCGCTCCAACACAATCGATCAGTTACGTTCAAAATGCAACTTCAAGTGTAATGCCGATCGTTAGTCAAATCGAATCAAGAACGTATGCGAATGCGACAACATATTATCCAATGCCATATTTATCAAAAGATACGTTCTGGTACTATAAATCTTCTTATGATATGAATCAATTTAAACTAATTGATTTAATCGCTGAAGTTCAAGAACACATTGACCAAGGAATTAGTACAATTCTTTATGTTAATAGTGATATTTCAACACGTGAGTTAGCACGTTACTACATTTATGCACATAAAAAAGGCTTGAAGAGTCTGTATTATACGAGAACACGTAAATTAAGCGTGGAAGAGTGCGTAGCTTGTACTGTTTAATAAGAAAAAGTGAGACATTGTGAGCAGGGTTTTTCTGAACCCTGCTCATGCTTAGTTATCAATTTTTCATGTTTATTTAGAGAGAAGGGGCGATTTAATGCGTGCGGTAAACTGGAACAAAAAAGAAGATGATTTTAGTTTAATGTTTTGGAAGCAAAACATCGCTCAGTTTTGGACAGAAGAAGAAATCGCAGTGTCTTCTGACAAAAATACTTGGGTGCAATTATCAAAAGAAGAGCAAATTGCTTATAAGCGTGTATTAGGTGGTTTAACACTTTTAGATACGAAACAAGGTGGCGAAGGGATGCCTCTTGTACTTGTTCATCTTGAAAATTTACAAGCGAAAAGTGTATTAGCTTTCATGGGAGCTATGGAAGAAGTACATGCGAAGAGTTACAGTCATATTTTCACAACGTTAGCTACGGAAGAAGAAATTGATGATATTTTTGAATGGGTAGATAATCATCCATTACTTGAGAAAAAGGCTGGTATTATTACTAGTTACTATCGTCGTTTATTAAAGCCTGAAGTAACGAAAAAAGAGTTATACATGGCAATGGTAGCAAGTGTGTTCTTAGAAAGTTACTTATTCTATAGTGGATTCTTCTATCCACTTTACTTAGCAGGGCAAGGAAAATTGACTGCAAGTGGTGAGATTATTAACTTAATAATTCGTGACGAGTCAATTCACGGCGTATTCGTTGGTATTTTAGCACAACAAATCTTCGCGGAACTTTCTGCAGAAGAACAACAAGAAGTGCAAAAAGAAACACAAGAGTTATTAATGGAATTGTATGAAATTGAAATGGCATATACAGAAGAAATTTATACTTCTATCGGTCTTGTGGAAGATGTAAATCGTTTCGTTCGTTACAATGCGAATAAAGGACTTATGAACTTAGGACTTGAGCCGAAGTTTGAGGAAGAAGAAATTAACCCAATCGTTTTAAATGGTTTACGTACAGATACGAAAAACCATGATTTCTTCTCTGTAAAAGGAAATGGTTACGTAAAAGCAACAAACGTTGAAAAGTTATCGGATGATGACTTCGTATTCAATTTTTAATATAGTGTTATAGAAAAAGCTGTCTTTATAAAAAAGACAGCTTTTTTGTATAAGTAGTTTACATAATGTTATTATTTCGTAAAAATATTTTTATCCTATAAAAGCCCAATTTGTGAGGGATTATAATCAGTGGGAATAAAGAAAAAACACGGATTAAAGTTATATTTTTTATATTTAGTGGTATGAGAGATTGAATAACTTATGTCAAAATGAATAAAAAATGAGAAGAAATGAGGCCCAATTCCACCTATGCGTTCTTTTTCGTATTGAATTTTTAAATTCTAGAAATTTTGGCTCGAAAATTGCATGAATATTTAAAAAACGAAAAAAGGGGGGTAATACTTGGTGTGATATATATATAGTGATTTGAAAGCGTTTCCTTTCGACTGTCAATCTTTAAATGGAAATTAGATAGAGAAAGTAGGGGGAATGATAGGTGGGAAAAGTGGTTGGTCTAAAACGTTCATTAGGGCTTTGGTCAATTGTTATGCTAGGGGTCGGGTATATGACACCGATGGTTGGATTTGATACATTTGGGATCGTTTCTGAAAAAACGGGCGGGCATGTTCCAGGAGCTTATCTGATTGCATTAGCAGGGATGTTGTTTACCGCTGCAAGCTACGGCAAAATGGTAAAGGTTTTTCCTACCGCAGGATCTGCTTATACGTATACACAGAAGACAATTAGTGCAAAGCTTGGATTTCTTGTTGGATGGTCAGCATTATTGGATTATTTATTTCTACCGATGGTGAACGCACTATTAACAAGAATTTATATGTCAGCGTTTTTCCCGAGTGTTCCTAATTGGATATGGGTCATTGGCTTTGTTCTACTGATTACATTAATAAATATGATTAGCGTAAATGTTACTGCTAACTTCAATACGTTCTTAGTAATATTTCAAGTGCTAGTAATGGCCGTGTTTGTTTTTCTAGTTATAAAAGGTTTACTAGCGGGAGAGGGAACAGGAGAAGTTTTTTCCATTCAGCCGTTTTTTCAATCAGATATACAAATATCACCGTTAGTTGCAGGTGCGACAATTCTTTGTTTTTCATTTTTAGGTTTTGATGCAGTAACTACATTTGCAGAAGAGACACCAAACGCGAAGAAGACAATTCCTCGAGCTATTTTTCTTACTGCTTTAATCGGTGGGATTTTATTCATTACTACTACGTATTTTACACAATCTTTTTTTCCGGATACATCTGTATTTAAAGATCAAGAATCAGCATCTCCAGAAATTGCGTTATATGTTGGTGGAAAACTATTTCAAGCTTTCTTTTTAGTAGGAACGCTTATGGGTACACTTGCGTCCGGTTTAGCTTCTCATACAAGTGTATCCAGATTATTGTACGTAATGGGGCGAGATAATGTAATTCCGAAGAAAATATTCGGATACATCCATCCTCGCTGGCGAACTCCAGTATATAATATTATTTTGGTAGGAGTTATTTCGCTCTCCGCTATATTCATTGATTTAGAAACGGCAGCATCTCTTATTAACTTTGGGGCGCTTATTGCATTTACATTTGTTAATTTATCTGTAATTTCCTACTATATCATTAAGAAAAAAAGATATAAAACGATAAAAGACTGTTTAAATTTCTTAGTTATGCCTATTTTAGGTGCTGGTACTGTAGCAGTACTATGGTTTAACCTCAATATTCATTCACTTATTCTGGGACTTTGCTGGGCTGCTATTGGGATTGGGTACCTTCTATATATTACAAAGATGTTCCGTTCAGCTCCTCCGCAAATGCATTTTGAAGAAGTACAGGAAATATAAAAAGCAAAAGACATCGGATAAATTCCGATGTCTTTTGCTTTTTATATTTGATAATCATGCAATATTGCATAAGTCATTCAAAGATTCATAAGTAGGGGGATGACACGATATGATTAACATAGTATTTTCACTTGGCACGATTATTGCTTTGTACAATTAGTAAAAATATAAAGCGGGGTGTTATTGTGCCAATTCAATCAGAAAAACAAACAAATACAGTTGAGCTTGAAAATCCTTTAGAGGAATTTCAAGCTATATTAAAAGAGGCGCTTCATTTTTTACGTTATCCAGACGAAGTATTCGAATTTCTGAAAAAACCGATGCGCTTTTTAGAAGTAAGCATTCCTGTTCGAATGGATGATGGAACAACAAAGGTATTTCAAGGGTATCGCGCTCAGCATAACGACGCAGCAGGGCCAACAAAAGGCGGTATTAGATTCCATCCAGATGTTACGGCAGAAGAAGTAAAAGCACTTGCCGGCTGGATGAGCCTAAAATGTGGAGTGACAGGACTGCCATATGGAGGTGCAAAGGGCGGGATTATTTGTAATCCGCAGGAGCTGAGTTTTAGAGAGCTAGAGTTACTGAGTCGTGGGTATGTAAGAGCAGTAAGTCAAATTGTAGGACCGACGAAAGATATTCCAGCCCCTGATATGTACACAAATGCACAAATTATGGCTTGGATGCTAGATGAATATGATCATATAAGGGAGTTTGACTCTCCGGGCTTTATTACCGGGAAACCGTTAATGTTAGGAGGATCACAGGGCCGGGAAACAGCAACTTCTAAAGGTGTATTGTATACACTTCAGTTAGTAAGTGAGTTAAAACAAATTCCGCTGCAAAATATGCGGGTTATTATTCAAGGATTTGGGAATGTTGGAGGGTATTTGGCGAAATATTTATATGATATTGGTGTGAAAGTAGTTGGGGTATCAGATGCTATAGGAGGAATTTATAATCCAGATGGTCTCGATGTTCCTTATTTACTAGAAAACAGAGATTCTTTTGGTGTAGTATCGAATCTCTTTAGTAAAACAATTTCTAATCAGGAGTTGTTAGAAAAAGAATGTGACGTACTCATTCCAGCGGCAATTGGGGGAGTGATTACGAAACATAATGCAGGAAGGCTTGGATGTAAGATTATCATTGAGGCTGCAAATGGTCCAACAACAAAAGAAGCGATAACCATGTTAGAAGAAAAGGGAATTTTGGTTGTTCCAGATATTTTAGCAAACTCTGGTGGCGTTATTGTTTCTTATTTCGAATGGTGTCAAAATAACCAAGGATATTACTGGACAGAGCAATATGTTGATCAATGTTTAAAGGAAAAAATCACCTCTAGTTTTTCTAGCGTACTTGACACTTCTAAACGCTATGGAGTAAATATGAAAATTGCTGCTTACATTGAAGGGGTTCGCAAGATTGTAGAAGTATCTCGCCTAAGAGGTTGGTTGCATTTTTAACCTAAAGGAGGGCTCAAATGAAACTGGATATTTTATTAGAAGAAGTGGAGAGACAACAAATCGGTTATTATTGTATTTTGTCGAATAGTCATCGTTATGATATAGCTGTTACGTATTCACAACAGTTTCTTGGAAAAGCAATGGTTACCTCTATTCAAAATGGGAGAATGGTTTTATTAAGTCAAGAAGATATTGGAGAGGAACAATATTGGGCACCAAGGCTAGGAATTGAGGTAGAAGATATAGAAGAGTTTCAAAGTTTTTTCCATATGATTCTTCAGTCACAAAGGTTAGAAGAACAATATTAATAGAATAAAAGAAAGGGATGATTGATTATGTACTATGATATTATTACGAGCCCATGCTATGGAACAATTGAAAAAGTATCTATTGATAAGGATTCTCGAGTTTATGAATGGGAGCCAGTATTTTCTATTAAAGATATGAATGGTAAACTGGAAGTAATTAAGATGGGATGTAGTGGAGAAGTTCAATCTTTAGAAGTAGAGGCAGGAGATAAAGTAATTCCAGGTATGGTATTAGCTTATATTCAAGAAGACCTTTTCGTTAGTGGTAGTGATTAATGATAGAACAATGAGGAAGATGGAAGCGTTCATCTTCCTTTTTTTATTAAACAAAGGAAGAAATGTTTTATTTTCAGATTAATTAAAAAAATCTGTATTTAATGATACAATACAAGTTAATTAGTTCAAAGGAGGAATAGCAGAATGTTTTCCATTGCTCATAAAAAAATTAGACCTATTGTATCTCTACCTATCGATCAATCTGAAAAGGAATGGAATATAGATGTTGAAAATATAAAAGAATCTTTTCTATTTTTAAAAAGAGGAGAGAAATTATTTGCATACGTTCACGTTAAGGATCTGCTATCAAACAGTAAAGGATTAACTTCCAAGGCACTGCTTTCAAATGCTGTTTCGCTAGATACAATATGTCATCTTAGTAAAGATATTTCTTTAACAGCTCTTTTTCAAATTATTGGAGCGCCGATTGCCATAGTGAAAAATGAAATGGATGAGTTAACAGGATATATAAGAAGAGAGGATGTTTTTGCAGAACTATTTAAACAAGAAAATCAGAGTGTTGATATACTGAAAATTATTTTAACGTCTATTCCAATGGGGATTTTTGTAGTAGATCGTGAAAAAAGAATTGTAAATTGCAATGAATCTGGTCTGAAGATGATTAAATCGACGCCTGAAAAAGTTATGAATGTATCAGCAGAACAGATTTTTAATGAAGAACATATTAATAACGTATTTGCAACGGGAAAAACGATTTTGAATCAATTACAAATCACAAATGAGATGGGCGTATTAGTTGACTATAGTCCTATTCCAAACTTTGATCAAAGTATCGAAGGAATGGTTATTATTGTACAAGATTTGCCGATGGTTGAGGACATGGCGATGGAAATTGAATATATAAAGGATTTAAATAAAGATTTACATGCAATCTTGTCTAGTATTTATGATGAAATATTAGTTGTTAATCATAAAGGAGAATTAATTCGTTACAGTGAAACCGTTATCAATGATTTTTGGGGGAGTAATTTGAAAGATCTTTTAGGAAAAAATCTTTTAGACTTAGAGAAGAAAGGATTATTTAGTCCATCTGTTACGCGATTAGTATTGGAACAACAAAAAAAGGTATCAGTTGTACAAGAAACAAAAAGCGGAAGAAAAATATTAGCAGTTGGAAATCCTGTATTTAATGAAAGCGGAGAGCTTCATAGAATTATTATTGCCTCAAGGGATATTACCGAAGCAACGAGATTGAAGACGGAATTACATGAAATAAAGAAGATATCAGAGCAATATAAGAAGGAGTTAGATGACTTTAAAAATAAAGATCGTTTTCTTAAGAAGCTTATTTACTGTAGTCCGAAAATGGAACAAATTATTAACCAAGCTAAAAAAATAGCAGATTTTTCTTCCAATGTTCTTATTTCTGGAGAATCGGGCGTCGGGAAGGAAGTAATTGCCCAAGCAATTCATCAACTTGGAAAGCGATCTGCAAAGCCATTTTTAAAATTAAATTGTGGTGCAATTCCAGAAACTTTGTTAGAAAGTGAACTATTTGGTTATACGAAAGGTGCTTTTACAGGAGCAGATAAAAATGGGAAAGAAGGATATTTTAAGCGAGCTGATCAAGGTATTTTATTTTTAGATGAAATTGGAGAAATGCCCTTACATTTGCAAGTGAAATTGCTTAGAGTTCTGCAGGAACAAGAAGTAATTCCTATTGGAAGTACAATACCTACGAAAATAAATGTACAAATTATTGCCGCTACAAATAAGAGTCTTGAAAAAATGGTAGAGGCAGGAACGTTCCGTGAAGATTTATTTTATCGCTTAAATGTAATTCCATTGCAAGTTCCTCCTCTACGAGAGCGAATGGAAGATGTTCCGGTACTTGCCTTTCATTTCTTGCAACAGTTAAATGAAAAATATAATAAAAATTATCATTTAACTCCGGATGCGCTTAACTTACTAGAGTTTTACTCATGGCCAGGAAATGTACGTGAATTACAAAATATGATTGAACGTTTAGTAGTATCAGCAGACGATCCAGTAATTGAAGCGGAGTTTGTTAGTAAGTTTTTAACACCTGGTTATGACTTTAAAAAATCAAAACCAGTTATTACAAGAGTATTACCATTACAAGAAGCACTACATTCTGTAGAAGAACAATTGATTTTACTTGCAATGAAGCAGTATAAAACAACGACTAAGGCTGCAAAAGCCCTTGGAATCAGCCAATCTTCAGTGAGTCGTAAATATCAAAAAATTGTTAGCGAAAAAGGGATGGAGGCTGATATAATCTCTTATTCCTAAAAAAGGAGAAGGTCATATAGACTTCTCCTTTTTGTTAATGTGTAGAGTAATTTTGATATTTGCGGGTAGTAGGAATATCATTTCAAGTTTTAGCAAAATTAAAGATGATAGCGGAAATGATTAATGTTCCGTTTTATGCAAAATGGAATAACGCATGCGAAAATGCATAAATTTTTTGTTGATTTTAAGAAAATAGTCAGTCTTTGTATGATTCCTTTGCACTTTAAATATTGGCATGAAAATTGCTTATAAATATATAAACGATCGATAAAGGGGGATTCAAGATAGTGCTAGATTTAAAAATGTATGTAAACGGTGAATGGAGAGAGTCTAGTAATCAAGAGAAAAGAACGATTATTAACCCTGCGAATGGCAAGGGTATAGCATATGCACCTGAGGGAACAATCGAGGATGCAAAATACGCGATAGAAGTAGCAAGAGCGACTTTCGATAGCGGAATTTGGTCAGAAACATCCACTGCTGAAAGGGCATCATATTTATTTAAAATAGCAGATGAAATTGATAAAAATATGGAAGAATTAGCGTATCTTGAAACAATGGATAATGGAAAAACATACCGTGAGGCAGAAGGAGATATTGGAGATGCAGCGGCTTGTTTTCGTTATTACGCCGGATTGATTACAAAGCCAGATGGGCAAACATATCATGTAGCCGATCCGATACAAGCGATGGTTGTAAGAGAGCCAGTTGGTGTTTGTGGATTAATTGTTCCATGGAATTATCCGCTATTGATGAGTGTATGGAAAATTGCACCTGCTTTAGCAGCTGGAAATACAATTGTGTTTAAACCTTCTGAAGTGACACCAATTACTGCAACAAAGCTATTCGAAATTCTTGAAAAAGTAGGGCTACCAAAAGGGGTTGCCAATATGGTAATGGGGGCAGGTCCGATAGTAGGAAATGAAATTGCAGCGAGTCATAAAGTGGATATGATTTCCTTTACGGGTGGAACAAAAACAGGTAAACACATTATGAGAACAGCGGCAGATAATATGAAAAAGATTTCGTTAGAACTTGGAGGGAAATCCCCAAATATTATTTTTGCAGATGCAGATTTTGAGACTGCTATTGATTATGCTTTGTTTGGTATTTATGCAGGTAGCGGACAAGTATGTTCAGCAGGATCAAGAATCCTCGTAGAAGAAAATATTTACGATAAATTTGTTAATAGTTTTGTAGAGCGAGCACAGCAAATTAAAGTTGGACCTGGTGATAATCCAGAATCAGAAATGGGGCCACTTGTAAGTCAAGAACATATGGAAAAAGTATTAAGCTACATTGAAATTGGGAAAGACGAAGGCGCAGACATTGCTTGCGGTGGTAGACGGATAACGGAGGGTGGAAAAGGCGATGGTTTCTTTATTGAACCAACGGTCTTTGTCAATGTAAAACCGGAGATGCGCATTGTACAAGAAGAAATTTTCGGTCCTGTTGTAGTAATTCAAAAGTTTAAAGGTGAACAGGAAGCAATTGAGTTGGCCAATGGTACAGATTATGGCTTGGCTGGAGGAGTATTTACAGTTGATGGTGCAAAAGCAATGCGCGTGATTCGTAAACTTCGCGCAGGAATTACGTGGATTAATAGTTATCATCCAACATACAATGAGGCACCTTGGGGTGGATATAAGCAAAGTGGTATTGGGCGTAGCCTAGGAACGTTTGGTTTAGAAGAATTTCAAGAAATTAAGCAGATTAATATAAATCTAGAAGTAGAACCGATAGGTTGGTTTGTAAATAAAAAAAATGTAGGGGTGAATTAGATGGGAACGAACGTGAAAAATAAATTGAATGAGAAAGATGTAAAAGATTCAACTGTAAATGAGTACATTACGAAAGTACTACAGTTAATTGAAAAAGAAAAAGTCTCTGAAGAAGAGGCGAACTGGATTCAAAAAGAAACAGTAGATGGATTTAGAGAGCATGTAAATCCTGGTTTTCTTGCTTATAGAAAAACAGTAACAAAGGATGGACAATTTGCAGCAGTAGAATGGTCTGATGAAGGATCTTGCTTTATGGATATTAATGGTAAAAAATATATTGACTGTTTAGGTGGATTCGGAATTTACAATGTTGGTCACCGTAATCCAAAAGTAGTAAAAGCTGTGACAGATCAATTAAAGCGTCAAGCATTACACAGTCAGGATTTACTAGATCCACTTCGAGCAATTCTTGCAAAGATTTTAGCGGACATTACACCTGGTGATTTGAAATACGCCTTCTTTACAAACAGTGGTACAGAAAGTGTGGAGGCAGCGTTAAAACTAGCAAAAATGTATAGTGAAAGAACAACTTTCATTTCTACAACTCGTGCCTTCCATGGTAAGAGTCTTGGTGCCCTATCTGGAACGGCAAAAGGAATGTTCCGTAAGCCATTCTTACCATTAATTCCTGGTTTCCGCCACGTTCCATTTGGCGATATTGATATGATGAGAAAAACATTTGAGACATGTGCATTAGTGGGAGAAGATGTTGCAGCAGTTATTCTAGAACCAATTCAAGGAGAGGGCGGCATTATTTTACCTCCAGAAAATTATTTGAAACAAGTGCGAGAGCTTTGTGATGAGTTTGGATCACTCCTTATTTTTGATGAAGTGCAAACTGGAATGGGACGTACCGGAAAAATGTTTGCTGCAGAATTATATGATGTTGTGCCGGATATTATTTGTCTTGCGAAGGCGTTTGGTGGAGGTGTAATGCCAGCAGGAGCTATTGTTGCGAAAGAAAAAGTATTCCAAAGTTGGTTTGAAAATCCATTTATGCATACAACAACATTTGGAGGAAATCCTCTTGCATGTGCTGCTGCAATTGCAACAATTCATGTATTATTGGAAGAGAAATTACCGGAACGAGCTGCGGAAGTTGGGGAGTATTTCTTAAAGGGATTGAAACAAGCAGCAGAAGGGCATGATGATAAAATCTTTGAAATTCGTGGTCAAGGTTTAATGATTGGTATTGAATTCCATAAAGACGAGATTGGTTATGAAGTGTCAAAGGCGATGTTCGATCAAGGTATTCTTGTTGCTGGAACATTAATTAACTCAAAAACAATTCGTATTGAACCATCTCTTACAATTAGTTATGAAGAAGTAGATACAGTTATTAATACGTTTAAATCTGTGCTAACTCAAGTGAAAGTAAAATAATTTTCGCATAAGGTTATATGTGAATTCAAACGAGTGAAACTATCATTGAATAGATTTACTGATATTTTATTAAAGGAAGGCAGTGTAACGAAAGTTACACTGCCTTTTTATTACAAATTATATTGTAAGTATTTACATATAATTTGCCTTAGTGTACTATTTAACTAATACACTAAGACAGGAGGGAAGAAATGAAAATAGAGTTTTCTCCAAATACACCAATTTACATTCAAGTAATGGAATACATAAAAAAGGAAATTGTAACAGGACATTTATTGCCTGGTGATAAAATTTCCTCCGTACGTGAATTAGCGAGTGAATTACAAGTGAATCCGAATACGATTCAGCGTACATTTCAAGAGCTGGAACGGGATGGGGTTGTTGTTACACGTAGAGGAATGGGACGATATGTAACGAATGAAGGGGAGAAAATTATGGAGCTGCGCAAAGACATGGCGAAAGAATTGCTTCATTCCTTTATAGATGGAATGGACAATTTAGGTTTTTCAGAAGAAGAAATTCTTTCGATTCTTCGTTCTTCATTAAGTGAGAAAAGGGAGGAGAGCGAATGACAGAGCTATTAAAAATAGAAGACTTATGGAAAAAATATGGATTGAAAGCAGTAATCCGTGAGTTAAACATAGAGATTACAGAAGGGAAAATTATTGGGCTCGTTGGAGATAACGGGAGCGGGAAAACGACGTTATTGAAAATGATTGCGGGCTTACAACATCCTTCTGAAGGTAGCATTACCATTAACGGTAAAAAAGTTGGGTTAGAGACGAAAGAAATCGTTTCATTTTTGCCAGATAAGCCGATATTTGAAGAATGGATGACTGTAAAAGATGCTTTATTTTTCTATCGGGATTTTTATAAAGAATTTGATATTCAAAAAGCGGTAGATACGATAGTTGAATTTAAAATACCGCTAGAAGAAAGAATTACAGCATTATCAAAAGGAATGATTGAGAAGCTGCAAATTATATTAACATTTTCACGAAAAGCTAAGTTGTATGTTCTAGACGAGCCACTCGGTGGTATAGATCTTGTTTCTAGAGAACATGTATTGGAACTTATCCTTAAATTTTACAGAGAAGATTGCACGATGCTTATCTCAACTCATTTAATAGAAGAAATCGAGAATATATTTGATGAAGTGATTTTTTTGAAAGATGGAGAAATGATTTTGTATGAAAATGTAGAAGAGCTACGATTTCAAAGGGGTAAGGCGGTACATGAGCTGTTTAAGGAGGTCTATGAGAAATGAGTCAGCTTTTTCGTTATCTGTATAATTGTAATAAGAGAAAAATAGCCATTATTTACTTTGGATTTATTACAGCTTCATTAATTCTTTTATTTAATATGAAGGGAATTTCAGGGGTTAGAATTTCAGAGAGGCAGGATATAATAATTATTATATTTTTGATCGTACTAAGTATAACTGGATTTGCAATTCTTCTAACAGGTATATCGTCTTTTCGGAAAATGCTAAAAAACTCTATGCTTCGTTATACTTCTATTTCAGCACAAAAGTATATATGTGCAAATATTTTATTTTTTGTACTACTCTTTATGATTTTGCTAGGAATAGGAATCATTTTTCTATATTATTTTTCTTTAAATATTTACAAAGGAAAAACAGATTTAGGTGTCCAGCAAGAAATTCACAGTTTATATGATTATGGAATATTACAGCATACGATATCTATTTTCTTATGGGGACTAGATTTTGTTAATATGCTAGTTTCTATTTATTTGATTATGGTAATTGTAAAACTGTTCAAAATGAAATCATCAATGAGTAAGATCGTTTGCGTAGTTTTATTCATCGTTTTTGCCGCATTTAATTTGGAAATGATGTCTATCTTTCAGCAAGTAGAAAGGCATGTGTTTGCTATAAATAATATTGGATTTATAGATCAAAACGGCTTTTTAATTACATCATTTTATTCTGGTACAGAGATTACAGTTTTAAATCTATGTTTTAATTGTTTATTCACAATTGTATTAATAGTAGTTACAGGTCGCATCATCGACAAAAAGCTAGAAGTTTAAAGGGGGAATCATCATTGGGAAATGTAGTAGTGAAATTAGAAAATGTCCGAAAAAAGATCGGTAGAACAGAAATTATTCGTGGCTTATCATTTGAGGTTCGTGAAGGAGAAGTATACGGGTTCCTTGGGCCGAATGGTAGTGGTAAGACGACGACAATTCGTATGATGACAGGTCTTATTTCGATGACAGAAGGTGATATTACAATTTGTGGTCATAGTATTCGTACAGAGCGTGAAAAGGCGTTAGAGCAAATTGGAGCGATTGTAGAAAATCCTGAACTATATGATTATATGACTGGTATGCAAAACTTAAAGCATTTTGCGAATATGGCAATTACACCTATTAGTAAAGAGCGCATCGCTGCAATTGTAAAGCTTGTTGAATTAGAGCATGCGATTCATAAAAAGGTGAAAACATACTCACTTGGTATGAAACAACGTTTAGGAATTGCACAGGCGTTACTTCATCAGCCAAAAATATTAATTTTAGATGAACCGACAAATGGATTAGATCCAGCTGGTATTCGTCAAATTCGTGATTATTTACAACGATTAGCGAAAGAAGAGAATATTACGGTAATCGTATCGAGCCATTTATTAAGTGAGATTGAATTAATGTGTGATCGCGTTGTTATTATTCAACAAGGTGAGTTTGTACAAGAGTATAACTTACATGAACAAGCGAAACATGATGAAACGGTAGTTGTGGCATTTGAAGTAGACCAAGTACAGAAAGCAAATGAAATTATTAAAGGTAAGGAAAAAGGGAATGTAATTGTAACATCTATAATGAAAGAAGAGATTCCGCAAATTGTAAAACAGTTAGTGCAAGGTGATGTACTTGTGTATGGTGTTACAGTCCAAAATAAAACGTTAGAGGATGAATTCTTAGAGATTACTGGGGGAGTGAAAGCGTAATGTTTAAATTAATTCAAAGTGAATTTTTAAAGTTACATGCGAAAAAAAGTATGTATATTTTAATAGGTGTAGTTGCAGTGCTAGAGATTTTAGGAGTTTTAGTGATGCTGAAATGGGGAGAAGGAAATGAGTTTAAGGGATCATATTTAGATTTTGCAAGTTCAGAGATTGGTTTAATTATTTTATTTGCAACAATTTTTGGAATTACAATTGCTTCTCGTACAATTACGGATGAGTTTCAAAAAGGAACAATTAAGCAATTATTAATTCGTCCAAGAAAAAGAATCATGATTTTATTCTCTAAATATATTTCTGTGTTACTAACGATAACATTTATAGTATTTGCAGGTATGTTAATTGCAATGATTGTCGGTGCGATTATAATGGATGGTAGTAAAACAGAATTAACGTTAGGAATTGCATTGAAGTCCATTTTGTATCAATTACTTTCACCGTTCTTCTTTGCAACACTTGCCTTTTTCTTAGCGAATGTATTTAGAAAGTCTGTATTACCATTAATTATTACATTGTTCTTCTTTTTCCTACAAAGGCCAATTAAGATGATGCTTATGATGCTTGCAAAAGGCTCCGCAAAATTTGTTGTGCTTTTCCATTTAAATTTAAATGTTTACGATGGCAATAAATTAATTAATCGTGGTGCAGAACCGCCATTTACAGAATTTACGTTTACAACTTCATTATTACTTGTAGTTGCATATTTTGCAGTATTACTTGTAGCATCAAGTGTATTATTCCAAAAGCGTGACGTATTATAATATAAAAATCCCCGTGTTAACGGGGATTTTTATTAACCAGCTCATTCTTTAATCCCCCAGTATTCTCTGTATTTCAAGCTAGGTAAAATATCGGGTCTATTCCAGCTTTCTTTTGGTTTATATAGTCATTAAGTGCAGCGAATACATATTTACTTAGGAATATAATTATAACTAAGTTGAAAAACAGCGATATGGTATATCGAATAAGGTCATTATTATATAATTTAATAGGTATGTTGTTTGATAGTATTTGAGAAAAATAGGAAGATTTTCAACTATATTCATATTATAATTTAGTTATCCCGCCATTTGTAGGAGATGAGTTGCGCATAAAACAATGATTAAAGTTTTACTTTTTACTATCTTTGGAGGTGTTCCATATGCACTATGCATTTTCACGTATAAGACTACGAAGTTTTTTTGGATGGATGATTATAGGAATGTTCCTTACGATGATTCCATTAAGTTTGTCAGGAGCTTCTGACAGTACAATAGAATTCATATCACAAATATCTATATTTTTTGTATTTCCACTATTTTGGTTATACGTAAAAACAAATAACAATAATGTTGTTTTTAAAAGTTTTTTTGATAAGCCAGGACGTTTACATTGGGGGTTAATTTTATTAGCAACGATAATGGGAATGATTTTTTCAGTTGGCATATCCCATATTCAATTTTACATATTAGCACATACTTTACCTAATTTCTTAGTTAGTATGTTAGAAGATGGAAATGTAATTAATACGAGTAACATATATATGGTGATATTCAGTTTCATTTCAGCGTGCATTTTAGCACCTATTATGGAAGAAGTTATTTTTAGAGGTTTTTTCTTGCAACGAATGGCTTACAAATGGGGGATTAAACGAGCTGTTATTATATCGTCACTTATTTTCGGTTTGGGACATTTTGATGTTATTGGTGCTTTTATGTTTGGGGTTATTATGTGCCTTCTTTACATAAAGACAAAGAACATATGGACAAATATTGCGGTACACGCTGTAAACAATCTTATAGCAACTAGTATGCAATTTATAGGCGGAGATGGAAGTGATGCAATTTCGATTAAGGAATTACAGGCACAAAGCAATTTATGGATGGGTATTATTTTAGCTATTATCGGTTTATTATGGTTAATTCCTTTTATTTGGAAAAATTGGCGTGCCGTAAAAGAAGTAGGGGTGCCACCGATTCGTTTAATAAATGAGGAAAAAGTGATGAATTCATCGCAAGGAAATGAAATGTATAGCCAAGTTATAATAACAGATAGATTGATGGCGGTGGAACTGCCAGATGAAGCTGTAAACCAACTCAAGTTAGAAGAAAATGAGTATGTAACAGTAGCTGTAGAAGAAGATAAGATTATTATAAAAAAAGCAGATTATAGGCCATAAAAAAAGTAGCTCTCCGGTAAAAAAGGAGAGCTACTTTTTAATTTGTAATAATTTCTACGCGGAAATTATTTCCGTTTTTCACATATTTAATATCTGTAACGATCCGAACCGTTTTTAGAAGTTCAACTTTTTCACCAATTCGAGGGATGGTCGGAACATTGTCCCAAATACCAAGCAAATCATCTAATTGTGTTGTTTTTTCATAAAACCAGATTTTCAATGTAAGGCCCCTTTCTCGATCTTTATGTATTTTAATACATAATAAATCATTTTTATTCTTTTTGTAAGGGGTTTTTTATCTTTTTCATGAATAAAGATGAATTAATCTTCTGGGAAAATATGTTCAATATCAGGAGTAAGAGATACTTCTGATAATACGATATGAGAAACTGTTGTTGCATATGAAGAAACATCATTGATAAATTTTTCAAGTTCAACGAGTGAAGGGACAGAAATTTTAACGATGTAACATAAACTTCCCGTTACTCGATAACAAAAACTTGCAGATGGATAAGATTGAATAAATTGTTGCATACGTGTTGTATCACCATTCTTTAAGGTGATTTCTAAAATACAGTCTAATACAAGGCCTGCTTTTTTATAATCAATATCAATTGTATATTTTTGAATGACACCTTCATTTTCCAGCTTGCGAACACGTTCTGTAGTAGAAGGAGCGGATAAGTTTACTCGTTTCGCTAATTCACGCATGGAAAGGCGACTATCATTATATAATTCATTTAAAATTTTACGATCTACACGATCTAGTTGCATTTGTAAGTATACCTCCAGTAAAATGATGATTTTTGTAAAGAAAAGTTATAAATTAAGATTCATATGAAATGTAAAATATCATTTATTTATTTTACAATAAAAAGGAAGGAAATAGGAGGGGAAAATGATGGAGAGAATTTCATTATCAACTGTTGGAGAAACAAAGTTTCAAAGATTATTAGGGCATAATCCGGATATATTACATTCATGGAGTATGCTAGAGGATACATTAAATGAAACAGGTACTCTTTCAAAAGAATTAAAAGAACAGGTGCGAAGAACATTGGCATATGGGAATGAATGTCCGTACTGTGTGGCAAAGGGCAGACCAGATGACGTGCAAAAAGTTGAAGAGATAAGTGTAGCAGTTACTTTTGCCCATACATTTGTTCATAATCGTAACGCAATAGATGATCATATGTTTCATGTATTAAAACAATATTGGACGGAAAAAGAAATTGTAGAGCTTTGTGCTTATATTTGTTTTATTACTGCTTCACAACAACTTGGCTTTTTGGCACAATTACAGTCAAATTAAGAGGGGGGAGATGTTATGCTTAATCAAGCAGCACTTATAATGTAGTGTAGTGCTATCCTAAGGGGAAGTAAAAAATTCCTCTTGGTGAATAGCACTATTTTCATACCGTAAACAGTTGTTTTCTATCTTTTAAAACACTTACAGGAAATTAGTATTTTTTTATGTCTTAGTGTAGCTTTGAAATAATACTATTAATATTGATAAATCAACTAAAGAAATTCGCGTTTTGTTGGTGCTACCCCATCGCTATCAAGTTAAGAAATACATTCTTCCCCAAAACGAAAAAAATGAACTAAATTTCTATGGACAACTATGAAAGGATGAAATTTTCGTCATGGGGATACTTCAAAATCCTAGGTTAATGGGCATGGGGCGATACCCCACACCCATCAACTTAAGGGATATATTTATACAAAATGCGGTCTTTTCACGTAGTATTTTATTATCGTTTATAGATGTTATAAAAGTAGGC